>PBGH01000013.1 GCA_002720055.1 Methanobacteriota archaeon | reverse complement strand
AACGGTCATCCAAACTCCATGAGGGACCTCCCCCCGAATTCGCATTATAGAAATACAGAATACACCCAGAGTTATTTTTGAACCATGGTTTTCCATTAATTTCATTGTTTTGAATTGTATAAATTCCATTATATTTCGATAATGAGTGCTCCGAAACTAGGATAGATTCACCTGAAGCAAACGTGGAGGAACGGTCGGTGTTGAGTTGCTGTTGAGTTTGAGTCGTAGCGTCGGGCGGGTGATAGACTGTTGGCGCCGGATGCTTGCCGCCTGGGGCACCCGGGTTACCCCAGCCTTCGACATTTTCCCACACGCCTTCACGCGGGGGAACACCGATCTTTCCACCGGTGTGCGCGGCATAGAGGACCCCGACTTTTGAGATGATCATCCACTTGTTCCACTCCGGGCGTTGATGGGCCATTCCGCAGTCTTGGAAGGCGATGAATATCTCAGGATTCTGTGTGTGCTGGTAATGGCCAGCGATGGTATCCCAGTGCCTATTATCATGTTTGCCTGGCTTGAACACGTAGGTGCCGTTCACTTCCGAGCTCCCGGCTCCTGAAACGGTTACCCTCGAGGGCATCGATACTGTCGTAGTTGATGGTTGTTGTTGACCTGTAGCGCCCTGCTGCATGAACTGGATATCTTCCCAGCCGCCTCTTGGAGCATGATCACGGTTCCATTGTGCTGTGCCATTCTGCTGCGCACTCAGGTACTTCCCATGACAGGACCTCAAACAGACTACATTGTTGCCACGATCTTCGACTGTGAACTCCTCCCAGCCACCTGGTGGTGCCGCTCCGCGATTGATTTGCACGCTACCGTCGGACTGTGCCGACAAGTACATGCCGTGTACGCCCCTGAGTGCGATCTTACCACCCTGACGCTTCTCGAGATAGAAATGTTCCCAGGTACTTGCATGGTCGCGATTCCATTCCGCACGCCCGTCGGGCTGAGCGCTCAGGTACTTGCCATGGACACTCCTGAGTGCAACTCTCGCGCCTCCGTGGATGTGCTCCAAGGCTCCCGACACACCCTTAGCGCGCGATATCCAGATATGGCTCTTTTCGGTTTAGGGAGGAAAACGGCGGTTTAAGTGGGGCATATTAGATTAGTTACTATCTTAATCTGCCCCACTTAAACCGCCTATTCATCTGCTCTAGACTCACTTCGCAGGCATCGACGAATGATGCAGATGAATTCTGAGCTTGGCATTTCCATCCTCGATATATCCAAAGGTATACTCGACCTTGACCTCGGAACCTTCTGGATCGGTAAAGAAATAGTTGCCCATTGCAAAGGCCCTGTTTCCCTCCGTAGTCACTTTATTATTCTCGAATCGCACATTTGTCCATCCCTTTATCGCAAAACCTTCGTCCTCGGGGCAGGCGTTGTTCGATGCTACGAAGTACGACAAGGCGGATTCGAAGGTTGGGCGGAACTGGTCCATCACGGCCAAGGTAGGCTTGAACAGAACAGGACCGATTTGATATGCGTACAATGTATTGATGTGATTTGTTGCTATTCCGACGTAGTCTCCACCATTCTTGTGGGCCTGGGAGATCGCAACAATGCCATCCCCCCATTCCTGCTGTACCCTCTCAACCTCATCTACACTCACCATCAGGCACACACCGACTTAGATTGCTATATTGTAATTATGCTATCGATTTAATCAACAAATCCGGGAACAAGCCTACCAACTAGGACTTATTTTTCTCTGGAAGTATTACCTCCGAGGCGGGTATTCTATTCGCTTCAAATTTGTTTACTTGGCCCTGACTCGGATATCCAACACATATCCCGCAAAGAAGGGAGTAATTTTTGCTGATGTGGAACTCCTTTCGAACTGCATCCTCCCAAATCGCTACGGAGCCTTGAGCGCAGGTCCCCAATCCTCTCGAATGCGCTGATAGCATTAGATTCTGCATGAAAAGACCAGCATCCGAGGCAGCGAACTTACCTAGGCTTTTGTGGGTAAACAAGAACAACTCCACGGGTGCGCCAAAGAATTCGTAATTCCTAGCCCAGAATCCATCCCTAGCATCTTTGTCGTTTCTATCAATTCCCATATGAGTGTATAATTCCTTACCAATTCTTTGGGATCTTGGTAGTAAATCCTTGTGATATCTTTTGAGAATTAACCAATTGCTAGTAGGCAAGCCCTTTCTACGAATTAGAGCCTTAAGTTTCCCCAAAATCCCTTCCCCCTGTCCCGTTTTGACTAACTCAAACCGATTTAGAAATTCTGCAGATAAACGGTCTCTGATCTCGCCCTTTGCTACTGCTACTACGAACGGGCGGGTGTTACTCCAACTGGGTGATGTCAGGCCGGCAGCGATAATCTCCTCGATGACCTCATTTGGAACTGGTGTTGGAAGAAAGTCTCTAGTGGATCTCCGAGAAGTCAAGAAAGTGTCGAAATTTCCAGCATCGAAATCACCTTCCATAATTTTGCCAAATAGGGTTGTTATTTCATATGTGGTTTTGCTACGGCCGAATCATCTTCCTTAGCCCTCAATACATTAGTTGTATTTCAGATGCCGAGCTTAACTCAATAACACCCGGAGGCCCACTCCACTTGATTTTGTCATCGGGAACTATTAGGGCCCCATCCCCCTCACTGTATCCGAGTGTTGCTTTTACAGAAGCAAATGAACAATAGAGGGTAGCCTTAGATGTGATAGCTCCCATCAATTCTGTTACTGCCTTTGAATCAGGGCCCATTTCCTCATCTAACTCTTTGATAAATTCGGAATCTAGCAACCTAGTCCCAGAAGCCGCGAAAAAAACGCTCACCTCATGGCCTTCAGCAATTGCTCTAGCTGTACACGCTATTCCCACTACAGTTTTCAAAATATCATTCTTAGGTTCTGATACAAAATTAACGAAGTATTTCTTGCTCATGGAATGACCAGAAGAATTTGCTATTTGAATATGCCATAGTGTCCCCATTTCACCCTTTGGAAAGATCACTAATCTCTATTGACAAGGAGTGGGAATAAGGCAGGCACTCTATCCCTATATCCTCTGTACTCGCTATCGTCACCCCACTTCTCTAATGCCCGCCTATCTAGTATCGGGATCCCGCTGACTCTGGTCAGAAGTAGGTAGACGAAGATGGGGGATATCCATGCGACCCGCTCTAGTCCCTCAAAGCAGGCCAGTCCAAAGACGGCAACACCCGTCCATAGCATGATCTCGCCCAGATAGTTTGGATGCCTGCAGCGGGACCAGAGGCCTTGGTCTATCCACTTACCCTCGTTCTCAGGATTGGAGTTGAAATTAGCCTTCTGCGAATCTGCCAAAACCTCGATACTGAAACCTAGAACCCAGATGGCAAGTCCGATACCATCCCACATTCCCAGAGGGGGGGATGGTCCCGATTGGCTGTTGATGACGATAACGACATTAGCAGTCAGGAAGATCCAGAGTCCTTGCACAGTCCAGGGGACCAGGAACCTCACTGGGGAGGTTTTCAGATCGTCGAACCGTCCATCCTTCCCCTTGTGGTGTATCCGAAGAAACAGAAATCCGGACAGACGGACTGACCAAATAGCGACTAGAGTGCTGATTAACAATTCTCTGGAGCCAATCCTCCCGGACTCAGAGCCGGCCCAAAGGCTGAACGCGACGACTGCGAGGTAAGTCGCCCCGCCAGTGAGATCGTAGAATCTCTCGGTCTGGCCAATGGAGGCTGGAATCCATGCCATCCACTGGACTCCAAAGATAACTATGGCACACCAGACCACTGAGGGGAGTCCACTGAAGCTTGCAGAATTAGCATCTACCGCACTCAGAACCAAGCCAACGATCAGCAGTACTGCGACGATCACTATTCCAGTTAAACGGTAATCGCCGCTCCTGGTACTCATATGCCTTGCACTGGAGATTCGCAAATAAGATGATGTTTAGTTTCATTCCACATCGTATGGCTACACATCATTGGCCTCGTTCTTTCTTCACCCGTATCCATTATTTCCCAGCCTTGGAATGGATATTCTGTATACATCTAATAGTGGGCCCCCTCTCTGTAAATCATGGATCAACCTCTCGGAAACTGGCCAATCTCAATGGAAATAACAGTCCAATGGGGGGATATGGACGCGCTGAATCACGTCAACCACACCGTTTTCTTAACTTGGATGGAGACAGCTAGGATGGCATATTTTGATGAATGCGGAATGATGGATATTCTGGAATCAGAAAACATAGGACCGATACTTGCGGCGATAAAGGCGGATTTCTTACTACCAGTAGTATATCCGGACACTGTAGTTGTACAAACCACAATCACAAGATTGGGCAACTCTTCATTCGATATGGATTACAAGATTACCAGCACTGATAGGGGGGGAGGCTTGGTCGCAACAGGCTCGGCAAGTGGTGTCTTGTGCGACTACTCAACCGGGAAGTCAACACCGATTTCGGATTCTCTCAGATCTAGAATCATTGCGTTAGAATCAGCTGTATAGCACGAAACTCACGATGAAGCAAATTATTTTCACAGTTGTATAATGTCCACGAAATAAGCACCGATTCAATATCTTGGCATCACTAGATGATGTTGAATATGTCTTCCAACGGGTAGCAGTTCGATTCAACAGCATCCATCGCACGAACAGCTAGGACCACACGGGTCACAGTCACAACAGGCACAGGGCATGATTCCCGACCAACTGATTATTATTTAGAGGTGTCTAAATTAATAGTCCCGGAATTCCTTCTTGCGGAAATATAACACCCAGGCATCATTCCATCGCCATGTCACTGTAAATCCGCATTACAACTATTCCTGCGATGATTAGCCCCATTCCGATAACCGCACCCAAATCAGGACGCTGCCCATACACGATCATTGAGATGATTGCGATCCCGACAATCCCGACTCCAGACCAGATTGAGTATGCCACCCCGACTGGTATTTCATCGAGTGAGACAGCCAAGAAGTAGAATGCAGCAGAGTATCCTATCACCACCACTAGAGATGGGAGCAAATTCGTGAAATTCTCAGATGATTTCAGCGATGATGTTGCAATTATCTCAGAAATTATCGCCGCACCGAGATACGGCCATCTCCCCATAACCGACCCATAGTGGGTCTGCATTTGATTTATGCGTCATCCCGTACTCTGAATTTATCGTGGGGCTAGCCAGAACCCTCCACCACTACTGCAGTAGGCACAAAGGTGGTGATTCCCCAATTCACAGTGACCGACTCCTCCTCGTCCTGTTGTGTCGGAATCGGCCCCTCGACTCTCTGTTGGGTGTTTACTTCGACCTCAAGATTCAACTCTCCCATGCCATACGTTTTGTTTGACCAAAGCGCCAATGCTTCGTCAGCGGTCTCGGACTCTACCGTCACATTCGCCCCATCGAATGAAGGGTAAATCTGGACGAATAGCAAGATGTCCGTGCACTGATCACTGCTTCCGGAGAGGGTGTTGTTCTCGTTGTCCCACTCCGCTACAATTCCCTCAGGTCTTAGATTCACACTCACGAAATCACACGGATCTGCGAAGTTGTCCGAGGTCTCATCATAACTCACCACTACATTGAGGAACCCAACATAGGACTGCTCCATAATGGTGGAGTCATCAATGTCAAGATAATATGAGGTAGTAGTACCATCCGCAATTATCTGGGTTTCTTCCGTGTTCAAATCCGAGTTCTCGAATGAGATGTCCCACGATGGGACGTCATATTTCCCGATTATCTCTTCCGACTTAAAGTAGTAGAATACCGAGGTCTGGTAAGCACTCGTAAGCAAAAACATGGTCAGCATGGCAAATATCAACGGCCTAGACTCTTTACTTGAAAGGATCAACGACAGGTAACTGGTTCCAATTTTCAAAAAATCAACTCATATCAGACAACTAACACATTAGAGACATCAACCACGTAGGCTAGGAAAACAGATAGCAGCACGAAGATTGCTAATGATATGTTGAAGCTGTTGTATGCTCTGTCCGAAATGTCAACCTCTGGAGCGTCCCATTCGCTTCCAGCTAGCATCTCACTCACTCTCCTCGGGTTGGTGGCAACTCCGTGGAACGTTTTCTCCTCCCACCCAAGGCCGAGAGCAATGAAAATCCCCAGGAAACCAGCAGATAGGGTTTGGTCGATCGGTAGGACCAACTGCACCATTTCCATGAGAGCCGCGGTCGCTATGACTATTATCAGGATAGATTGTGTCTTCGCTATTGCATAATTCCTCGTGTCACTCAAGTCGTAGATACCATACTGGAGCAGTATAATCATTGCAATCACCGGCCTTCCTATAGTATAGTGTGCCTGTCTGGTAAAGATGTTCCAAGTGCTGGTCAAATTGTCCTCAGCGGTGAAGAACCAAGCAGTTGCTCCAGCGCCGGAAAGGTAAACGAAGTGTGTCACGACCCCTAGGGACAGATACGTCAATGCAGCAATCCCTACCCCATCTATCTCCCCATTCAGATAGAATATCCCTAGGGATGTGATCACTATGCAAATTGCTCCACAAATTGAGATTGTTAGAGAGAGAAGCCAGAAATACTCGGAAAATGATCCGCTCTCATCCAATCCCAATCTAACGTCCTCGAAGTAGAAGTAGTCAGATCTGGTAAATACCCCAACCCAAACAAACCAATTGAACCCCGTGTGCAGCATCAGTAGCAGCGCGCTTATGTTTGCGATTCGCCCGTTTCCTTTATTTGGCTCATGGAGGTTCTTGATCTTGAAATGTACATAATTCGAAGTCCAAATTATGGTAGTTAGAATATACTCTAGACCAACCAGCTCCAGAGAATTGACACCGACGGAAACATACACTATGACTCTGTAAGAAACTAGGAAGGTAAACACCAGCAGAGCGATTTTTATCTGATTTTTAGTCCTCAAAACCGAGACAGGAAACACCAGAGAGAGAGCGAAACATAGGGGCATGAATACAAAATTCTGCAGATTCGAGAGTGCGTAGAAGTATTCCCAAGGCTGGACAAAATCTACACCCCCATTGGTAATCTGCAGAACATATGCGTCGCATGGATATGAGACGGCCTTGACTAAGAAAATCCAAGATAGGATGTATCCAGCGGCTTTCTCATTCCATCTCAGATGATTCGATCTGTACACGAGATAGAGGGAAATAGTCCCCAAGAAGAATGACAGAAGACCTGCGATGGACAGAAGGTTCTCCTCTGACATGGCTCAACCATGGTCAATAACGACATTAATTTTGCCTGAAAAAACGACTGATCCACAGCAGCTGTGATCAAATCAGAGATTGACAGGTAGTTCATGAGTGGAATTAATTCCCTCACGGCAGAGTGTATATTTTACTACTCGCCATTCATTATTTTGTCTATTTCCTGTGAGAATAGAATCAGTGTTGGAGCCCACAAACCTACGAAAATCCCCAAATCGGTATTTCCGCCATCATATGTGGTATAAATGTAAATTGATGCCACAATTGATATCGCACTTGCTGCTAATCCTATATTTGCTATTTGTCCCTTCATCTCGGTCACCTAATCGGGAATGTACGCCTTACATATTTGAAAATATGTTTCATAATCCGGTCTCATGACGCATTTAGCAATGAAACCTGGTCTTTACGCTGATTCTCCGAGTATCTGGAAGGCCGATAGGAGGAGCTATACTCTAGGGAGAAATTGACTGTCCATCCTTTGAGTACTGGCTAATGAAGTCCCAGACTATGTGGCTGGATTCTACCAAACCTTGAGTTCCGATATATCCGTTACCGATTATCGATCCGTCATCAACGTCATTCGAATATGGATTGTGCTGTGCAACATAAATCGTCATCAGTCTTATCGACGTACCATTCTCGCAATTTTCAAAACCCTGAACTGAATAAAGTCCATTCAGCTCGAAGGTCTCCAATTGACCAGGGCACCCATTGTAATCCGCCCATTCGTAGATATTCTCTATCGCACCTGTGTCGTACGCCTCTGGATTTGTCCACATTTCTTCATTGAATGGCACACTGAGAGCAGTACTCTCATAGAGAACTACTTGATCTAGGAATCCATGCACTTCCATGACTGGAATTGGAGTATAATCTCCTACAGGGTCAGTAATTAGGTACATTGACATGCATCCTACTGCAGCGAAGATACGGCTAGATTCCATGGCAAGCCTCTGTGCCATTGCACAACCGTTGGACCACCCTGAAGCGTAGACTCTGTTTGAGTCGATGTTGTGTATTTCGAGAGAGATGTTAACGATTTTCTCGATGAAGCCCCGATCGTCTATGTCCTCTCGAGCCGAGTGTGCACAACACCAACCGGCGTTCCAAGCTTGATTTTCCTCCAGATCCCACACCATGTTCAATCCCAAGACTCCATCTGGATAAATCACAATCGCACCCTCCTCATCGGCTATGCTGTCGAAGGAAGATAGCCTCCTGTGCGCAGTTGAGTCCGATGCGTAACCGTGCAGATCGATTATCAGCGGTACAGGCTCTTCGGGATCCAGATTTTCAGGGATATGGGTCTGCCAGCATCTCGTAAGGTTCCCGTGTTCTATGCACGTAAAAATTCCATCCTCAATAAGAGAAAATGACCCATCAACATCTCCCTCCTCTTCCTCTGGAATTTCCCCCTCTTCTTCGAGACAGCCCGACAGACTCGCCGACATAAGGAGAAGGACAACTAGGGCCAGCTTGACCATGTAGCACTGAGGAGTGCTCCCGACAAAAAGCCATTGTAATACTGGACTAAAGTCTGTTCCGTTTCGAGTATGTCTAAAATCCCAGATCGTCCAGATCTACCTCGCTGTTCATATTCACCCTCACTGGGAAAGCTAGAGTCACCCCTTCCTCCTCAAATCTCCTCAGTATCTCTGTGACGAAGAAGGACTTGGATGGCCTCATCTTACGTGCATTGTCAACGTAGTAGCGTATCTCCATGACTACTTCTTGGTCCCCAAAACCCCTCAAGACTACCTCTGGTGGCTTTGGTTTAGACACAATATCCTGATGGTTTTGTGAGATATCTTTCACTATCTCTTCCGCCTTGGTAACATTAGACCAAGTCGCAGTCAGCCCCAACCTAATTCTCACCCTGAGCTCCATGTCAGAACTATGGCTGAAGTTCGCAACCGCGTCCTTTGTTAGCAGCTTGTTGGGGATGGTTAGAAGCACCCCATCCGTTGACCTAACCCTTGTAGTTCTGAGGCCGATATAGGTAACATCCCCCCACTTGGAGTATGTCCCGCCCAGGCTCTTCGGCAACAGTATCCTCTCGCCTTCTCTGAAGGGCCTGTCCACTATGATGAATACTCCTGCGATTACGTTCTCGACTGTATCCTGTGCCGCAAAGGCGACAGCCAGCCCGATGAACCCAAGTCCGACGACCAAACCGGTCACATTGATCCCGAATTCGTCAGCGGCAGTCAAGAGGACGATAGCCCAAAGACCCACTCCCGCGATCCTGAACAGAAAATTCTCGAGACCCTCATCAAAGTCGACATTATCCAGCAGCTTCCTTAGGTATCCCTTGACTATGCTTATCATTGGAATCCCAATGACGAGTATCAGCACTCCAGAAGCAGGTCCTGAAGATAGAGAATCCGAAAGACAAGAGAAACTCGGCTCTAGTTCGTTAGGGAAGTCTTCAAGGCATCCACTCACGGCTAATTGTCAGAGAAGGCGGCACAATATGTTACCGTTATTGGACGATGAATCTATTCTGGAATCTTCAACATGACAGAAACAGATTTCAATACCATCTCCAGACAGCGGGATTACGTGGTCGAGGATTCAGAGAATGGAGGCTGGTGGTCCCCTCCGCCCCCAGACACAGTAGCCCCCGTCCAAGTTGTGAACCCATTCCCGACCCCGAAGAGCCCCCTCCCACCGGTCGTGGGTGTGACATACTCTATCCTTTCCGTCCTAATTACACTAGCGGGTTTGTTTATTCTCGGGATAGCAGCAGATTTCGTCCTCCAGCCTGGATGGTGGGACAACGAGGCAGAGAGTGAACCAATGGAGCTCTTGTTCGTTGCTATTTCTCTTTTTGTCATCACCATCGGGATAGTAGGCGTCATGGCAGGAGCCCTGATCGCGAGGAGGAGGAGGATCGGGGTATACATTGCTTGGGCCATGTGCGCAGCAGGTTTAGCGATCAATGGTCTGTTGTTTATTGGTGACCCCTACCTTAACCCGGTAGAACTGGGGTGCAACTTAGCTTGTGCCTTGTGGGTCGGCATACCTCTGATGGTGTCCAGCGCCAGTATACATATGGAGTAACTGCGACACGAGGGTTCTCAAAGGGGACCATTAGTGGACCTACATGACTCACGAGAACATGTATTACAGGATGATGGGAAACACCGGCATCCAGGTCTCCGTGCTATCCTACGGTTTCTGGGCCACCTATGGGATCAAGGACAGACTATCCGGGAAGGCTGGAGTGGAGACCGCTAAGGAACTCATGAGGATGACCAGGAACGCGGGGGTGAACTGCTACGACCATGCCGAGGCTTATGGTAATCCGAACGGCGAGGCTGAGCGGATTTTCGGACTCGCGCTGAAGGATCTTCAGTCTGAGGATCCCGATCTATGGAGGAGGTCCGACCTTGTCATAACCACGAAGACATTCTGGGGGGGTCCGGGTGTGAACGAGTCCGGACTCTCGATGAAGCATTGCCGAGAGGGTCTCGACGCATCGCTCTCACGTCTCCAGCTGGATTATGTCGATCTCCTATTCTGCCATAGGCCAGATCCGTTTACCCCAACCGCAACCGTCGTACGCTCGATGACCGAGATGGTCCGGAGTGGGAGGGCCACTGCATGGGGGACCAGCGAGTGGTCTGCCCAGCAGATCACCGAGGCCTTCTGGATAGCTAGGTCAGAGGGGCTCGAGCCTCCTCAGTTCGAACAACCCCAGTATAACATGCTGCACAGGAACAGGTTCGAGAACGAGTACTTCCCGATTTACAACCCCCCCTACTCGATCGGAACGACCATCTGGAGCCCCCTCAGGTCGGGATTCCTGACTGGCAAGTACCTGGATGGGATACCCGAGGACTCCAGAGTGACCCAGGAGGGTTACGAGTGGCTGCTGGAGGATCTCGAGGATCGAAGGCAGAGGGGCGAGTTCGAGATCGTCGCCCGCATCTGCGAGTACGCGGAGAAGATCGACTGCACCCCTGCCCAGCTCGCACTAGCATGGTGCCTCAAGAACCCGAACGTTTCCACGATTCTGATGGGGGCTACGACCCCTGAGCAGGTCGAGGATAACATGGGTTGTATCGAAGTCGCATTGAGGCTTACTGACGAGGACATGGCCAGCCTCGAGGAAATCCTCGGGAACAAGCCGGATCTCTGGATGGGCCCTGGAGGGACTGGGACCCGTCAATTGAAGACCATCTAAATCAGTATTCAACCGGCACGGGGTCCAGAGATCTCCATAGGAACCAGCACGCAGCGCTGCGAAACGGCCTCCAAGCCTCTGCAACTGACTCCATTTCCTGATCGGTCTGTGCTTCCGGAACCAACATCTGTATCCCCTTTACGATTCCGAGATCACCGAGGCTAAGTACGTCCGGTCGCATCAAGGAGAAGATGAGCATCATTTCCGCAGTCCATGGGCCGATACCCCTGAAACTCACGAGATGTTTGATTATCTCTTCATCCCTCATCTCCTGGTAGGAATCAGGAAGGAGTGGCGAATCACTGTTTGCGATTCCGAGGATGTACTGGCTCTTGGAATTGGACAGACCACAGCCGACGAGCTCTTCCAGTGTCTTGGCTCCCATCGACTCCCTCGTGATAACACCACAAAGTTCCTCCAACCGGGCATGCACTGAATCGGCCGCTATCACCGAAATCTGCTGTCCTACGATGCTCCTTACCAGAGTTTGGAAGATCTCCCCCTTTCCCAGCAAACTTTCGTCCCTGAATCGGTCCACCAATTCCCCGATAAGTGGGTCCTGGACGAGATGTGAAATCGCATCCCCCCACCACTCAGGTCTACCTTTCCTCATGCTCATCCCTGTCCGCGATTGCCCTTCATTCTTGGCTTGATGACATCTGACTTGGAAGACGGTTATGTTATCTGTTGGCACTCCTAGCGAGAAATGGACGTGGCTTCAGAATGGTAAACAGTGGAGATGCTTTCTGCTGCCTTCTCTTCTTGGGTATGCCATTTCTTCTGGGGCTCCGTAGCTTACTGGGCATACGAAGGCACAGGCTCCAGATAAACGCAGGCTACGAGCAAATGGCAGACCAATTAGGATTCTCATACAATCCTGATCACAACTGGGATGGAAATGTGATAACCGGTACTATTGATGGCTACCAATGTAGCGTGAGCTTCGAGAGGAAACGATCTCGTGATGGGGGGCGTGGCACATCTTCCGGAGGTTCAAAAAATGTCTACTATACCACCAAGTGGACTGTGCGTCTTAGGGATCCGATGACACTGGGTCTCGAGATTACCCCCCATGCTTGGGGAGATGGAATATTTCGCCGCAGAGAGCAGGACATAGAGACGGGCAACGATCAGTTCGACAAGGCGTTCCGAGTGAAGGGGACCGACGAGGCTGGCATTAGAGAATTCCTCACGCTGAGTAGGATGCAGGCAATGCTCCTGTTCAAGCTATCGAGAGAGTCGCAGAGAGTAAGATCCTCGTGGCAGATACCGATGATAACCGACCAAGAGGTCATAGTTCGGCTGGGTGACCTTACTCCAGACATGCAAATGTCGATAGACACCCTCACGGAAACTATCGGTTTCATTCGGCACATCGAGTCTGGATAGGCCATAGTGACCTTAATATTGAGCCCTTACTTGAAAGCAGTAATGCCAATTTTGAATTTAGACGGGCACGATTTCTATTACCTGGAGAGGGATGGATCAGGTCCTACTATCCTGATGCTCTGCAGTACTGGCTTGGATTCGAGGCAGTGGAGTGCGTTCCTCCCGATGGTCGGCTCCAGGAGAGTGATCTGCCCACACTACCTGACCTACCCTAAATCCGGAGATTGGGCCGGGCAGGGGGAAATCGACTCTTCGCTCGATTACCTGGCTTGCTCGGAGCTGCTCGCTCAGGAGGAAGGTAAAGTGGATATCCTCGGACACTCATATGGTGGATTCATCGGTCTGAGGCTATGTGAGGAATTTCCTGATTTGATTAGGAGGGTCGCTATCCACGAGCCAACGGTCTGGGGCTGTCTTCAGCATACACAGCGCGCCGATCTGAAGAATGAGTTTGGAGAGGTGGTCGAGACCTTCTTCACAGAGGGACTGGCAATGGAGGACTTCCTGGAGGACTTCGTCGACTATTGGAACGTACCGGGAACATGGCAGTCTATGCCTGAACACAGGAAGGATATGTGGAGGGGGCTACATCCTAAGATACTCAGCGAGGTAAGGCTGCTATGCTACGACCGGACACCTCCTTCATTCTACCAATCCATAAGGCAACCCACCTTGATTACGCTAAGTCCCCAGACCCCGCCCCACCAGTTCGAGGCTTGCACGATTCTTACCACATCGATGACAAACGTACAAGTCGAAGAGGTGCCCGGGGGGCACATGGGAGTAGTTACAATGCCAGAAGTGATCATGCCGATAATGGCAAACTGGCTGAGCGAATGAGGGGGGTTTCTGCTGGATTCGTACGCTAGGAGGTACTCAGTTTCCAGAACCAGGGTCTTCCGAGCGAGCAAAGAGGAAATCTGGGAGCTAATCAGCAGGCCAGGAAACCTCAACAGCTGCCATCCTTTCTGTAGGTCAAATGAAGCCATAACATGGGGGGACGAGGGACACTCGGACGAATTGGTCTACCTCAATGGGCTACGGTACATCCGGAACTTCCACTTCTGGTCCCCCGGAATAGGATACGACCTTCTCATCGGAGAGGAAAACGGTCCGAAGTCTCTGGTCAAATGGAGATTGGAGTCCCTTGGAATTGACAGCTGCAGCCTTAATATCACGGTCTTCCCTTTCCCACTTGCCGGTTGGCCAAAGCCTCTTTCCTACCTTCCATTCAGAATTCTCATTAAGCCAAAACTAGGTAAATATCTGGATTCGGTGCTCTCTGGATTCAATTACTCATTGGAATCCGGTGAAGACGTCCCCAGGAATCATTTTGGCGAACATCCTTGGTTTTCCTGATGGTTTTCAGGACGTTTTTGCCATACCTTTTTTTCGTTGAGTTTAAAATAGACCAAAATTTGGGTCGGTTCCACTTGGAGATGACTTCATGGGAATAGGAATAGAACCGATAGGAGAAATGGTGCTTTTAGCAATGGAGAATGCCCCGGAGAAGACCGCCTCAGGTCTTCTCCTACCGGAAGAGGCCCGGGACAAGATGAATGTCGGACGGGTCGAGGCCGTAGGTGCGGACGCGAATAGCGTCTCAGTCGGAGATCGCGTGATATTCAGGCAATATAGCGGGACGCAGATGGAGTGGATGGGAGAGGACTTCTTGTTGATTAAGCAGGAAGATATCCAAGCCAAGGTAACGGAGTGATACAATGGGAGCAAAGAAGATAGTTTACGGAGAGGAAGCAAGAGAGAAGCTGCTCGAGGGGATAGATACGGTTGCGAATGCCGTGAAAGTCACCCTGGGGCCTGCAGCAAGGACTGTAGTGTTGGAGAAGTCTTGGGGTAGCCCATCGATAATCAATGACGGCGTGACCATCGCCAAGGACATCGAACTAGCAGACCCATTCGCCAACATGGGCGCGAAGCTAATCCAAGAGGTCGCCAGCAAGACACAGGACAACGCAGGAGATGGGACTTCGACCGCGTCGATTCTAGCCCAGAGCCTGTGCCATCACGGACTGAAGAACATGGAGTCTGGCTCCAGTCCAGTAGAGTTGAAGGCCGGATTCGACCAAGCTGTGGAGGCTGTAGTCGATTCACTAAAGGACAGAGCAGTCCCTGTTGAGACCGGCGAGACAATCAAGCAAGTTGCCACAATCGCCTCGAACAACGACGAAGAGATCGGCTCCTTGATTGCCGACGCAGTTGATGCCGTCGGTCGCGAGGGAGTAATCACAGTTGAGGAGGCAAAGTCAATCGAGACCTCTCTGAATGTAGTGGAGGGTATGGAATTCAACAAGGGATACATCAGCCCGTACATGATCAATGATAAGGAGAAGAGGGAAGCAATCCACGAGAGCCCCCTTATACTGCTAACGGACCACACAATCAACTCTGCGCAGGATCTTCTCCCATCTCTGGAGGCTAGCGTTCAGCAAAAGAGGCCTCTGATCATAGTCGCCAAGGACATAGAGGGAGAGGCACTCGCGACACTTGTTCTCAATGTAGTGAGCAAAGTAGTCAAGGCAGTAGCAGTGAAGGCTCCGGGTTTTGGAGACGAAATCGCAGAGCAGCTGGAGGACATAGCAGTACTGACCGGGGCAAAGCCCCTGTTCAAGGACCAAGGAGCCGACCTGAAGGCCCAAGGACCCTCTAGTCTAGGAAGTGCTGACAGGGTGATTGTCGGCAAGAGCAAGACCACGTTAGTGGGAGGAGGCGGAGACAAGAAGGCCACGGAGGAGAGAGCAGAGCTACTCCGAGGTCAGGCAAAGCTTTCCACCAGCAAGTGGGACAGAGAGAAGATAGAGAAGAGAGTCGGGAAGCTGACCGGGGGGGTGGCGGTTCTGAAGATCGGAGCTGCAACCGAGACCGAGGTCAAAGAGACCAAGGCCAGAGTCGATGACGCGCTGAACGCTACAAGAGCTGCAATGGCAGAAGGTGTAGTTGCTGGCGGTGGAGTTACCCTGCTCAGAGCAAGGGAGAGTCTGAAGGAGCTTGCCAGCTCTGCTGATGGCGATCGCGCAATCGGGATTAACCTGGTTTACGACGCATTGGCTGCCCCCACAAGGCAGATCTCACAGAACGCTGGTGCAGATGGCGAGGCGGTAATCGCGAAGATCCTCTCCAACGAGGAAGAGGATTTCGGTTACAACGCTAGAACCGGCGAGTATGTCAACATGGTTGACTCTGGAATCCTAGACCCAGCGAAGGTGACTAGGAACGCACTCGAGTCCGCAGGATCCATCGCAGGTCTTGTTTTGACGACCGAGACTCTGATCGCTGACGATCCTGAGCACAAGCAAGATGCTCCTGCAATGCCAGATATGGGTGGCGGCATGGGCGGCATGGGCGGCATGGGATTCTAGAATCGCAGACTTGATTTCAGACCTCTTACTGGGTAGCATGCCTCAATGACGACGAAGGGTGACCGAGCTTAGGCGCTGACGTACCCTATGAGTACCGAGAGGCACCATTTACCAAGCGGTTTGAATACGTGCGGACCTCCCCGACAAATCGTGAGGGCCCCCCGGAAGCAACTTATCCTTGCATCGATGATGACTGCATGTATGCTCAGCAGCGGATGCCTGGCACTTTCCATGCAGAGGGAAATAATGGAGGGCTGGAGAGAACCCCCCGAGTACATAGATGAGGACGAGACGATAGGATGGTCCGAGACCTTCGAGACTGGGGCTGAGCTGAACTCGGTGGTTTATGAGAACCAGACCAACGTGATAATTGACGAGACCGTTTCAAAGCTAGTCATCAGCTTCACAGTACGGTTTCCATACTCCGGAACACTGGAAGAGTTGATAGGAAACGAGACCAATGAGGTCAGGTTCGTAGAGGCTAGGTTGTGGGAGCCAGGCGCTAAGCAGTCTGGAGGTAACCCATTCTGGGAGATTAGGGCCACACAGGACTACTCCGATCGAGTCGAATGGAACAACCTGGACTTCATCGATGGTACTTGGTCTCTGGAGGTCGAGGCCAGAGGTTGGGGGGTAACTACCCCTGTGGAGCAACTATCCTTCCACGACTCGTTCGACCTCTATACAACAATCACCAAGCCATGCGTTCACTTCCCGGAGACTCATGAAGTAAAAGAAGACGGAAACAAGGAATGCACATTCCTCTCCGACCTCGAAGACTGAGGAGAAGCGGTTCGAGTCACCTGCGCAGCGCTTATCAACCGAAGGCAGGTGGGCGCGTCGCTGAGGAAACGGAATGTCGGAGACTACGTCACCACTTGTGTCGCTTGACGTGTACGAAAGGCACGCAGTTCACATCGGTACAAACCAGAAGTCAGCGGACATGCGACAGTTTCTGGACACAATGCATCAGGATAGCAGCGGCTTGCACATCATCGACGTCAATCAGACCGACTCAAGGATCAGGGTCGTCGCGAACTTCCTCTCCAAGTATGAAGCCAGCAGAGTTCTCGTTGTTAGTGCGAGGCAGTATGGTCAGAGGCCGGCTAGGAAGTTCGCACAATCGATCGGAGCAAAACATATCGTAGGGAGATTCATTCCCGGGACTCTGACTAATCCAAGGCTCAGGACCTACACAGAGCCAGAGGTTATCCTGGTCACCGATCCGGCTGCAGACTCCCAGGCACTTTCGGAAGCTGTCAAGTCCGGACTCCCGGTAGTTGCAATATGCGATGCGAACAACAGGCTGAGGAACGTCGATCTGGCACTACCTGCCAACAACAAGGGCAGGCGCTCTCTGGCACTAATCTACTGGCTCCTATCTCGAGAGATTCTCAAGTCTCGTGGAACTGTGAAGAACGATATGGAATGGGAGCTAGCAGAGGACGTCGCGGAATGGGAGTCCACATTCTGATATCTCGACGTACTCAAAGCAGACAACCCTTCCGTGTTAACGATGAACCCACCTGAGAGCTCCCTTTTCCTGGCCCCCATGGCAGGCGTCACAGACCTGGCATACAGGATTCTAGCTAGAGAATGCGGGGCGGATGTTACCGTGACCGAGTTCACAGCTGCGTCTGGCCTAACAAGGAAGAACACATACTCTTGGTTAAAGGTAGAAAGTGACAGCAGAGAGTCTCCTTTCATACCACAGATTTTCGGAGGGGTAATCGAAGAGATGACTCAGACGGTAGAGATGCTACAGGACAGAGCGGATATCATCGACATCAACTTCGGATGCCCAGCTCCCAAGGTATGCCGAAACGATGCCGGCGCAGCGCTTCTGAGGGACCCCGATCGGGTCGTAGCGATGGTCAGGGCTTGCATAGAGGTGGCCAGCGTTCCCATTACCGTGAAGATGAGGCTAGGCACGGGAAGCGGCCCCAATACTGCATTGGAGATATGCAGGAGGCTAGAGGAAGTGGGCGTTGAAAGGGTATGCGTACATGGTCGCACCCTAAGGCAGCGATACTCTGGGGAGGCCGATTGGACCCAAATAAGAGAGATCGTGGAATCGGTGGGGATACCAGTCATCGCTAATGGGGATGTCACTGACTCCCTTACCGCATCAGACTGCTTGGAACACACAGGAGCTGCAGGACTGATGATCGGCAGGGGGGCCATCGGCAGACCATCCATCTTCTACGATATCAAGAGGGACCTTGGTTGGACAAACCACGACCCTCCATGGGGTGTGGACGATCATGCTGTCGCTCGCCTCTGGTGTTGGGACCGGTATCTGGAGCTCTGTGAAGACCTATACTCCGACAGGCCGAACAAGAATCTGAAGAGGCATGCGGTATCCTTCACCAAGGGCCTACCCGGGGCCTCCTCTATGAGAGTCAGCCTTCATAGAGAGACAGATCAGAGGAAGCTAGGCAGAATGGTTTCTGAGTATCTTAGCGACTTGGTGGGATTCTCGGACATCACAGCTACCCATCCAGCTCTCTGATTTTCTCAGCTGTTCCCATTATTCTCATCGGCACTGCATCTAACTGGACGATCTGAACCATAGATGTCCCATCCGACCTTATCCAAAGGGGGGAGTCCCAATTAATCGAATACGTACTCCCTTCGGCCGCAGAAACCCTTCCTACGACGAATTGCATATCCGAAGAGGCGTGCACCACATCGCCAATTTCAAGACTTTTTCTCTGGAATGGAGCAACTGCCAGATCGAAAGTCGTGGACTCGTGCCTTTCCATAGCTCCACTACCCGGCATGCAAATCATACAACCCCTGTGGAGAGACTGCTCTCTGAGGTTCCTGAGTGCCAATCCGACTCTGTCTCCTGCAGACGCTAATTCTACGTCATCGTCCATTACCTGGAGGGATCTCACCACTCCAACGTCCCCAGACGGGAGAACCTCGACCTCGTCATGTCTGGACACACTCCCCGATTGAACGTAGCCGATTGCCACTAGCCCCACTCCCTTGACATTGAAGTGCTGATCTACTGGGAGTATCAGGGCACCCTCCTCATGGCCGATTGAGCCCTCAGATAGACCGTCCTGGATTCCGAATAACTCCTCCCTAATCTCATGCCCATCAAGCTCCCCTTGTTTTATCCGCCACCCTCCTAGGCCCGCTTGCTGGAGCATCATCTCAACCTGATCAGGATCGATCCATTCCCCCTGATTCGGTGAAATTATCGCGAAACCATCGGAAATTCCTGAGCATCCGAAGGCCACCATCGCCTCGCCTACGGCTGGATTGAGCTCGCTGATCTCCAAGAGACCTGCCTTTGCAACCCCTAGGACGCTGAGCAGGGGCCTGATACTATCAGGGTGCTTCAGCGGCCTTAGCAGCGAAAGAACCCTGACTCCATCATCACTTGACTCCTTATGCACAAAGGACTCTATATCCCTGGAGTCTCCTTTTTTCCCTAGTCTCCTCCCCAATTCCTCGGAACCTACCATTGCGACGTTTAGCACAGACACAAAATCACCAACTAGCTCGAAAGTCCGAACCTATCCATGGCTTGAATCATGACGAAATAACCCGTCACAGTGGTTGCAATTCCAGCCGCTAGAGCTGGGTAGAAGTCCCAGTCCTTAGACTCGATCAGCCATGGCATGACGATGAACATCAACAATGATGGGATCAAGAGCCAAACGATGTCCTTCGCGAAGGATGATATCTCGAGCGCAGTTTGCCCCTCGTGGAACATCATCATCATGGAGAGGACACTAACAATAGGTATCGAGGCAAGAACTGCAGCCAACAGAGTGCTCCTCTCTGAGATTTGCGCGACGGAGAAAATAATCACAGCTGTCAGCAGGATCTTCGCCAAGTCGAACGCCCATCCCATGAACCTCAGCCGGGATTTTCACATTTAGTTCATTCAGTTGGGAAGTATGCTTAGACACCAATACATATGCCCAAGCCCTCAGGAGGAGGCATGAGAGAGATGAGAAAGGAATACAGGGATGGTGGAGAACTGTCCATCGAAGATACTCAGAATCCACTTAAGTTGCTATCCGCATGGATCGCAGACGCAAAAGATGCCGGAGTGACAGAGCCCAATGCAATGAGCCTAGCAACGGTTGACCAATCAGGATCACCCCGAAACAGGATGGTTCTACTAAAGCACCTACAAGGCGAGAGCATAGGCTTCTTCACGAATCTGGAAAGTGATAAATCAGTGGAAATCAGATCGAATGACTCAGTCTCAGCCACGATCTGGTGGCCTGAGATGGAGAGGCAGGTTAGGATAGAGGGAAGGGCCTCCGAGATGGACAGAGAGTTGGTGGAAGACTACCACTCATCTAGACCTCGACTGAGCAGGATAGCAGCATGGTCCTCGGACCAAAGCAGGAATCTTGAGTCCAGAGATGAGCTGGTTGCTAAGTTCAACCATTTCGAAACAGAATTCGAAAACGAGGAGGTTCCACTACCTCCTTTCTGGGGTGGATTCACAATCAGGGCGAGCAAAGTCGAGTATTGGTCTGGCAGGCCAAGCAGGCTTCATGAGAGGATCGTGCTAACCAAGGATGGTGGGAAATGGTCCCAGCAAAGGCTCTACCCATGAACGGGTTCCTTCAGAGCCGAGATCGCCCAAGTCATCCCCATGGCGGTCACAAAACCGAGGACAATGTTCCATTCCGCAAGCCTGTCCAGTGCCAGTACGACAAAGAAGAATGAGATCTGAAGGACGAACAGTATGAAGTAGATCACAGGGGCTCCAGCCATTCTGTAGTCCATGAATTCGTAGATGAAGACCCCAGAGATGAAATTGGCGTATATGGCTGCCCAGAAGACGTAGACAATCCCAAACACGGCAGGGAAGACGAAGTACTTCCACTCCACATTCATATCATTGAGGATAAGCGATATTGCCATTATTGCGACGTTTACATTGTGCATCACGATCTCGTACCAGCTGAAAAGGTGATCAATCGGATTTCCCTTCCTTTGGTTATCGCCGATTATGTGGAACGTAATCACGCATGTCACCAGAATGGCACACGCAAAAGCGGTCGAGAAAAGTATGGGCGAGGCCAGCAGTATCCACTCAGGGACCTCTCCTCCAGACATGTGGACCCAAGTGGCATAGCCGGAAGTGGCGAAGCTAATCCCAATCAGCGCGAAGTGCCACATCGTGAAAGCAGCGAGCCTGGTCGGTCCGACCACGTCCCTCCTCCTAATCTCTCGATCTTTGAAGAAGAGGGGGTAGTCCTTACTGCCCTTAGGATCCAAGGCTATCCACGACAATGTGATCACGACAAGAACCACGCATGATAGCCTGAACAGGAGAAGCGCACCATCGGGTACAATGCTAGACGCAGCCACTTCCTCCTGCGTCTGCGATTCCTCCAATACATCCGACGAGGAAATGAAGACCAGCAATAGGATGAGGAATCCCAAAGTCAAGAGTCCGGTATCGGCCCCCTTGTCGCGACTTCCGTACACCATCAGCCTGTCGAGCATGTACATGCCGGCAATGGCCAGCTTGAATATCCTTCTAGTAGATGGTCTGGTTTACCCCGTAGGCCCTCATCATTGCCATTCGAGCCAGGATGATAACTAGTAATGCAGATGTAAGTAGAATGCCCCCGAGTATCGCTGAAGTCCTCATGAGCATTAGGCAGAATCCCGTAATCCCGCATCCATAGCTGACCATCTCGCACCTCGACGCCAGTCGTAGGATGGAATCCGGAACCACCATCTTGGCCGATGAATCGAACTCTCTGATCATCCTGGAGAGTAGGATGTACAGGCCTTGGAATGGAATCGCCAGGCAGAATAGCCCCATTGCGATGATAAGTATCCTGTCTTGGGGGTTATCGCTGATCTCGCTACCCTTCCAGAAAAGGTTGCTCAGCCCCACGGAAAGTAGTCCGGTGTGGATAAGTGCGGATGTTGTACTCGGAGAACTTGCCTCACTCGTTTCGGGTACCACGGCAGCCTTGCTCTAACTGGCACTATTGAGAATTGCGCTGCGCGGAAGCCTGCTCCAGCTGATTATCGGGTAACCTGCTCCACATCGCCTTCTTCCAAATGGGGGAAATGACACAGGGCCACCAAGAGGCGTAGTATCCCCATCTAAGTTGGGGGGTGCCCTCGTATGGCCGTAGCTTCCAGAAGGGGACGCTGGCCCTGAGGTGATGGTCAGAGTGCCTCGTAAGCTCGATCAGACTCCATCTCGACCAACGAGCCTCTGTATTCCAGGCATGCTCTAACTGGAACTTTCTGTCCGCATCTGGCCTCCTTAGCCCCCAGTGCCTGATGTAATTGACGTATTCGAGCGTGAGAATGGATATTCCGGAGAGTATTACCCAACCTACTGCCACCGGTGCCGCCCATTCTTGGCCGTAGAAGTGAGCAGCCCCCAGGGCGGCGAAAACCGCCATCTGAAGTGCGAGACCCCTCCAAGATGGATTGCCGAAACCACTCCTGCCCTTGCGGTCGTGTATCCTAACCGAGGACGCGAACTGTCCGGGAATCGTCCTCAGCCAGAATGTCCACAGCCCCTCATCGGCTCTTGCGCTCGCTGGATCGTCATCGGTCGCAACATTTCGGTGGTGGTTGTGATTGTGCTCCGTGGTGAAGTGCGTGTAGTTTATCGAAAATAGAAGCAGCCTCGCCAGCCTCCATCCCGGGCTCTTTGGCCTCTTGTGTCCTAGTTCGTGGGCAGTGACTGTCGCAGAGGCCGCTGCACTCAGTCCGGATGATAGGCCCCCGATCACAAGCCACCAGGTCAATCCCTCGTGCGAGGCGAACCAGAAGAAAGACGCAACCACGATGAGGTGCAGGATTCCATGTACCCAGAGCAGTACCTCGAAAGGTGTACCTGACTCCCTTGGGGGTCTTGGTACCTCAGATTCCCCCATTACAATATCTAGGATGGGCCCCACTCCCCAAACGAAGACGACACCCATCGCTGCGAACATCTCGCTTTCCAATACTCCGAGGATGTTACCTGAAATGGCCAGAATAGGCGTGATAAGGCCAAGAAGATGGAAAGCCCAGGGCTCTGGGCTCAGTTGGGGGCCATCACTCATACAAATCTGCGTGACGACTCCTCGCCTTAGCGATTTTGGGTGCGACAACTGCCTGACAATACGGATTCGAGGCTCCGGATCGAGCGAAATAGTCGTGATGGTACTCTTCTGCCTCCCAGAAAACCTCGAAAGGGACGACCTCCGTGACTACTGGGTCGTCATAGTATCCAGATACCTCTTCGATGGCTCTGAGCGCGTCGTCTTTCTGATCTTCATCAGAGAAAAGGACGATGCTCCTGTATTGGGGGCCTATATCGTTGCCCTGCCTGTTCAGTTGGGTCGGGTCGAACAGAGTGTGGAACACCCTTAGCAGAACTAATCTAGGAATCACGTCGGGATCGAAGGTCACCCTAACCACCTCGGCATGGCCTGTCCTTTTTCCGCAGACCTGCTCGTAAGTGGGATTCTCGAGATGCCCTCCACTGTATCCAGGAACCACTTCATGAACACCCCTGAGGCCCAACAAACCTCCCTCTATGCACCAGAAGCAACCACCACCGAGATGAATTGTCTCCAACTAGCTACCTCCTGTAGTTTGGAGCCTCTCTGGTGATCTCCACATCGTGCACATGGCTCTCTGATAATCCCGCATTGGTGATCCGAACGAATTTGCATTCTGTCTTCATTTCCTCTATTGTCGAGTTTCCGGTATAACCCATCGAACTCCTGAGCCCCCCCATCAGCTGGTAGAGGACGTTGTCGACTGGACCCCTAGACGGGACCCTTCCCTCTATTCCCTCTGGAACGTACTTCTTCGTATCTCCCTGGGATGATTGGAAATAACGATCCGACGAACCCTTGCTCATAGCTCCTAGCGATCCCATCCCTCTGTACTGCTTGTACGCCCTCCCTTGGTACAGTATTGTCTCTCCCGGGGACTCATCCGTCCCGGCTAACAGTGAACCGACCATTACGCAATCTCCACCTGAGGCTATTGCCTTGGCTATGTCTCCGCTGTACTTGATCCCGCCATCCGCAATGACTGGGATTCCTTTCGTGGAGCACGCCTTGACAGCGCTCATTACTGCTGAGAACTGCGGGACACCAACTCCGGTAACTATCCTAGTGGTACAAATTGAACCCGGCCCGATTCCTACCTTTATCGCATTGGCACCGCACTCGATCAGTGCTTCTGCTGCAACATCTGTACCGACGTTACCTGCGATGATTTGAGCCCCAGGACCAGCTTCAGACCTGATCCTTCGCACAGTATCCAAAACTCCGTGAGAGTGCCCGTGGGCCGTATCCACTGCAATCGCGTCTGCACCCGACTCAAGCATCGCCAGCGCCCTTAGTACTCCCTTGTCCCCAGTACCTGTTGCGGCGACTACCCTGAGTCTTCCCCTGTCATCTTTGCAGGATAACGGATTATCCCTGGAGCGATTGATGTCCCTGACCGTGATCAGGCCCGAGAAGCCCCCCTCGGGATTCACTACGACAAGCTTCTCGATTCTATGCTGGTGAAGTAGCCTCTTGGCATCCTCCAGATCAACGTGTTCGGGGACAGTGACCAGATCCTTCGTCATTACTTCGGCGATGGGCGTACCAATATCCTCCACGAATCGAATATCCCTGTTTGTGACCATCCCTACGATTCCTCCGTCTTCGCTTATCACAGGGAAACCGGAGAATCCGTACTGGTCCTTCATCTCCCTTAGCTCGCCCACAGTCATTTCTGGGCCGACGGTTACTGGCTCTAGCACAAGTCCCGATTCAAATCGCTTGACCTTGTCGACCTCCTCAGCTTGATCCTCGATGGACATATTCCTGTGAATGACGCCGATTCCTCCACTCTGCGCCATTGCGATGGCCATCTCCGCCTCGGTGACCGTGTCCATCGCTGCAGACACTATTGGGGCGTTGAGCTCAATCTCCTGAGTAAGCCTGGTGTTGAGAGAAACCTCGGCCGGAAGGACTGCGGACTCTGCTGGAAGTAGCAGCACGTCATCGTAGCTGAGCGCGGTCTCAATCTGTGCCATTAGGGATACGCGGGGTGACTCGTACTTCAACGATTCCATGCTAGACTATCGACAATTTATCTCCATTCGTTGGATTCAATAGGAACCTGCCTGCCGGCAGCTCGGTGAGAAGATGATAAGGCCCGCTATCATAGGTTGGAGAGAGTGGATAGGTCTTCCCGAGCTACAGCGAGCTCCCATCCTCGCAAAAGTTGATACTGGGGCATGGTCAAACACCCTACACGCATCCGAAATTGAGGTAATCGAGTCTCAACCCGAGACAAGAGTACGGTTTAGGATGGAAGCCGATGGGAAAAGGGTCATACGCCCTCTGATCAAATGGAGGAGGATTAGGGACTCTGGGGGTCACGAGACTCTCCGCCCTGTGATCCGGACAACCATCGAAATAGCTTCGAGGGACTTCGATGTAGAGGTTTGCCTAGCGGATAGGTCAATGCTCAAGCATCGAATGATCCTCGGTAGGAACTTCCTCAGACTGGGATTCATAGTCAACCCATCCAGGCAGTGCATTCACACAATGGTGCGCTCAGATGAAAGAGTTTCTATGGGATCAATGGAATGAAACCCCTTTGGGTATCCACCCCGTCTCGCAGCTATGGTCGAGACCCTCCTAGTCCCCGCAACCAGGCCCGAGGAGCCTTCGCCATGGTGGCTGAAGGGTGGGGCGATATTCATCGGAGTCCTCGGGTTCTCTTCGCTGATAGGTGCGATATCGCTCGTAGTTTCCGGCTTCTACCTTGAAATCATGGTAGACTCCTTGGACACAGAGGAAATCTGTGTCGAAGACCCGGACCCAGAGGAATGCGAGGCGGTATTCGAGGCGATTTTACAGATTTCTGAGATGAGATTATGGGATGTCGGAGCCGCATTCTCCGCACTGCTGTTCCTAATGTCGATCCCTACGACCATCATAATGTGGAATGCTCAGGATCGGGATATGGCCCTGAAGCTGGCTTGGGTATGGATATCCATACACGCAATCTCCCAGCTCTACATAACCCACACGACCATGCAGTGGATGGACAATTTCTACGACTCGATCCCCTCCGAACAACTGGCATGGGTCTCTGTTTTCCAGTCAATCGCTTCCTACGGGGGGGTGATTCTTTGCGAGTTCTCCCTAGCAGCTGGTCTGGCCCTAATCTCGTACCAGACAAGGCCCCCGACCTCCCTAGAGGTCCCTTCAGCATTCCACACTATCGAACAAGAGTAAGTTGAAGTGACGCATCTCGTACCGGGTTCCCATGCAGCATGTAGTTAGTGGGGTAATGATCACCAATACGGAAACCATAGCTGGGAAGGTAATCGCCCAGAATCTAGGTGTCGTAGGCGGGTCGACAGTCAGAGCAAAGAATATCGGAAGGGACATCACTCAGGGTCTAAGGAACATCATGGGCGGGGAGCTAGTCAAGTACACCGAGCTCCTAGAGGAGTCCAGGAACGAGGCCATAGCCCGTATGGTGTCCGACGCAATGTCGAGAGGGGCCAATGCGATTGTTAACGTTCGCTTCGCAACGAGCGCCGTGACTGCTGGAGCAGCCGAGCTTTTCGCTTACGGAACCGCCGTCAAGGTCGAGTAGGAGGGCGGTCCCATGGGCTTCCGAGGTGCAAGAGTCAGCTTACTGGCCTCAGCAGTCATGCTATCGATTCTGGCTCTATCCACAAACGTCTCAGCTCAGGACTGGTCCGGTGACTCAAACGCTGGGGGGGGAGACATTTTCTTCCTGCTCTGCCTCCTTCCCCTGCTTTTGTTCTCCGTCTTAATGGCGTTGTTCGGAATAGTCTGGGCCGTGGCCTATCCTGTGATGTTCGTGATGGGCGCGCTAACCAGCGGCTCTCGGATGGACAAGAGGATGAGGGGCTTAGTGGAAAGGGAGCAGGCATCGATCNATCACTTCGGGAGGGATCCGCTCTCCAACCTAAGGGGCGCGCACATCGTCGGAGGGGTTGCCGAGACGGGCCTTGTTTACTCCAGCATAGTTTACGCACCCAGTCATTGGCAGCTGCTGATAGCATGGTTCAACAACTTAGTCGGAGGAAGGGTCGGAATCCTTCACTCAGTAGTGGCAGTCGCCAGAGCAGAAGCCAAGCAGAGGCTAAGGGAGAGGGCGCAGGAAATGGGTTGGGAGGAAGTGCTGAACGTCAGGCTGGATACAGCGGAGATGACTCCGGCCAGCGCCAAGAAGGGAATCAGGGCAGTGGAAATCTTCGCGTACGGGACCGGGATAAAGTACAGCTAGACGTAATCCAAGGAATCATTCAAGGAGACTAGCACTCTCAGGCAGCTTGAGCATCATGGTCCAGAGCCCGGTTACGAAGATCGAGCCCCGTATCGCTAGTAAGCTAGCCAAGCAGAGATATCACCTAGTTGGGGATCACGGGGGGGTGAAGGTCTGCCACTGGACCAAGCAGTCTCTGATAGCCGATAGATCCTGCTACAAGGGGACATTCTATGGAATAGAGAGCCACGGATGTATGCAGATGGCCCCCAATGTCGATACCTGCAATTTGGGCTGCACCTACTGTTGGAGGGAGCCCCACTCAGACACTCTGAACAAGATTGACGACGACCCTTACCAACTCTACTTGGAGTCAGTCAGGGCACATCGAAGGCTCCTAACCGGATATGGGGGCAATCCAAAGGCCGATAGGGAGAAATGGCTAGAGGCTCAGAACCCAAAGCACGTGGCGATCTCTCTGAACGGCGAGCCAACCCTTTACTCTAGGCTNGGCGAGTTCCTTGACATCTGCCATCAGCATGGTACCAGCACTTTCCTAGTCACTAACGGGAGCCTCCCCAAGGTCATAGAGGAATTAGACCCTCTTCCGACCCAGCTCTATGTCAGCGTGGACGCGCCGAACAAGGAGATATTCGACCGTCTATGCAAGCCGAAATTCGACCAGGGGGCATTCCACAAGCTAGAGANGACTCTCGAGCTGCTCCCCAGCCTTGATACTCGCACGGTCTGCCGGCACACCCTGATCAAGAACGAGTCACTCGGATTCCACGAGGATTACGCCAGACTCGATAACATAGCCGATCCCGACTTCATCGAGGCCAAGGGGTACGTATTCGTCGGTAACAGCCGCAACAATCTGTCGATAGATAACATGCCCAGCCATGCCGATGTGATGGAGTTCTCAGAGACGCTCGCTCCGATGGTGGGCCGCGAAGTGCTTTCCGACAGGAGGGAGAGCAGGGTGGCGCTCATCGGCCGGGAGATGATTCCTGTCACTCTTCCGGACAAGGTCCGAGACCTTCCTGCGGACCTAGGTATTGCGAAGCCGATGAAGCTCTCCCTGCCTCAGGCCTGAACCATGGGCCTGCTCGATCCGCAGTCGGGGCATAGCTGCTCATCGCTGTCACCGTAATCGTGGAAGCATGCTGGGCATGTCGGAGATAGCACCATCTCGCCGGAACCAGTGAGTTCGATCCTCTCCTCGGCCACTCTGCCCAGATGGAGCAGGTCTCGATCGATTTCCTCGACCTCGAACCTACCAGGCCCTCCGATCTCCAGTAGCACGTCCGGGGGAAGGGTGACTGTCCCTGACTCGTCTACGATCAACTCCCTTGAGTCAGAGAGGTCCCCGATGTCCACGCCCTCCCCATGCTGAGCAATGAAGCGTCCCTCCCTGAGCTCCAGCGAGCGCTCGCAGAACGANGCGACCTCCTTGCTGTGTGTGACTAGGAGGAAGGCCACGCCGTCCTCCTTGTGAAGCCGATCGAATAGAGCTAGGACCTCCCTGCTTGTGATCGGGTCCAGTGCGCCCGTGGGCTCGTCAGCCAGGATGAGTTTCGGATCAGTTATCAGAGCCCTGGATATGGCGACCCTCTGCTGCTCTCCTCCGGATAGCTGCTCGGGCATCCCGAATGCCCTCTCTCCGATCCCGAGCCTCTCCAATAGNCCCATGGCCTTCTTCCGAGCTACACCTGACATTACTCCCTGGTGAATTAGGGGTTGGGCCACGTTTTCCAGCGCGTTCATGTGAGGGAGTAGGTTAGCGTCTTGGAAGATGAATGACACAGTCTTCTGCCTCAGCTCAACCAGCTCGACCCCTGTNAGCCTAGTCATCCTCGTCCCTCCAAGCTCCACGGACCCAGCTGACGGCTTCATCAAACCACCTAG
Organism: Methanobacteriota archaeon; assembly: GCA_002720055.1. The sequence goes on along the minus strand of PBGH01000013.1, from coordinate 19,074 downwards.
ACACTTCAGCAGGGTCGATTTTCCGGACCCAGAGGGGCCAACAACAGCCACGGCCTCCCCTTCCATTATCGATACGCTCAGGCCTCTAAGGGCCACGACGTTTCCATCCTCGGCCGTAGATTCGTAAATGTGGTAGAGGGAGTTGGCCCTCAGTATCTCGTTCCCCGCTGCTCCTTCCATCTCACTCCCCCTTCAGAACCGTGGCCAGATCAGAGTCCAGCGCCCTCCTAGTCGTGAACAGGAGGGATATGATGACCGCTGCGAGTACCAGGCCATTGACAATCACTAGCTCGAACCACGGCCAGATGAGGTCCCTGTCAATGGGGGCGCTCTGGCCGAGGAAGAGTTGGAAGATGAATCCGAATACCGAGAAGAAGCCGTTGAAAGACTCTGATACGGCCAGGCCTAGGCTCACTCCAAGTACCATGCTGACAAGTAGGATGGACATGATCTCGAATAGGACTAGCCTCACTACTTGGTTCGGGCTCGCTCCGATGGCCTGTAGGATCGCTAGCTCCCTCTTCCTCTGACTCAGGACCAGCGATAGGAAGACGAATGCGGATGAGACCGATGCGAGTGCNGCCACNACGAACATCATGCTCAGGAGTCCGGGAGTACCGAACACGAGTCCGCCATTCCTCTCGTTGCTCTCGTGAGCTGAGGACCAGTCCTGGGCTGAAATCACGTTACCCCTGCTCCTTAGATCGGCGCTGAGCGTCTCCAGTGCCGACTTACAGCCCGAGTCCCCCTCATCGCAGAGCTCGAAGAACCACCTATCGGAGGTGTGTGTGAAGGACNCGGGGTTACCAAGCAGCTCAATGTAGGACCTCTCGCCGATGATGATCGANTGCTGAGTCTCTGCCGCTGAGAATCCAGGTATCCAGTTGTGCTGTCCAGCGTAGTTCACTGTGATTGTTGTGTTTGAGGCTTCCACGGAAGGTAAACCAAACTCGTCGAATACCAGATTGGCGATGGATATGTTTAGCGGACTCCCTCTAGATGGCCTATCCAGCTCATCTCTGGCATCATCGCCGGCCGTGTAGGCCCCTTGGCTCCAGTCTTGCGAGATTGCACCTACATCACTCCCGGGAATGGCCTGCTCGTCCCAGATCAGAGTGTCNTCATGCCCATCGAAGAGGACCCAAGTGGAGTANACCCCACCGCTGTCCCTGTCCAGGACTCCGGGGAACAGATAGCTGACCGATGCCATTGCATCTATGTCACCGATGCTTCCNTCGTTAACNNTGTCAATGGACTGNTTTACAAGATTCCTGGCCTNGCTCTCTGATAGCTCTGAATCGAATTGGACTTGCAGGTCTGCNCCGTTCTGGGCACTGGTGGTCCTCTCGTCGACCAGTGTGCCTGTGTGNCCCTGTACCGCTGCGAGNGTAACTATGGAAAGGGTGAGGAGCATGATCAGCGATAGGCGGCTNACGGACTGGTTGGACCCAGAACCGCTCAGACCCCGCCTGATGTCGGATATTGCAGGGGACCATCCAACCAGACGATTCAGTATCTGAGGGCCAGAGGCTCCGATTCTTGACAGGACCAGCGCTCCCCCTATCCAGAGGAAGAAAGGCCCGAGAAGTAGTAGGACGGCGTTGAGGATGAAATTGGTCACGATCCCCCCGCTCCCCCAGATCAGGAAGCCATCATTGGATTGGATCCAGCTCTCGATATAGGATAGGAGCCCCACTCCGAAGACCAGCCAATGGAGTAGATAGTTGGGCTCCCTCGTCTTACTGACCTTACGAACGCCCTCGTCGATCTCTATGTTCAGGAAGTCGTTCGTTCGCCTCTTCCCATAGTAGTAGGCTACCCAGATGGTGAGGAATGCAACGACAAAGGTCGAACCGAAGCTCAGCACCGGGTCAACGCTGATATCGCCCTCATCGGTGAATCTGAGGAAACCGACTGCTCTGAGAACGATCTCCACGGCTCCNGATGCCAACCCGAAACCAAGAGCCCATGCCACGGATCCGATCACGTAGACCTCCAGCACCATCATCCTGGATAGTGTCGTCTCCGTGCCTCCGATTACCCGGTGAATTGCTACCTCTCTCCTCCTTTGCTCCAGCGATAGGACCAGGCCGTAGAGTAGCACGACGAAGGAGAGGGCTACTATCGGTATCACAANGATGTAGTCGAATACCTGGATAATTCCGAGGAAGATGTTCAGGAATGTTATCGTCCCAGAGACGATGTCGGTGTACTCGATTGAGAGTGCGACAGCACTCGACCCCTCTCCAACGTTGAACTCCCTGGGCAGCAGTACCGACTCTGTACCTCCCGTAGGCTCTCCAGTGGCTGGGTCAAGTATGTCCACTTGGGACCTGACGCTTTCCAGATTCTGCTTGATATCCCTGAGCCAACTGGTTGCCTGTGCAGTGGATGAGGTAGGTATCTGCGTTCGGTCTAGAGCTACCCCCAGGTAGCCGTGATCGCTTTCCATCAAGGTAGTCTTCTGCTGGTCGGTCAGTACTGAGTCTGAGACTATTACGGGATGGAAGAGCAGCGTCGGATTCCCGAAGTCACCCTCCTCGTAGATCCCTGAGATTGTGAGGTTAGTCACCGTAAAGCTGTCCTTGCAGAAGAGCACTGGGGCCTGGTCGTCGTCGCTTACGAATTCGACTTGTGTCTGGCACTGTTCGTAGCCGAGGTCGAAGTCGCTCGTCCAAGTATCGACAATGAAGCTGAAGGTGAGTGAATCTATGGTATCATTGACCTCAGCCCCTGCTACGCTCGCTATCTTGGAAGGCAGGATCACGGTCCTGTTCGCCACGGCATCGGCCGCCGTGCTGGGCCATTCTCCGTAGATCACCGAATCAGAGTGCCTTTCGCCTAATTCTCCGTCCCAGACCCCGTCTCCGTAGAATCGGATTATTCTGTTGCCGTTTATCGGAGGCCCGTTCTCAAAGGCCTCGGGGAATTCCCAACTGACATTGTCCCACCCTTGGGAACTCCCGGTCACGCTTTGCACGTTGAGTGGCTGAGGCGTGGCAAAGTAGGGGTCGAAGAATCCATTGACCCTGAGTCCCTGTCTGCCGAATACCAACCCGCAGTCTTCGAACTCCTCCATCTCGACTATCTCCACGCAGAGAGACTCCCACAGTGCTGAGTCGTTGGTCCTCCCTTTCCAATCTCCGTCTGGATCGTACTGGAAGTCGACCTTCGCGTCAAACTCATCCCCCTCTAGGCTGAATGCGAAGAAGGCTTGATTCAGTCCNACAGCATAGGCAAGCACAGTAGTGATTACCAGTGACGATAGGAACACTCCTGCGAAGATCGCCAACCCCCTCTCTCTACCTCGCCATGCGCTCTTCAGTGCCATGGAAATGTTGTTTGGTGCCGAGAGCCACCTAGACTGGAACGATTTGTACCATTCTCGAGCCCTTTCCTGTAGTGTTAGGGTGCTCTTCGGGTTGACTTTCCCCTTGGAGGGCTCGATTATTGGCCTGATCAGCGAATAGGCAGATGCCAGCATCCTCCTGAAAACTAGCCCGAATATAATGAGGAAGGCCAGCAGTATCCATGCCTGCAGCATCGTGGGCAGGACCTTTGTTACCAGTGAGTCTATGTTCATTTTACTCCTCCTCTATGCCCCAGGCGGAACGGATGTCTGAGGCTGCAGTCACCCCGTCCTTGAGTAAGAGCATTCGATCAGCCATGCTTGCAAGCTGGGGGTCGTGCGTGACCATCAGGACCGAAAGACCGTCATTCTTGCACAGGTCCTGGAAGAGATGGATTACCTCCTGCCCGCTCTTGACGTCTAGGTTGCCAGTGGGCTCGTCCGCTAGAATCAGTGGCCTCGATCCGGATATTGCCCTCGCTACCGCGACCCTCTGTTGTTGCCCCCCGGAGAGCTGGTCGGGGATGAACTCCATTCTATCGCCAAGTCCGACCCTCTCGAGTGCCTCATCGGCTCTCTTCTCGGCTTCCTCTGAGGGGACTCCTGAGAGCTCCAGGCTGAATGCTACGTTGTCCAAGGCGCTTAGCCTGTCAATCAGGTGGAAGTCCTGGAATATCCAGCCGACCCCGCTCCTCCTTACGTCAACCACCCTGTTGGGNGATTTCGTTCCGTAGTCGTGGGAACCCAGTTTGATGCTGCCCGAATCCGCATCAAGAAGCCCCCCTATGATATTCAGCAGGGTGCTCTTCCCGCAGCCACTGGGACCCATCAGGCTGACGAGCTCACCCGCCTTCACATCCATGTTGATCCCCTTCAGTACCTCCAGTCTCATACGACCCGAACCGAATCCCTTCTTGAGTTCGGAAACACGGAGCATAAGGCGAGTCGCCTGAATTTTGGTATTAAGTGGTTGTTGTCAATGGCTCGTTTCTACACTATGCGGCACTCGACCTACTGATTTCCCACTTCATGAGGTTGGTGTAGATAGAGGGAAGCAGGAGTACGCTCGCCAGGAGTGCCAGCGTGATGGCCACTACGAATGCCTGTCCGAAGAGTTGGAGCGGGACGAGGGAGGATAGGTTCAGCACGGAGAAGCCTCCAGCTGTGGTCACCGCAGCACCAGCCATGGCCCTGCCTGTGGTTGATATGGACGCCGTAGCCCACTCCGAGGGCAAGCCTCCTGGATTCTTCTCGACCTCTTCCTCTATTCTCGTCGAGAGATGGACTGCGTAGTCGACACCGAGCCCCAGCGTCAAAGCTCCTATTGTGACCGTCTGAGAGTTCAGCTGGAATCCTGTGAATCCCATTATCCCGTATACCCATGCCACTACCGCCAGCAGTGGAATCCAGGTCACGAGGCCCCTGGCAATTCCGAGCCCGAGGTTGCTGGTCCTGAAGGTGTGAATCGTCACCAGCATCATGAGGATGACTCCTGCGACGATTACTGTCGATAGGATAGCGGCCTCTGCCACATCGGAGGTTATCTGTGCCAGTATCAGGGACCTGCCGCTGAGGTCAGCGGTGAAGGCAGATCCCGTCACGGAGGTTGCCAGGGCCTCTGAGAGCTCTATCTCGAATGTGTTAGTGCTCGACCAGTCCAGGGTCGCAGCCTGGAATGAGACCAGTGTCTGCTGACCATCGCCGGACAGTAGGCCGGAGGACAAATCCCTTCCCTCATCGGTGGACGTCAGCCACTGCCTCAGTTCCGCCCAGGATCCCTCTTCCGCGCTCTCTACCGATAGCATGAGGGAGGACAGGGCCGGACTAGATCCCCTGGAGGAGTCCAGAGTAGACCATAGGTCGGAGATTACAACTGTCACCCTCTCGTCCTGTACCAGCACTCCGATAGCTCCCTCCACCGCCTGCCTGCCCTCCTCAGAGACCACATCACCCTCGACCACGACATAGATCGGGGCGGGACTGCTCTGGAACTCCTCGGAAATAAGCAGGAAGTCAGCGACCACAGGTACCGAGTCATCGAAGTTGTCCCTGGTATCGAACCCGACCTCAAGCTGACCAATGCCGATGGCCATCGGAGCAGTTAGAGCAATGGCAATCGCCACCGCAAGCCCAGGCCTATCAGACAGCTTCCCGATCCTCTCGATGAGCGGACTCCTATCTACCTTGATGGATTTCCCCAGCACCATGTCCTTGGGAGGTACCAGTGTCATCAGGGCCGGCAATGCAGTTATGCTGAAGAGGTAGACGTAGAACAGGCCGATTGCGATCACCGTGCCGAAGACTACGAGGAACTGCTGGCTTGAGAGTCTGAACGATAGGAACCCTACCATGTCCGTGAATATGGCAATGAGGAGCGCGACTGAGGTCAAGGTGGTCCCGGACCTCATCGCCTTACGACGAGCATCCTCGCTGAGGCTCCTTACCCTGCTGGTGGAGTCTCCAGATTCCTCAAGATACTCCTCTCTGACCCTCTTAACTACGTGGAGGCCGTAGTCAACCCCTATCGCGAGAAGTAGGACCGGGATGGAGTTCATGGCTGCGTTGAAGGTCATCTCAATCCCGATCTTAGTTAGCAGCCCGGAGGTCCCGTAGGTCGCCAGTATGCCGAAGACCGTCAGTCCGAGAACGAAGAACGTGTCTCGAAAGCTCCTGAAAGTGAAGTAGAGTATGGATCCGAGGATCAAGAGCGATGCCGAGTTAAGTATCGCTAGTTCGGCCCCCAGGTTGGCGTTCTGACCTTGCTGGAACTGGGCGAACGAGAACACGGTGGACGAGCCATCGGAGTTGGCCCTGATTCCATCCTCGATTGACCGGGCCCACGTTACTATGTCTTTCTGTATCTCATCCGCGCTCATGCCATCGTGGTCATCTGGGTCGGTAGTTATCGCCATGGAGACGAGGAAGGGCCCCTGGCTGGCCATTGGGTCCTCTTGGTCGCTCGGAATTGAACCGGAGATGGCGGAGGCCAGGTCGACAGACTGGTAGCCTAGCAGAGGCGCTATACTCACGAAGATCTGGCCCTTGAGAGCTTCTAGCTCGGCTGCTCTCGTCTCGTTCTCGCTTACGAGTGATTGGGAGGACTGTAACACCGCGGTGAGCTCGTCACGAATGTTCGATCCTTGCATCAGGGGTGTCAACCACTCTTCGGTATCGCTGAAATCCCAACCAGAAAGCTCCTCTGCGGTTACGTCCACGGGCGTTGGAACGCTAGATATGGAAGACTGCAGCTCCTCCTTGGCTATCGAGTAGTTATCATCATCGGCAGCAGAAAGGAAATCGATGCCGCTGGTCATCTGGTCGATCCAACCTCGACTCTCATCCAGGCTCTGGTACTTCATCCACGAGATCGCGGAGCTTGCGGGCCCGTTGTTCGCTCTCCCTCCGAAAAGTGGGTAGGAGTGGGAGGAGAGGTTGTCGTTCTCCAGGAGAAGCGACTCCACCACCCCAAGGTGGGACCAGGTAACCGGATCGCTCAGCCCGGTATCGGTCCTGACCACCACGCGAACGAAGTCGATGCTTGCTTGGTACTCGCTCTCCACCTCGTCGAGTAGCCTCACGGTCTCGTTGTCGGGGAAGAATGCGTCCTCGGAATTGTCGAACTCCAGGAACATCGCCATGGAGGACAGCAGCAGCGTGGACACGAATCCTATCGCCAGGACCTTCTTTGGGTGGGCTATGCTGATTTCTGTCGCTCTATCGAAGGGGTTTCTCATTTGATCACCTGCCACAAACAAGGTCGTATGCCTCGGAGAGTAGCCTACCATGTGCTGCTCTCCCAAAAGAAGACTTCGCAATCTCTAGAATGTCGTCGTCAACGTGCCTGGGTGCGCCTCCAGACCTGCTCCATTCGGCGTGGACATCCATTATGGCGGAGACCCACTGGTCGGAGTCCGTCGCAGGTAGGAGGAACCTCGGAGGGAGGACTTCGTCGTGCAACGGTAGCATGGAGGCCAAGACCGGGCAACCTGACGCCATAGCCTCCAGTGGTGGGCTTCTGAATCCCACAGATACCCCAGGATAGAGCATCACCTCAGCATGCTGGAAGGCAGCGGCCACCTTCTCCCACTCCACTTTCCCCTGACCTATTCTAAGGAGGTGCAAGTCCTCCCTTACCTCTTCGGGCAACAAGGCTATGACCTCGCCTAAGAACTGCCCACGCCATCGCGGATCCTTTTCCCCAACTGAGACTATCAGGCACTTCGACTCGTCACCGTCCGCGGCCAGCAAGGATCGATCCCGGGGGTTGCGAATCGGATCCCAGAAGGAGTCATCGACCGAGTCCCTAACGAGAACGCACTTGGATCGGGGGAACATCTCCCTTGCGTCCTGCATCGTCATCTCCGAGGCGCACAGTAGGAGGTCTGCCCGGGCTAAACCCTCCCGACAGGCAGCGATCTTCTTGGATCTGGAGGAGGAGGGGTATCTGTTTCCGAGGGGTACTGGTACATCGCCGGCGTCAATCGCCCTCGGTCTGTGATCGAACAAATCGTGTAATGAGACGACCACAGGGACAGATGACTTCTTCGGAACGAGATGAGCTTCCTCCTGGCTTGTGATGTGAAGTAGGTCTGCACCCACCTCCTCAGCAGCGCTCGACACCATCTTCGCATGGCCTCTCGCACCATGGTCCCCCTCGATCGTCAATGCCTTCGTCCAGCCAGCCACTTTGGCCTTTCCAAGCAGGTCCTCCAGAACAGCGTGGTTCCCCCCATATCCGGAGTTTTCTACAGACCCCCTAGCTAGCACCACGCGTCTGAACACGATCCCAGAGCCAGCACACGGGCTAAAATCAGGATGTAGTCACACCCACGACTACGGGTGTTTTCAAACGGAGGCCTCGGTCGGGGGGCATGGACACGAGCCGACCCCTGCATATCCTCCTCGCGCACGTCTGGTATTGGCCACACGTCGGAGGGGGCGACCAGCACGTCGAGCAGATCGGCATGGAACTGGTCAGGCGGGGCCACAAGGTCACCGTTTGGTGCGCGGACGTACCTGCCCACGAGGAGAGGCGATTCAACAGGGGAGGAGTCGAGGTTGTGCGAATTCCGCCTTCCAGGGTCCTGGGAGGGGTGGATCCTGTGGTTTCCATCAACGATCTTGACCTAAGCGACGTCGATGTGGTTCACCTGCATGACACCCTTCCGGTTCTGATCAGGAGGACCCTAGCCAAAGCCAGATCTGCAGGGAAGCCGGTGGTGACCACATATCACAACGACTACATCAAGACCACCTTGGCCGGCAAGGCCTTGAAAAGGCTCAGATGGGCCTTGCAAGGAAGGCGGACTCTGCATTCGTCAGACGCTAGGATAGTGCTCACTAAATTCTTCGAGGAACTCCTGAGGAAGAAGGGGGTGAGGGGTGATCTACGCATTATCCCCAACGGCTTTTCCCCGGTCGAGGACGAGCCGGAGGAACCCCATTCATTGTCCTCCAGGGACAAGAGCAGGCCCCTGGTTTCTTTCGTCGGCAGGCTCAGTGACCAGAAGGGGGTGGACGTTCTCATGGACGCTATGGACTCCTATGATGGGGATCCGGGCTTCGACCTGGCCATTGCTGGAAAGGGAGAGCTCTCGGATTGGCTGGCAGAGAGGCACTCCAAGTCCGGATCAAAGCAATTCATCTCGGTAATGGGACTGGTATCGGAAGCGGAGAAGAGATGGCTCTACGAGAACTCGACGGCGATCGCGATTCCATCCAGGTTCGAGGGACTGCCTACCGTGCTCTTGGAATCAATGCACGCAGGCACTCCTGTGATAATGGCCGACGTCAATGGTCTTGGCGGCATGGTAGAGGGATTCGGCTGCGGCCTATCCGTTCCATGCGAGGACCACCAGGCACTTGCCTCGGCGATCAGAAAGGCCTCCCTATCGGACGACCAGACCAGATCGGAATGGGGCTCGGCTGGAAGGGTGGCAGCCAGGGAATACCAGTGGGACAGGGTCACGGACAGGGTCCTCGAAGTCTACAGAGAGGTTGTAGGGTGACGGCTGAACCAGCGAGGCCCCGACTGCTGGTCGCCAAGGGAGTCTTCGGCCCCATGGGAGGGGCCGAGATGGACTTGATCCGAGTACTCCCATCCATCAACCGGCTGTTCGACGCAACCATGGCCACAATCCAAGCGTCACCTGAGCTCGAGGAGGCTTGCTCAGCGAACGGTATCACGCTTCTGAGACCCGGTAATGATTGGGCGCTCTCCACCGATCCGGTTTCTACAATCATGGACTCTGGGAGGGGCACCGCATCGAAGGCATGGGCCTCTTGCGACGGACTGGAGGAGGCGCTGGGCTCGGTCACAGCGCTCCATCTCGTCAGCGGGGACGGTAGCCTCCCTCTGCTCGATCACGTACCAGAGGATCTCCCAGTCCACCTGCACATGCTGGAGCCTCATAGGGGGCTGTACGAGGAGACCCTCCACCGGAGAGTGGACGGCTCCCCCAAGAGGAACCTCGCTCTGACCAAGGCCGCGCTCTCGAGAGCCAGGAGGAGGGACCAGGGGCTGGTGTCCTCACTCATCTCGAGGCAGGGCTCGATGGTGAGCGGCAACTCGACATTCAGCGCCCACAGGGCGAAAGAGGTCTATGGCGTGGAGGCAGGGATACTCTGGCCCTGCGTGGACACGGAGGAGTTCCCGGCAGACTCATCGGGGGATCCGGAGAACCCCTATCCTGGGGAGGACGAGTACGTCACCTCGATCGGCAGGGCATCGTTCGCAAAGGGGACGTGGGAGACGATCTCCATGCTATCCGGGACCGATCTCTCACTGGCGCACGTCGGAGGGGGGGAGGAGGGCGCGATCGCATCCCTCGAAGCGCACGCGGAATCGTGCGGCGTGGGGCTCTGGGTAGCACCTAGACTGACCTCCCCAGAACTGGTCAGCCTCATGAGATCCTCACGAGCGATAGTCTCCATGGCACACAAGGAGTCATTCGGCCTGACGCCAATCGAGGCATTCGCAGTGGGCACGCCTGCCCTGTTCGTGGACGAAGGCGGGTTCCGAGACACCATAGTCGACGGCACCAACGGCAGACTGCTAGGCAGGGACGACCTCTCGTCCTGGCACTCCGCCCTGGAGCAGGCATCGGACCCCCAGACGCGCGAGGAATGGGCCTTGAACGGCAGGAAGCGCATCGAAGAGCTGGACCTAACCCCTGACGCGCACGCACGAAGGCTCTGGGATCTTCTCGGCGCCTGAAGAAAGATCGCCATTCCGTTGGAATTATGATGGCCATTTCACCCGGCGGACCATGATACGCAATGTCGCAATTATCGGAGCAGGCAACATGGGCTCCGGAATAGCCCAGAAATCGGCCCAGGAGAACTTCAACGTCCAGATGGTGGACAGAGAGCAGGAATGGGTCGACAGAGGCCGTCAGACGATCGACAAGTTCCTGGACGAGGCCATCGAGAGGAGGATCTTCCGACCCGAGCAGGCCGAGGAGATCAAGAGCAGGATAACCGGTGTGGTAGGCCACGAGAACGTCTCCGATGAGACCGAACTGGTCATAGAGGCGGTCTTCGAGGACTTCGACCTCAAGCAGCAGATATTCTCGAGCCTGGACAGCACCTGCGGGGAAGGCACGATACTAGCGACCAACACCTCCTCACTCTCCGTGAACGAGCTGGCCAAGTCCACTGGCAGACCGGACAGGTTCGTCGGCCTCCACTGGTTCTTCCACCCAGCCAAGAACCGACTGGTGGAGATAGTACCAGCGGAGTCAACCTCCAAGGAGACCATGGACGCAGTCGAGCAGTACTGCAAGGCGATGGGCAAGGTCGTCATCGTATGCAAGGACAGGCCCGGATTCGTCGTCAACCGCTTCTTCGTCCCTTGGATAAACGAGGCATGCCACCTCATGCAGGAGGGGGTCGCGACGGCGGCGCAGATAGACGCGATCTGCTGCAAGGCCTTCAGGATAGGGCTCGGCCCGTTCGGACTGATGAACCTGACAGGCCCATCCATCGCCCTCCATGCAAGCGACTACCTCTCAGAGCAGCTCTCAGTCCCTCGTTTCAGGGGGGCTGACAACATGAGGGAGCTCGTAGCGGAAGGCGCGATGTGGGAAATAGGCGAGGATGCCGATTGCGACGAGGAAACCGCCAAGGCAGTCACTGAGAGGATGATGGGGCAGATATTCTCGGTCTGCTCGCAGATCGTCGAGGAGGATATCTGCTCCATGGAGGACGTCGACAGGGGTGCCAAGGTGGGGCTAAGGTGGACCCAGGGCCCCTTCGAGCTGGCCAACAGGATCGGGGTCGCAGAGGCATCGAGGATGGCCACGCGATACGCCGATCTAGCGGGACTCAGCATACCAGACTGGATGTCCCACAGGGAAGAGCCGTTCGAGTTCAGCTACGTGGACGTCGGCATTGAGGGCAGCGTCGCGACCGTCCTGATCAACAGGCCGGAGGCGATGAACGCGCTGAACGTGACCCTGGTGGCCCAGCTGGACGCGACGATCGCGGAGCTGAACTCGAGGTCGGACATCGATACCATCGTCCTCGAGGGCGCCGGCAAGGCCTTCGTCGCGGGGGCAGACGTCAAGTTCTTCGTCGACAAGATAAGGGGGGACGCATTCCCCGAGATCGATCAGTTCACCAGGGACGGTCACGTGCTACTGAACAGGATCGAGGACTCCCCCCACACCACGATAGCGCTCACGACAGGTCTAGCCCTCGGGGGTGGTCTCGAGCTCGCCCTTTCGTGCGACTACAGGGTCGGTACGGAGAGAACCATGCTGAGGTTCCCCGAGACCTCAATCGGAATCTATCCGGGACTGGGAGGGACCCAGAGGTCAGCCAGGGTCTGCGGAGTCGAGGCTGCGAGATACGCCGTGCTGGCAGGTAACTTCCTTGATCCCGGATCTGCCTTGGCCCTGGGCTTCGTCACCCATCTTGTGGACGTCTCGGAGATCCCCGAGACCATAGGCAAGCTATCCTCGAAGGGCAAGCCGGAGCACAAGTACCCCGCAGAGCCCCAAGACCCCTCCCACCCGATCGCTGCCATGTCCAGAGACTTCTACAGCGACTCCAACATGGAGGCCATACTAGCAGGCAGGGCCCCGGAGGGCTTCGACCCCGAGGACAAGAACGTGTCCAGGCAGCTCAGGGCCCTCTCGAGAGCAGCGCCCGCGTCGATCAGGCTGGCTAGCCGGCTGCTGGACAGCACGAGGACGACTGACCTCGCATCGGGCCTCGAGCTGGAGCTCGACGCGCTGGACGAGATCTTCTCCACGAGCGATGCCCTAGAGGGCCTCTCGGCACTGATCGAGGGTCGTCGCCCCGAGTACAAAGGATCCTAGTCGGCCGTTAGGGAGACGGTACCGCAGGTCATGCAGTAGGTCGTCCTCAGGTTCGGTCCGATATGCTCCTGGTAGCTCAGGCACGGGCTTCCGCACGCAGGACAGAGCGCTATCGCCTGCAAGCCGCTGAAAACCAGGGGATCATCTCCTCGGGTACCGGGCCCAGAAGGGCGCCCTGCAATCGGCCATGGCCTTCACGATATCATCTAGCGTGATCATCAGGCCACCTCCCTATTCGCAGTTCCAGAGCTCTCTCTGTCTTCGCTTCCACCGTTCATTACCTCGCCATTCCATTCTTCTTGCCATCTTTCCATTTTTGCTTTCCTCTTTAAACCAAGTGTGGTTATTACACCGAGTGTAGAAGACCCATATTAACCCTTGAGTGAGGCTGAGCACACTATGGTGCATTTTATACACCTGATGGCATTCGTACTACTTGGTATTAACATGTCAAAGCAACCACAGGCACTGTCAGATGAGGACTTCAAGAAGGTCGACGAGGCAATAAAGGACGTAATCGAGGAGGGAAGGAGTATCCGTTCTACATTCGAGTCCTACTACGAGGAGAAGATAGACATCACATGGGAGGTCGACGCCGCTGTGGAGGCATTTTCCATCTTCTCCTCCAGATGGACCATCGAGATCCTCACTACTCTGTACATCGCCGGCGACAGGAGGTTCAACGAGCTCAGGAAGCTCCTCAGGGGGATCTCCTCCCGTACCCTCTCGGACAAGCTCACCAAATGTACCGAGACGGGCCTGGTGGAGCGCGTGGTCGAGACCGAGAAGAGCCCCATCAGAGTCACCTACAGGCTCACTGAGCACGGCAGAAGGTGCGGTCAGCTGCTGGGGCCGCTGGTAGCCTACCAGAAGATCAAGCAGGGCCGAGTAGTAAGGCACAGCATATGATGAGCATTTTCGATCAAGTCGCCCTGCAAGCTTAAATCCCTAATTTGCTGAATTCTCTTCAATGCCATTGCTGCGTCAGCTGAGAGAGACCTATCCATGGGCGGTAGAATCACTGTCAGCAGCACTCGCCGGGGCAGCGGGCATCGGAGCAATCCTGCCCTTCACCGCTCCCCTCGCACAAGGGACCCTATCGGCCCCCAGGGAGGACTCCTGGGAGCATCCCCTGAGGAAGAAGATCCTCAGGAAGCTCGAGAGATCGCCTGGGATCCACTTCAGGGAGCTTCAGAGGCAGCTAGGCGCAGCGAACGGCACCCTGAGGCACCATCTCAAGTCACTAGTCAGCGAGAGGTCGGTGACCGTCGTCCCCGTGAACGGCAGGACCGGGTACTTCGCAGGCGCTCCTGCTCAGGTGGAGATCCTGATCGGGACCGGCGTGACCGACCAAGCAACCGCAGCTGCGATGCTCCCAGTGGGGCTGTCCGGAGTACAGAGGGAGATCGTCTCCCGGCTATCCAACTCCGATGACTCTCCCTCGCAGGCAGAGCTCGCCAGGGAGATCGGCAAGTCGAGGACCACCGTCAGCAGCGCGATAGGGATCCTCCGCAAGCGCGGAATAATCGGCCATGGGAAGCGCCTGAGCCTGGCACCCCACCTGGACTCGCTGGACTCCTCCGGAGTAGACTACCCGTGGTTGGAGATCCGCCAGGAATACGCCTGAGCGGGGGCTCTCCGCACCGAAGGCTCTTGAGCCTCGGAATCCGCGCACGCTGCATGTACTCCATCAGGCTGAACGAGATTCCCATGCCCACCGGATCAAGGGATCCAGAGGTCCTGCTCGATTGGCTGCTCGACTCCATGGGGCTCATCAGGAGGAGGAAGGAGAACGGCACCCTACAGAGGGTGATGAGGGACGCGCTGCTCTCCGACCCCCTCAGGGGCTGGGACTCCCAGTCCCTCGGCGATGCCACGGGGATGTCCCACACCGCGCTGCACCTCCAGGTGAGGAAGCTCAGGCAGGCGGGTCTGCTCTCCACAGAGACCAGCGGGAAATGGCAGTTCCACGTCCTCAGGGGCGGATCGATGTCAGCATCCGTGACGACCAGCACCGCCCTGGCATCGACGGTCCTCTCCCTCAGGATGGGGGAAATCGCCCGGCTGGTGGAGCCATCGGAGACCAGGATGGAAGCCCCACCCGAGGAGGAGGAGACCAGCTTCTCGATCAGGGTGACCGAGGCCGGCCCACGGAAGGAGGGCGTCGATGACGTCGCTGCGCTCGTGCGGGACCTAGGTCTGTCCGGGGACAGCGAGAAGGGAGTCCCCCTGGCAAGGGATCTGCTGATGGAGCTGTGCTCCAGCCACCACCCGGTGACCCTACTGGCCCTCTCAGAGAGGCTTTCGGAGAGCAGGGGCCGGGTGAACACGACGATCCAGAGGATGAGGTCAGCGGGACTTGTCGAGACCGTCCCGATGGTCAGCAGGCTCGCCCAGGACATCTTCGGAGCGCTCACCAGGCAGCACTCGGGGAGGGGTACGGAGTGGCTGATGGGCAGGGGCGGGCTCTCGAGGATCGACGAGTCGGCGTCCTCCGCCCTAGTCAATGGCCTCGAGTCCGGCAGCATGGACATCCAAGGGGTCGAGGAGGCCCTATCCTCAGTCCCGCTGGAGGGTCAGCGCATCCTGCTGAACACCCTTGGTGGCAGGATGCCCTTCGGCTACAGGGTCTCGGGAGCCGATGGAAAGGCAGTATCCGAGAGGGTCGCCCGCCTCGCCGAAAGATCCCTCAGGAGGATAAGGACCATTGCGCAGAGGCTAGACGAGGCTTACGAGTAGTTCAAGTCCGGTGATCGCCGGGGGCTTCCGTGGACAGGGCCGGAGGGAACACCAGGGTCCTCCTCGGTAGCGGGGGGATATCGACCGAGGAGAGGAGGTCCCTGTACAGGGGTATGGTCAGCGAGCACTTCTCGGACTGCAGCCACGTCCTGTTCGTGCCCTACGCGTCCAGCGATCACGAGTCTTACACCTCCAGCATGCAGACCTTCATGGGGGAGGGGGGCCCGACCCTCGTCGGCATCGAGACCTCGCAGGACCCCCTCGAGGCAATCGCCCAGGCGCCCGGGGTCTACGTGGGCGGGGGCAACAGCTTCCTCCTGATCAGGGAGCTGCACGAGAGGGGGATGATCGATCCGATCAGGCAGATGGTCCTGTCGGGCGCCCCCTACCTCGGGGTCAGCGCCGGGGCCAACGTGGCCTGCCCCACAATGATGACCACGAACGACATGCCGATAGTTCACGCGCCATCCTTCGAGTCATTCGGTGTGGTTCCCTTCCAGATCAACCCGCACTACCACCCAGGCAAGATCAGGTTCGTGGACGGCGACGAGATAGCAGAGCACTTCGGCGAGTCGAGGGCTCAGAGGATCTCGGAGTTCCATCGGATGAACGAGATCCCGGTGCTGGGGATGTGGGAGGGCTCGTTCGTGCAATGGGACGGCTCGAGGGGGCTGCTGACAGGAAGGGCCACCGCCTTCGCACCAGGCATCGATCCGGTGGAGATGTCTGATGGGACGGAGTTCGACTCGACCCTGGTGGTCGCATGAGGTGGGACGAGGGGATGATCCCCGACCAGAAGGGGAAGTCAGTCGTCATCACCGGCTCCAACACGGGCATAGGGTACCACATGGCCAGGGCCATGGCCTCCAAGGGCGCGAACGTGATCATGGCCTGCAGGAGCACCGAGAAGGCGGAGGGGGCGAGGGACTCCATAGTGTCCGAGCTCCCCGATTCCGAGATATCGGTCATGGAGCTCGATCTCGCGGACCTCTCCAGCGTCGAGGGGTTCTCCAAGGAACTCATGGCAGGCTCCGATCGGCTGGACGTTCTGATCAACAACGCAGGCGTGATGATCCCGCCCAAGTCCCGGACCAAGGACGGGTTCGAGCTGCAGTTCGGGACCAACCACCTGGGGCACTTCGCCCTTACCGGGCGACTCCTGCCCCTGCTCGAGAGCACGGAAGGCAGCAGGGTGGTGACCGTATCCAGCATCGTCCACAACTCTGGGAGGATAGACTTCGATGACCTCAATGGGGATCGCAAGAGGTACAGCAAGTGGGGGTTCTACTCCCAGAGCAAGATCGCGAACCTGCTGTTCTCCCTCGAGCTCGCCCGCAGGCTCGAGGCGAATGGCTCCATGGTGAGGTCCCTCGCCAGCCATCCGGGGTACACCGCCACCGAACTGCAGAGGCACTCACTCCTCTGGAGGTTCCTCAACCTCATCGTGGCCATGCCCGCCAGGAGGGGGGCCGAGTCCACGCTCTACGCTGCCACCGAGGACGACGCGCTGGATTACCCGTACTGGGGGCCGACTGGGATAATCGAGATGATGGGGTGGACGGGCAGGGCCCGGATCAACAGCAGGGCCAAGGACGAGGCGGTCGCATCCAGGCTATGGGAGGTCAGCGAGTCCATGACCGGGGTCTCCTACCTCACGCCCCCGAGCTAGAGCCGATCGCGATCATCGTCACCCCGTAGGCGAACACCAGCAGCTGGAGCCAGTTCAGGACCAGGCCGATCACGGCAGGCCACCTCCCCACCCCGAACTGCCTCGCCCTGGACAGCCCGATGTGCGAGAATACCATCCCGAGGAACGCCATGGGTATCGAAAGGAAGCAGGTGAGGCAGACGAAGTGCCGCGCAGTGGCCGTGAGCACCATCGACACGACCCCGATGACCATGCCGGCCGTGGCCATGCCGTTGGCAGGCATGACCACCAGCTGCTGGTTGATGTTCGGGTCGATGCCAAGGCCATCCATGACCTGCGATGCGCGTGTCCGGTTTTGGATACTTCCGAGCGCATTCCCCAGAGCCCCTGATAAATATCCGTCCACCCCAGAAGCCATGAGGTCGCCCTGGCTGATCGCAACCCTCCTCCTCGCGAGCCTGACCGTGGGCTCGGTGGGGGGCGTGGCAACGACCCAGAGCGAGGTGGTCGTCACCGTGGACTCCACCCAGCTCAGGTTCTCCCCCTCCACAGTGACCATCACGGAGGGGGAATCGGTCCGGTTCTTCTGGAGCGGCGAGGCACTACCTCACAACGCCGTGGCCAGGGACGGTCTTTTCGACTCGGGCGACCCCTCTAGGGAGGTCGACTACACCTTCACGTTCGAGATCGGGACCAACGGGACCCACGAGTACGTGTGCGAGCCCCACGAGGCCGTGGGCATGGTCGGCACTGTTGTGGTAGAGCCAGCGCCAGTCGATGTGGGCCCGATCGAGCCAGAGCCCGCACTCCCCGTGGACCCACCGAGCGAGTCCTCGGGCGAGTCCTGGATACCCTTCTTCGGGCTGGAGGTCGTCTTCCTGTCACTGCTCGTCATCCTCATCTACCAGTATGGCAGGAACAGCGGCATGGCGGAGACCTCGTTCCTCACTCCCGATGACTCTGGCTCCGATGAAGAGTGACTCCAGGATACCGCACACACGCTAGCCTGTCAGCGGTGTCGAAGTCTCTCGGTGGATCCACTTCGAGCATGTTGTTCCCTCAAATTTAATCCCGCACTTGCGATGGGCTGAAGGACCAACATTCATATTGAGAGCCCCACTTGGTTCACCATGGGTTGCGTAGCTTACATCGGCATGGTGTTCATTGTTGGATTGGTCGCAGTCTCCTCCTTATACAATAGGAAGATGAATTGACGAATTCCCAATTACCTCAAGATCGAATAGTCGAACCATTCCTAGGGCGGGCCCCGACTAAATTCTCAAGAAGTAAATTGCCGGTGTACTCCCAATTTGGCCTAGAAAAAGAACAGCTACGCTAGTTTCAAATGCCCGGCCCCGATGTGTTCCCATGACCACAATAGGAACTCCAAATACTACAAGCCAAACTAAGCTGATGCTCCTTGGCTCGGGAGAACTCGGCAAAGAGGTCGCCATAGCCGCTCAGAGACTCGGTGTCGAGGTCATAGCCGTTGACAGGTATGAGAACGCTCCCGCTATGCAAGTTGCCCACAAGAGCTACACGATACCTATGCAGGATGGGGGCGCCCTTAGGGCCCTGATAGAGTCTGAGAGGCCCGATCACATAGTCCCCGAGATAGAGGCTATCTCGACCGATACTCTCGTCGAGCTGGAGGCGGAGGGATACAGCGTCACACCTACGGCAAGGGCTGCTAAGTTGACTATGGACAGGGAGGGAATAAGGGAATTCGTATCACGGGATCTAGCGATAAAAACCTCCGAATACGCCTTTGCAGACACGAAGGAGGATTTCGAAGAAGCCTGTCTTCAGATAGGATTCCCTTGCGTGGTAAAGCCCGTCATGAGCTCGTCGGGGAAGGGGCAGAGTACGGTCCATGACGAGTCAAGCATGGGTCGGGCTTGGTCAATCGCCCAGGAGGGGGGATGAACGGGGGCCGGGAGGGTAATTGTCGAGGGATTCGTTGACTTCGATTACGAAATAACGCTGTTGACCCTAAGGCACAGAGACGGGACTAC
>PBGH01000012.1 GCA_002720055.1 Methanobacteriota archaeon | reverse complement strand
GATCACCGACATCACGCCCACTAGGGGTTTCGCCGCAGAGTTCGGCGCTGCGACCACCATCCTGATTTTCTCCATGCCATTCCTGGCCGTTCCCGTTTCCACCACCCACACCCTAGTTGGAGCAGTGGTGGGAGTCGGTCTCGCGGGCGGGGCCAAGGCCGTTGACTTCAGGGTGTTCGGCAAGATCGTTTCCTCATGGGTTGCAAGCCTACCTGCAGCTGGTTTCGGATCGATAGCGATCTACGTTGCCTCCGGTTCCGACCCGATCAAGCTCCTAGTAATCATCCCGATAGCCTTCGCGATCGTCGCGTACGTGATCTGGGCCACCTGGGACGAGGAAATCCACGTCGAGGACGCCCTGTCCGATGCCGGTAGCGTGGACAACAAGGGAGCACCGACTCACTTCGAGCTCTTCCACGCACACGCAGTTGCCGTAGAGGAGACAGTCGGGCACATGCTCAGCGCGGTAAATGCCGCTGCGGATGGGGAAGACCCGGAGGACCACATCACATCGACAGTCGAAGCAGAGCTCAGGGCAGACGAAGTGAAGAACGACATCAGGAGAAGGCTCGGAGCTGGACAGATATCCGTACTACAGGGCAAGGACGAGTTGTTCAGGATGGTTTCCAGGCAGGACAGGATTGCTGACTATGCGCAGAACGTCGCCGAGCAACTATCCTTCAGAGAGTTGTTCGTCGACAAGGAGGCACGGGGTATGCTCAAGGAGATGGCAGAGGCCGTTGCTAAGACCACTTCACTCTACGAGGACGCTGTCTCCCAGCTCAAGGACGTGGCTCTATCGGGTTACACCAAGGCGGGGAGGGACAGGCTCGGGGAGTTGATCGACGAGGTCAACCTGGCAGAGCACGAGGCGGACCTGGTTGAGAGCAAAGCCGCTGCCTACGTATTCAGCCATGGCGAGGACGCGCCGCTGGCTGCTGTGCACATGTACAGGGTCCTGCAGAGGATGGATGACGTGGCGAACGCGTGCGAGAAGGCCGCCAACGGTCTGCTCTCGATCGTCTACAACTAGTCGGTCCACCCGAACTTCTCGGCGAAGGCCGAGGGGCCCATCTCCCCGATCTCGTCGAGGGTGGGCTTAGTTGCCATCCAGGCAAGCTGTGCGACTGCTATCCCCGTCACCAGGTCGAACAGGTAGTGCTGCTTGGTGGTCAGGATGCTGATGCTCAACAATGCCAACTCTACCCATAGCGCCACCAGGAAGACTCTCCAGGCGAGCTGGCTTCCCGCCTTCCTGGAGACCCAGAAGGTCATGAGCCGTGCGAGGAGGTAGGAATGCACGATATGCAGGCTCGGCCAGGCGTTCCAGGGGTTGTCGGATTGGTGTATGAACTCGAAGAGTGCCAGCTCCCAGCGGTTCATCGAGTCCCAGTCTATCTGGTCCCTGAGGTCAATCTCCGCCGGAAGCACCAGGAATATCAAGCAGCAGAAGGCAGTGGCCATGATCAGAGTCTGCATGCCCACCAGAAGCTGAGCGTCGCCCCTTTCGCCACTTGGGCGCACCAACAGGGTCACCGGGTAGAATAGGTAGAGTAGTGCGTAGGGGAGTATGGTCCAGTTCAGGACCGGGATGTCCCTGTCCAGGCCTATCTCCGGGTCCCAGACCGTGCCCAGGTACATGCTTGCGATGTTGTTGGTGGCGAAGTACGGGACAGCGACCATCACCAATCCCAGTGTGATGACCTCGAGGGAGAACATCCTGCCCCCCAGGGAATCCCGCCTTGTCCATGGTCCCCTCCAGAAGCCAGACCATGGCTTAATCCTCAATGGCACAGGCCCATCTAATCGCCAAATGCCTATCAATCCATCACTTTGTGTTTCGGGGGGTTTGGCCCTTCTGGGCTTTCTATTCCATACTCAGGATTCTATCGCAGAAAGTCTCTGCCTCTACGACGTTGTGTGTGACCAGGATTGTAGGGCACCCCCTCTGTTTCAGGATGCCCCTGACGTCTTCAATCAGCCTCGCGGACAGCTCCGCATCGATCGCGCTGAAGGGCTCGTCCAGCATGAGGGCCCGTGGATTCGCGAGCAGTGCCCTTGCTAAGGCCAGCCTTTGCGACTCCCCCCCGGAAAGGCGGGACACCCCCCTTCCTCCGAAGCCTTGCAACCCGACCTCCTCGAGTGCCTCGATGTGGCCTTCGCTTTTCGCGAGCGAGAGGTTCCCGGACACCGATAGGTGCGGATACAGGACTGGCTTCTGGAAGAGCAGCCCGATGCCTCTGGATTCGGCTGGGACATTGGTGATGTCCTCTCCCGAGAAGTAGACCCTGCCGCTGTCTGGCCTCTCCAGTCCGCATATGCATCGCAAAAGCGTCGTCTTCCCGCATCCAGATGGCCCGATGATTCCAAGTATCTCCCCTCCTCCTAGTTCGAATGAAAGTTCCGAGAAGAGCACTTTGCCGAAGGACTTCGACAGTGCGGCGACTTTCAGGATCAGAACATCCCCCCTTTCTCGTTCGACCTGGCTCTCTCGGCGGCCGCGAATAGTAGTATTGCCATTACTGCCAGTGCCGTCGCGACGGCGTTGGATGCGGACTCGGCCAGGGGGTTCATCGGCATGCCGCGCCACTTGTCCGCCAATAGGGGGAGCGTGGTCCAATCGGAGTTTGTCGCCACTATGAACGAGGCCCCGAATTCCCCGAGCGACATCGCCAGGCAGAATATGGCTGCCACGGTGATTGGGCCCTTCATCATGGGAATTCTAACTCTTGTCAGTCTTGCCAACGGCCCCAGGCCAAGTACCCTGGCCGTCTCGTCGTACTCTTGTTCGATCGACCTGAGGCCGGTAAGCATGATGCGGATTGCGAAGGGCGTGGTCAGCATGACGTGGGCCAAGGCAGGAAGGGGCCAGAACCGTGAGAATGCCATCGGATCTAGTTTGGTGACACCCAGCGTCACCCCCAGGCCGATCATCGCGGCGCTGAAGGCGAAGGGCGCCATGGTGGCAAAATCCAGCGCCTCGGACAGTCTCCTGTTCGTTTTCTCCAGGCTATGAATCGCGGAAGCGATGCAGTAACCCAGAGGCATAGAGACGACCAGAGAGATGGTGGCGTAGAGGATCGAGTTTGCCATTGCATCCGACAATGGCATCATCGAGAATGAGCCGTCCCTAGCCACCTCCCACCCTTCCAGGGACCAGGTGTCGGTAACCCTGCCGGATTCCACGGTCCTGACACGGAGTGATCCGATTGCGACGGAGATGATGGGGGCGATCGAGAAGAACAGCGCGGGGGCCATCAACACCCACCCATAGTCCAGATGGCCCCTCGCCACCCTCGCTGGGGCCATGGGGTATTGCCTCTGAAGCTCCCTCTGGATTCGGGATGCGAGCCAGAGTGATATGGATAGAACGGCGAGCTGTATCAATGACGATGCGAGGACTATCTCTGAGGTGTACACCATGTAACCCTGGATCCCCGCGGAGGGTGACGAGAGTGCCATCACGCTCTCGAGAGTGTTGTCTCTGACGGTGATCCACCTTACCAACGCGAAGGATGTGAAGCTGAACACGAATGACATGCAGAACGAGGCGCTGATCGGAGGAAGCAGAACTGGCAGCCAGAGGTGCCTGATCCTCCCGTATATTGTCCCCCCACCTGGGAGGAGCCGCAGCTGCTCCTCCATGGAAGGGTCCAAGGTCGACAGTATTGGCTCGCAGAACCTGATCACGAGTGACATGTTGAACCACGCGTGGGCGATTATGAGAGTCCAGAACCAAGTGCCCTCATTGCCCCTTATCCCCAGAGCAGCATCGCCAGTCAGGGTCAGTATCCCCATCGCAGCAATGATCGAGGGCATGACGAAAGGGACGGTGAGAACGGCCCGAATCATCGATTGCATCCTCCAATTATACCTCCCCAACAACCAGGCAACTGGCAGGCCGAGCGATATCGTAGCGAGGGAAGAGAGAATGGACTGTAGGAATGTGAACTCGATGGCCCCTGCTGACATGTAATTCCCGTCGAGCGTCTCTATCCATGCCCAGGGATTGGCCCCAGCCACGTCGATCAGCCTGTAGAAGGCTAGGACTATCGGGGACGCTATGAGAAACAGGAAGGCTGCGATAGCAGCATATCGGGTAATTAGGATCAGCCTATGTGCGCTGTAACCCAAATCATTCACCCTCGGTCATGGCCGAATTCCACCTCTCCAGCCATGCGTCGATGTTGAGGGAAATCGCCATGGGGGTTATGTTGGCATTCAGATCGGGGACTATTGAATGGTGCCTGTAACCGCCTTCCTCGGGCAAGTCCTGCCCCTCGAGCACTGAGTACATCATGTTCTGTGTCGGCATTAGTGCGTTGACGTCCGGCGAAAGCAGGTACTCGATGAAAAGGTCGGCGTTCTCCGTATTCCCCCCCTGCACCACCGATGCATATTCGACTTGGAAGAAGGAGGTTTTGTCAAGGTTCAGCGATGCCGATTTCGTCCAGTTCCCGTTGTACCACGCCTCTACACCAGGGGAGTGGCAGTATGAAACCGTCATGTGCGCATCGCCGATGTATCCGGGCATGTACTCCCCATAGCCACCGGTGTAGTGGATTTCGTAGGCCTCGCTCCAGCCCGGCGTGATGATCACGTCATTGTCCCTCATCGAAGACCACCATGTGTCGAACCCGGAGTACGAGTCGGTTGTATACTCCAAGTAGTCAAGAGTTGCCAGCATGAATCCCCTTCCGGGACTACTGGACATGGGAGATGGTATTGCGACCTTGCCCTTCCAATCCGTCTCGGTGAGGTTCCAGAGACTTGTAGGCACGGACAGGTTCACCCCATCGACGACATTGGAATCGTAGTTGAGGCAAATGTGGCCCATGTCGAATGGTATGGCTAATTTCCCCTCGTAGGGACCATACGCTTCCGGAGAGATTCCTTGGATGTCGGTTTGGCTCTCGGATAGCAGGTCGAAGTCAATGGCAGTCTGGAGGTATGTGTTGTCCAAACCGATCGCTAGATCGTTGGCCCCAGTGCCTTTTTGCTGTATAAGGTAGCTAAGGATGGATCCTGAGTCTGCGAGTTTAACCATCTGGACCTCGATCCCCGACTGGTTTTCGAAGGTCGAAATCATCTCCTCGGACAAGGCGTATACGTCGTATGTCACGATTACCAACTGGTTGTCGTTTCCAGATTCGTCGGAGAGGCAGCCAGAGACTGCCGACGTCATCAAGATTATCGTTAAGGCTACGGTTTTTGTGTTCCGGATTGTTCTGCTTGTGTTTTCCAAATTCATTCTATCCCTCCGCTGGAATTACCCAGATCAGGTTCACGGGTCGTCGCCGGGGCGACCTCTCAGCAAGTTGCTCCCCGGGCTTTGGAGAAGATCGGGGCAATTCAACCTTGCCGAGTCTCACTCAGGCTCCATGAACGGGTAACCCCAGTCCTGAGGGATGTCCAGAGTCCGCTTGACGGAGCGTGGGCTGATCCAACGCAGAAGGTTGAGTGGACCGCCCGCCTTGTCGTTGGTGCCGCTTGCCCTCGCACCACCGAACGGCTGCTGGGCCACCACGGCGCCGGTTGGCTTGTCGNTGATGNAGAAGTTCCCCGCCGCGAAGCGAAGCGCNTCGAANGCCCTCTGGACGTCCTCCTCGTTGTTGGCGAAGATNGANCCNGTNAGGGCNTAAGGNGAGCCCTTGTCGCACATNTCNAGNGCCCCCTCGAAGTCNTCGTCTTCGTAGACGNANACGGTCAGCACCGGNCCGAATATCTCCTCGCACATNGTCTCGGAGACCGGGTTAGAAGTGACTATTATNGTCGGTTCGATGAACCAGCCGGNNGAGTCGTCGTGACCGCCTCCGACNACCACCTCGCAGGCNTCNTCNTCCCTNGCCCTCTCTATGTAGCCTGAGATCTTGTCGAANGCCCTCTGGTCGATCACNGCGGTCATGAANTTGGTGAAGTCCGCGGCATCGCCCATCTTGATCTTGGAGACCTCCGAGCACAGGTCGTCCCCGATTGCCTCCCACACTGAAGAGGGGATGTACGCCCTGCTGGCCGCGCTGCACTTCTGCCCCTGGTACTCGAATGACCCTCTGAGGAGGGCCACCAATAGGCCCTGTTGGTCGCAGTCCGGATGGGCGACTACGAAGTCCTTGCCCCCCGTCTCCCCCACTATCCGAGGGTAAGACCTGAGGCTGGGGAGNGCCTTGGAAATCTCCTGCCAGAGCCCCTGGAAGGTAGAGGTTGAGCCGGTGAAGTGCAGTCCGGCGAAGTCCGGATTGGAAAGGGCCGCCCCGGTGATCTCCGCTCCCGATCCGGGTAGGAAGTTTATCACCCCTGGAGGCAGTCCCGCCTCCATCATAAGCTGCATCAACACGTAGTTGGAGTGGTACGAGTTCCTGCTGGGCTTCCAAACGGAGGTGCACCCCACAATCGCGGGTGCACTCGGGAGGTTAGCGGCGATGCTGGTGAAGTTGAATGGAGTGATTGATAGCACNAATCCCTCGAGGGGCCGGATCTCGGTGGAGTTCTCCACGCCTGCTGGAGAGACCAGGGGTTGCAGGTCGTCGTGGAAGCCCCTGGCGTAGTGGCAGTTGAACCTCCAGAAGTCGATAAGCTCGCAGGCTGAGTCTATCTCGGCCTGGAAAGCTGTCTTGGACTGGTTCAGCATNGTGGAAGCGTTTACTCGCATCCTCCAGTCTCCGGCTAGCATTTCTGCACACTTCTCGAAGATGGCGCACCTTCCCTCCAGACCCATCTTGATCCAGGACTCCTGAGCAGCGACTGCTGCTCTACACGCTGACTCAATCTCCCCCTTTCCGGCCAAGTGGACGTTTGCCAGGATGTGGCCATGATCGTGGGGGACCACCTGAGTGACGGTTTTTCCAGTGAAAATCAGCTCACCGTCAACCACACATGGTATCTCAATTACCTCTCCNAGCTGTCTGTCAATCTCGTTCTGAAGCGCCACCCTCTCTGGGCTTCCTGGCGCGTATCCCAGTATCGGCTCATTCATCGGATGACCCATGTCCTCTCTGGGGGACGAAACGTCTAACATAGTTTCGCAGGCTAATTCTGGGCTACTCCCACTCCTTCGGCTCGCCCTTCTTCTCCTTCTTCCAAGTCCTGTAACAGGGCTTGCAAAGAGAAATCTTCCGGGCCTTCTTGGAAATTCCAGAGGTCCCCCAAACGTCGACTGCTCGGTCATAGGCCATCTTCCTGCCTCCNACCTTCTTGTCGGCCCATTTCCCGCACCCCTTGATGTCGCATGGGACATCTCCGACGAATTCGGGCTTATCCTCACNGGATGGGTCTCCGGCACCGCCTTGGGATGACGTCCTCCTATTGCGAGCCCTGGACTTGAATCCCATGTTATCCGGGCGATGCGCACCGATTAGAAGGTTGCTTCGGACATTTCGACATCGAATGGCCCATCTGAGCTGGCTACAGAGGCGAGGCGGTCCGGACCTACCCCCACACTTACTACTGGTACCCCGGTGATCTCCTCGATTCTAGATAGGTATGATCTGATNGAGNTGGGGAGAGATGCTATCCCTCCCCCCTTCCTAGACTCCTCGGCCATCTCGATCCACCTGTCCTCATCGAGCGCAGGNAACCCAGGGTGGCTCTCGNAGACAGGNGTGCATCTGGCGAGTTCCTCGGACGAGGATGGGACGTGGGTAATCTCGTTCCCATCCAGATTGTATGAGGTGCAAATCTTCAGTTCTTCCAAGCCGCCTAGTACGTCCAGCTTGGTAACGACCAGTCCCGTGTATCCNTTGAGTCGCTGGCTCTCGTTGAGGGCAACTGCATCTAGCCATCCTGTCCTNCTCGGGCGACCCGTGGTAGTTCCGAACTCATGGCCGACGACTGACATCTGCTTCCCGGGGCCATCCTCAAGTGANAGCTCGGTGGGGAAAGGTCCGTTTCCGACCCTNGTGGTGTATGCCTTGGTAATCCCATAGCACTGGTCTATGTGCCCAGGNTGGATGCCAGCACCGTGTGTCGCGTTTGCCCTGCATGTGATTGATGAGGTGACGAAGGGATAGGTGCCCTGATCGATGTCAAGCATCGCCCCCTGCGCGCCCTCAAGGAGGACCTGCTCGCCNCGAGCGAGGGCCTTGTCCAGCATCGGACCAGTGGCGCATATGGCCTCGGAGAATCTCTGGTGTATCCAAGATAGTTCAGACTTGAGTTGAGCAGGGTCGATATTTTCCTGTATGCCTACAGTGGAAAGTTGAGCGTTCATTCTCTCCGATAAAGAGGCGATCTCTGAGTCCCTGCCCATGATTAACGCGATGTCCACGAATCTCAAACCAACCCTTTCGGCCCTATCNCGGTATGCTGGCCCGATGCCTCTNCCTGTTGTTCCGACGAGCCTGTCGGCCGAGTCGTATAGCCTGTGGAATGGAAGAATGACGGCAGCCCTCTCGCTGATGAAGAGCCTCTCCCCCTCGGGGCTCTCCCCAGTAAGTTCTGCCCACTCTGAAAGCTCTCTATCAAGGACCCACGGATCTACCACCATTCCACANCCGAGAATCAGATTGCATTCCCTNGCNGTGATTCCTGATGGCAGCAAGTGCATCTTGAGAGTGGTCCCCCCNGCNACTATCGTGTGCCCCGCGTTATTGCCCCCCTGGAACCTTACTGCCCATTGGGAGTTCGGTGCCAGTTGGTCTATGGCCTTGCCCTTGCCTTCATCCCCCCATTGGGCCCCGAGNACTACNCTGGCAGGCAACNGTCCCGGNNCATGGCGATGGGTGTTTGAATGCTTTGGATGTGGAAATCCCCTACCTATTGCGATGGGAAGCGATTATGAAGGCCAGGAAGGTCGCGCGACATCATGGCACAGAGGCACCCTGAGGCAGAAGCGAGGCTTCTGGTTAAGTGGGTCTGCATGAAATGCTCAGCAACCGTACGAGCTCACGACGGGGTCAAGCCACCGAAATCATGTAGGAAGTGCGGCTATACGGGCTTCAGGAAGAAGGCGGCAGAGCGCAGGAAGACATGAGCATGGGTGTCGAGTCTGCGGGACTCGAGGGATTTGCACTCAGTCTGGGTTTGATTCTAGCCATAGGCCCTCAGAATGCATTCGTTATGAGGCAGGGTCTAAAGAGATCTCACGTACTAGTCACTTGTCTGGTCTGCTCAATATCCGATGCTGGCTTAATCACGATTGGGATTTTAGGGGTCGGTTCGTTTGTTTCGAGTGTCGAAGGGGCCAAGCCCGTGATAGCCGCTTCGGCCTCTCTTTTCCTGGTTGGATATGGTTTTCTCAGAGTAAAATCATCAATGAATCCCGAGGCTATTTCACTAGACGGTAATGCCGAGGGAGCGCTTTTCCCTACTATTGGAACTGCACTGGCAATAACATTCCTAAATCCTCACGTTTACTTCGACACACTTCTCCTGATTGGCGGAGCATCTACGGGATTTTCTGGGAATGAGAAATTGGCATTTGGCCTTGGAGCGACCTCAGCGTCATTCCTATTCTTCTTCACCCTAGGATTTGGAGCGAAGAGGGCGTCTAAATTGCTTAACAAACCAGAGGCATGGAGAGTAATTGACAGAGGCATTGCCTTGATTATGTTCGCAATAGCTGGAGCGATAATCAGCCCCTATGTTTGAAGAATCCCCCTCAAAGCGGAAAGAAATGATTCAATATCCCCAATGTCATTATCTATGTGGGGAGAGATTCTCAGCATCCCTGATCTACTGGTGACCAGAATTGAGAACTCAGACTGTAGCCTGTGGGCTATATCCTCGCTACTTTCACCTTCCGGCATCCTTAGGCTGACTATCGCGCTTCTCTCGGCTTCGGATTGAGGTGAAATTACCTCTACACCCATTTTTTCTACCCCCCGGATAAGGCACTCAGCTAGTTTCAAGTCATGCTCCCATACGTTTTCCATGCCGATCTTATTCAATTCCTCGATTGCTGCAGCAAGCCCGTGGACGGCCCCGAAATGAATTGTAGTGTACTCGAATTTGCTTGCATCCTCCGGTAGTTCCAGTCTATCCGCCCTCAGATCCCAGAGGTCAGAGTTACTCCTGAAACCAACTAGTCCCGGGTTCAAATCCTTGAGGATGTTTGGGGAGAAGAATCCAACTGCTGCCCCATAAGTCCCTCTGAGCCACTTGTATCCGGAAGAGACAATTGCGTCCGCCCCAGAGGCATACGCATCTATTGGGACCATGCCCATGGATTGGGTCGCATCAACAACGAGAATTGCCCCTACCGAGTGGGCTGCATCTGAGAAATTCTGCAAGTCATACCTTTGGCCGTTTGAGAACTCCACGTGGGACAATGCCACTATGGAAGTGTCCTCATCTATCATTGAGAGTATATCCTCGGGTTTGGTGTATAGGTTCTCATCGTGTTCCGCGAGTCTGACCTCGGCAGCACTCTCAGCGGCTACTCTAGCCCACGGATATACTGTGGACGGGAAGGATGACCTAGTGGAGACTATGTTTGATCCGCCCCTCGGCGGGAGTGCCCATGCAATGGAACACATTAGTTCCGTGGCGCTTGATCCGACACAGACATGCCCCAAGTCGCAGGATAGTAGTTTTGATGAAGCATTACGAAGAGGCATCATCCCATTCTTCTCTGCCTCGCCATCGAATTCCGCTGCCCCCCCTCTAGCGAGAGAATCGGCCCATTCCGAAGCTACCCTATGGGCCATTGGGGAGGTGGTTGCGACATTTGCATAAGATAGATTGATCCACTGGCCCATCCAAATCATTGTTCCTGACGGGTTTTTTCTATTCAAACCTAGGAGCGACTGACTTCATTCAGCATCTCCTCCAATGCCGCCTGTATCTGGAGGCATAATGGACCATAGTGGCCTGGCAGATTGGGGTCATTGAATATCTCGTCGAGTATGGATGCGGTCATCCCTAGTCGGACATCCATATCCTTGTCATCGTTGAGGAGCCACTTGTCTACGGATTCCTTTGCTGCGGTTCTTATATTCCTGGGGACCTGGTTATCGTCTAGTTGAGCCAGTACTTGAGCGATCTGTTTGATTCGCGAATCCAAATCTGACAAGCAACCATCTCCGAACCCGCCAAAGGAGATTCGCCCTTAAGCGCATCCCAAAGGGGTCGTTTCACTTTCTAGCGATCCAGGATGACCAGGGCATATTCTCGCTATTCGATATGCCATGGCCCGTGCCTTCTGAGGAGAGGGCGATTATCCCCACTTCGGCCCCTTCCTCTATCGAATCATCCAGAGCTTTCATCATGGATTTCTCGATCTCCCCTCCCTTAGAGATAAGTTCTGCGACCTTGAAGCTGAGGAGTCCGCGAGTGATCGCCTCACCTATTCCGGTAGCGCCCACCCCTACTCCTTCTTGGACCCAGAATCCACTCCCAGGTAGCGGAACGTCCCCTACCCTTCCGGGTGGCATATCGCTGCAACCGCCTGTGCTCGTGGCGCAGGCGATTAGTCCGCCCCTATCCCTAGTCAAAACTCCCACAGTGTCTGTAGCCCCGCCGAAGGGTTTCCTCCCCTGCACCTGGGATCTCTTGAATCCCTTCTCATCGGCCCAGTAACTAGCCCCATCACCGCACAGGCCATTTATGTCCTCATCAAGGAGGCTAGCAGCGACTCTGATGGGATTGGGCGTTTCCCCCATCCCGATGACAAATCCCATCCTGCCATCTGAAGTCTGGATGGAGGCATCCAGCGATACGGAGCCGTCCGTCCTGAAGACCGAGCCGGTACCTGCGTTGAAGACTGGATCGTCCTCTAGTGCGGTGCAGGCCTCGATTGCAGCCTCGACTGCTGACCCTCCCGAGCTTAGCACCCCTGCTGCTATAGCCACTGCCCTCTCGACGTTGGCTAGCCTCTCGGGCCCGGCCCCAGCTCCACCGTGGGCTACGACTGCTGGCACTGACATTCTAGAGGCTCCTTGGTTCGGGCTTGCCGGCCTGCAGTCCGCCTAGTCGTAGCTGGAGTAAAAGTGCTACCAAGAAGAATAGCCCGGAGACTCTGAAACATGTATGGTACGACCAGAGGCCTTCGCCCTCGACGGTATTTGCCCAGATGTAGGCCGATAGTAGGGGCCCCAGGATACGAGCAAGGGCCCCAAGTCCCTCCTGGGCACCCATTATCGTACCTAGTTCGTAGCCCCCTTCCTTGGAGGCGAATGTCAGAAGTGAGCTTTGGGTGGGGGAGTAGATTCCGTTACCAATCGCGAATGCTGCGCAGAATGACCAGAAAATGAGCATTGACATGTCTGCAGAAGCATATGGTATGCTTGCGATTCCAATGCCGGTGAGTGCAGTACCAGCTAGCATCATACCTCTGAGGCTGAATCTTCGAGTCAGGGGCGTGATCAGCCCCCCCTGTACGACGACACCCATCAGCCCGATGAAGGCGAAAACCCATCCGTTTTCCCTCTCGCTCCAACCCAGGCCTCCGCTTCCGGTTTCCATGGAAGTGAAGAGTATGAACGTCCCATGCATCATGGTGAATCCGATAAGGAACAGGAAGTTCACGTTGACTAGGGATGATATTGTGGGGGTTCGTATCACGGATGTTATCGTGGAGAAAGTCTCTCCCAGCTGTGAAAGCGGTGATTTCTGAGATGTTGACCTCAGCTCCCTCGGAAGACTTTCAGGGAGCTTGAAGATGGCTAGTATGAGTGCTACAGATGACATCACGCTCGAGAATATGCATGGTAGGAGATAGGGGTAGTCGGACCAGAACTGGTTATCGAACGGGCCTCCGAACCCTGTCGCGGGATCTGAGAGGATGCCGCCGATGAATGGGCCGACCATGAATCCTAGGCCGAACGCTGCTCCCAGCATCCCCATCCTACTTGCAACCTCATCGTCCTTGCTGATGTCGCCGATGTATGCCTTTGCTACTGCAATGTTCCCATTGCCAGCACCTGCCAAGAATCGTGCGACTAACGCCATTGCTAGGCTACCAGAAAGGCCGAAGACAATGAAGAAGATCGAGTTAGCAGCTAAACCGAACATCAAAACCGGCCTTCTGCCGAAGCGATCTGATATGGCGCCGAGTATAGGAGTCGAGATGAACTGGGCCAATGAGTAGGTGGCAATTACGATGCCAACCCAGAAGTCGCGTTCCCCCCTGTCCACAATCCCGCCGGCTGATGCGAGGTCCTGAACGAAGTATGTCAGGAACGGTATGACTAGGGTCAGGCCCAGCATATCAACCAAGACGACGAGGAAGAGGATCCCCATTGGAGAGCGTTTGTCGGCGGCCATTCTACCGAGCGCGCTGTGGTGAATGGCACTTGAAAGATTGGTAGGTACTCATGCAGATGGCTGCGTGTCTGTGCCAGTGGATATCGTGTCGATAACCTGCGCCAGCCTCTCGACTAGACTGACCTTTTCTTCCTTTCCGACCAATGCGTATTCCAGCACCTCGTCGAGGGAGTCGACAGCTAGTATCTCAACTTGGGCCTCGTACTTTTCGTCTATCAGAACGTCATTCATGTTGGACCTAGGGATGACTACGCGCTTGATCCCGGACTTGGCAGCCGCCTCGATCTTAGCAGAGACCCCTCCGATCGGGAGGACTTCGCCGCGGACTGTCAACGATCCCGTCATTGCTAGGTTCTGGTCGATTGGGACGCCCTCGAACGCGCTGATAATGGCAGTTGCCATGGTTATTGAAGCGCTGTCACCATCCACGTTGTGAGTTCCCGGAAACTGAACGTGGAGGTCGTAGTCCCTGATGTCCTTACCGGTGAGCTTCTTCACTACCGCGCTGATATTAGTTACGCTTTCCTTAGCTAGGTCAGATAGCCCGCCGGTTGCAATTACCTGGCCGGACCTCCCCTGAGTGGGCGTGACCATCGCTTCGACTGGCAGTACGACTCCGGAGTAGTCCGATAGCCCTGTGTCGGCCCCGAGTACCGCGAGGCCGTTGACTCTGCCCACTCTGGTACCCTCATTGACCAGCATAGAATACTCAGATTGCCTTTCCAGATACCTATCGGCAACTTGCTGCTCCAACGGTTTTGCGATTGCCCGCGCTCTGACGACGTGTTTAGACTGGGTGAGTTTAGATGAGTCCTCGGCAGCTAGGTCGCCGGCTATTCTGACAAGTCCTCCCAGCTCGCGAAGCCTCAGGGAGAGCTTGCCCCTCCTACCACTCCTCCTTTGAGCTTCCTTCAGTACCAAGGAAATAGCAGTCTTATCGAAGTGGGGTATGGCCTTGCCCGTATCCTTGGTCATCTCGTTTCTGACCTCTTGAGCGATGAAGCGAATCAGCCTTCGCCTGTTCCTCTCAGTATCCTTCATGTCCGTGTTGACGTATACCTCGTATCCGTAACCCCTTATCCTGCTTCTCAATGCTGGATGCATGTTTTGGATACTGTCAAGATTCCCTGCGGCGACTAGTATGAAATCTGTTGGGACTGGCTCTGACTTCGTCAGGGCTCCAGAAGACCTCTCTGAGCGCCCGCTTATCGAGAGTTCACGCTCCTGCATTGCCACGAGGAGTGCCTGTTGCTCTTCCATTCTCAGCATCCTGATCTCGTCTATGTACAGGACTCCCTTGTTCGCTCTGTGAACAGCGCCTGGCTCGACCCTCTCGTGAGCAGGTGTTGCCAAATCTGCACCGGATTGGAATGGGTCGTGTCTAACGTCCCCTAGAAGAGCGCCTGCCAGGCTTCCAGTTGCGTCTATGAATGGGGGTTCGTCACTGCGCTCGTGCTTAATCAGCAGTTTAGGGATATTTGACTCATCCCCCGCGGTTAGTCTTGAGCGTAGGAAAAAGTATCCGAAAACAAGAATGAACGATCCAAAAATGAATGTTAGAATTTCTCCCGAAGAGATGGTGGCCAGGAGAAGCGCTGCGCCTACAACCAGCGCAATGAAGAGCAGTGTCCTGTTAGTCCTCTCCCTCTGCTGACGGACGTGTGATCTTCGTTCTGCGATCAGCCTGGATCCTCTGCCGGCGGGAACTGTTCTTACCTTGGGCTCGTTCTCATCCTCGTGATTCCTGTAGACCAGGACGTCCTCAAGCTGCTCGGGAGGGAGGAACTCTGTCATCGATCTTGCTAGCATGGACTTTCCGGTCCCGGGCTCACCGACCATGATCATGTGACGTCGTTGTTCTGAGGCCTTTCTGACTACGATTGAAGCGGCCTCTTGCCCTATTACCTGGTCAACCAGTTTTTCTGGGATTGGGACTTGCTCCGTTGATTCGATGTCTATTCCCATTATCCAGTCCTCTACCGGAGTCTCGCACAGCGGATCGCTATCGTCGGATACTCCGAATGCGGAGCCTTCCTCCCATGACTCAATGGGGT
Organism: Methanobacteriota archaeon; assembly: GCA_002720055.1. The sequence goes on along the minus strand of PBGH01000012.1, from coordinate 18,697 downwards.
CTTCAGACTCTTCGTCTAAGTCTTGTTCGGGGACCTCATTTTCCGTCATGACAATTGCACCTCAGGGACCTTCCTGTAAGTAGCACCTTCTTGAAGGTGCGTTTAACAAGTATGGAGAGGAAGATTGTCAATTTTGCCTATTTAGCCATTCCTCTCCATAGTACTTCCATTGCTCAATAGTCCAACCCTCAGGCAAGCCATCCTCTGGAATTGGGGGGTTCTGCTCTTGCTGTTTTTCGGGAACTTCAGGCTGTTCCTCGAAGTCGACATACTCTTCTTCTTGCTCGTCTTCTTTCTCAATGGCATTTTCATCTCCGGGGACACGTGGCCTGGACTTCCGCGAAGTATTCCTATTCCCAGATAGTGAGCCAGAGAAATACAGACCTGCCATAGTCCCCCCCCCTATGAATAAGATGAGGATCATCGCGCCAACTAACAGTTCCACGCTAGAGAAGCCTGACTGGTCGCTACCGGAATCCTGTGTTTTCTCGTTTTCTGAGCCATCTTCATCCGGAGATGTGATTATTTCGGGATCTGATTTGGTGGGGACCTTGATTTCTACAGGCTCAACTGTCTCCCTCTCCCAGCCGTCAGTGTCCACACCCTTGACAGAAAGCGTGATGTAATCGCCCATAGATAATCCGGATCCGGATGTTGATATTGCCTGAAATGTGCCTAGGCCATTATTGGATCCTGCAGAATGGCATATCCCTACAATCCCATTGCATATCGACCATCGAACATCCACATTTTCAAAATCTACGTCTCCGACATTAGAAATCGTAATGGTCGGGTCGTTTCCTATCTCTAATCCTTCGAGTGAAACTATCAGATCTCCTTGAGAGCTCCCATCCCATGTAATGGGTTTTGAATCTAGTACAGTTACGATGAACTCGAACATATTCCAATCGCCATGGCTGTCAATGAGAGTAAGTTTCACCGAATGCTCCCCGGGCTCGTTCCAGCTCATGTTCAAAAAACTGTTAATGTGGTCGTATTGAACGGCTCCCGGGACGGGGGAGTCTGCATCTACCCAGACCTCTTCGCTGGGGTCATCTATGTCAGAAATAAGGGGAGATAGGTCGATTGAGGAGACCTCTCCTGACTTCAGTGTGAGTCCTTCCAGATTAGAAGTGTCAAGTGACGGGGGGTCATTGACGTTGATAACGAAGAAGACTAAGGATGTCTGGGATGATTTTTCTCCGTCATTGGCCATTATCACGATTTCTGCGACGCCGTGGTTATCGTCATCGACGGTTGTAGCCGATATTGTGTGTCCGATCATTGTTACGTTGATCAGTCCATCATTTGAGTTTGAGACGATTGATAGTTCCAGACCCGTTGCTGGGAGGGGGTTTCCTTCGTTGTCGGAGTCAGTTAGGTACCCCGTGAGGGTCGTACTGGCAGATCCTCCCTCGAAAACCGTCTGGGTGGGTATTGGTGACCACCTAGGAGCTCCATTCTCAATGACGTTGAATTGAAGCATACCGTTGTTCACGTCTTCTCCATCATCTATCGTGACATATACCCCCTGTGGAATGGGATTCCCTGATTGGTCATCTTGGATCGTCTCGAAAAGCACGGTTATCTCCGAGGTTGCTGGATTCCATCCCTTGAACTCTATGGCTTCACTGGAAACAGAAAGCATCGAAAGTGGGGTCTCTGCATCCCTAACAAGTCCGATTAGGGAAACCGTTTCGAGGGTGTCTACTTTCACTGTTGGAAGGCCTGCGAAACCCGAGTCGGCATTCCCTAAAACCCTGGGTAATGCGTTCCTTAGCTCGAATGCATCAGAGGTGATTAGCCAATCACTCTGCTGGCCTGCAGAGTCTTCCCACATTACTCTTGTATCGTAAGATCCAGATTCTGCGTTGGGAGGGGACTGGATTGTGTGGATATACACGGAGTTTGCACCTGAGCCTGCTATCTCGGGCTCCGAGACCCAAGATGATTCCCATTGCCCCTCACCTGACTTGGAGTACTCCATTACTGGGAACATCGAATTTATATCGTCTACAAGATCGTTGGAAAGCGCGGTAGTTTCGAATCGGACTTCGTCCCCTCTCTCAAATGAAGTAGGGCTTGTTGCCGCTGGTTGGGATGCTGTGGGCGGTAGATCGTGTAGTGCGATATCGTCTGCCATGTTATTGGATGAGTTCCTATCGCTCCCCATTTCTACTAGTTTTGCTCTGAACGTTGAGGCTCCAGAAACTATGGGGTCGATATTGGAGGTATCGAATTCAATCTCAAATAACATTGATCCCGCTACTCCGAGGGAGCCGATTTCCTCCCCTCCTAGATATATTTCATCGGAGCCACTGATGAGGTAGACTCCAAGGTCCCCTCCCTCTGAATAAGTCTCCACACCGTTATTGGTGACAAATACGCTTAGATCGAGAATATCCCCAGGTATGAATCCGGTGGACTGAAGCTTATTTTCTACACTGAAATCTGAAATCCCTACATCGATCATAGGCCCCATATCTGGATCAATGGAAACGTAGAATTCGTTGTAAGAAGTATGGGGCCCGTCCATAAGGGACATCACAGGCCAGAAGTTTTCCCATTGCGTATTTCCCCCTCCGGCTCTGACCAGGCTGAGAGGAGAAACCCACGTATGCTCAGACCAAACTCCCTGCACCAGACTTAGTTGCTTGAATCCTGAACCGGCTTCGTTTAGTAGCCAACCCCTCCAGTTATGGTGGGGCCTCACCCCATTATCGTATGAGTCGGCGCCAATTTTCTCGGTCACCGCTCCGTAAACGTGTACGTCAATTGATGGTTCAGAACCAACATACATCGCTTTCAAAAGTATGGAAACATCTTCTGTGCTGGAATTCAGACTCATGGAGAGTTCTAGTTGGAAATCATTGGCCGATGCGTTCATACACCCCCCATTTGTAAAATCAGAATCATAGTAGTTTGTCCCAGTAGCTCCAATCTTGTAACAGCTCCCTGATTGTCGGTCGGCGAATGAGAAAGTTGGGTATCCTGACGAAGACTGCATGATGTGAGTCTGCCTTCCGATCGGAGCGTCATTGGGCCATCCGCCGGCGCTAGATTCGAAAAATGAAACATACGTGAACTCTTCCGAGTTTGACGCCTTGAGATTGGTAAGGGATGGTGATGAGCTACTCATACACGGAGGACACCAGTGAGCTCCAACATACTCGCCGAAAACGGTGTGCCCGGGGCTATTTGCGAACAATGGTACTTTCTCATTTTCTAGTTCTGACCTAAAATCATCAATCCGTTCTTCGTTGTCTACAAATGAGGTCAAAGAAGTAGTTGTAAGCAGGATACAAACCCAAGTGCTGGGCTGAAGTAGAAGTCTAGCGACTGACTTCATCGGATATACACATCGTGCGGCCAGTATAATCATTCTGGAAAAAATAAAGCTTGAAACAAACATGTAGCAATTAGAATGACTTGAAACGTCCGAATATCCCCGTAAGATTGGGGCGATGACATAGGCGAGTGGCTAGCACTTAGAGAAGACGATGGGAGGGCATACCTCCTTCAGAGGTCTCCGGGTGAAGTGAAAATCAAGGGTTTGGGGAGATTCGATGCACAGAAACTTCTGGATGGCTTTTCCGTAGGTGACAGGATTAAAGTAGGACAAAAATCTCTTACAATCGTCAATCCGGGGCTACATGAAGCTAGGAGGAACATGTCCAGAAGGGCTCAGACAATTGGGGTCAAGGATTCTGGATTTCTGATATCTTGGATGGGAATAGGAGTAGGATCCAGAGTTCTTGAGGGGGGCCATGGTTCGGGAGGTTTGGCTATGAATTTAGCATCCGTTCTTGGGGATTCAGGGACTCTGATTTCTATAGAGTCTAGGGATGAGCACGCTGAAGTCGGTAAATCAAACATGGAAAGGCTCAGAGAGGTTCTCCCTGAATTTCCCGAGTGGATCCTCGTAAACGGGGACATGACAAGAATAAGTGATGGTGAATTAGATATTCCCGGTGATCTCGATGCAGCAATAGTTGACTTGGCTGAGCCCTGGTCTGTTCTGGAGGGTATTGAGCCCCTATTGAGAGTAGGAGGGAGAATAGCATGCTACTGCCCTACTAGTTCACAATTGGAGAAGTCATGGGAGTCTTGTGAGGAGTTAGGGCTGATTGCTGAATGGAGTGGTGAAATTATCGAAAGGAGATGGTCCAAAGCTAGTAAAGGTGGAGTTAGGCCTGGCAACCAGCCTATGGGGCATACGGCTTTCCTACTAATCTGTGCAAAGATAGCGGATGAAGAGGATGAGTGAGCTCTCAAACCATTGAAAGGCGCAGGCCGACAGGGTTGGATATGAGGAACAGCAGCAATTGGGAGCCTACTGCCTATCGCACGCACACCATTGGGCAGATAGTAGGACTTGGTGAGGGTTTAGTAGGTAAGCAAGTGACAATTGCCGGGTATGCGGAGACTGTGAGGGGCAGAGGGGCAATCTGTTTCCTGATGTTGAGGGATGGGACAGGACAAATTCAGGCATTTCTGAAAAGAGATAACATGGATGAGGCGATTTTTTCATCAATCCAGTCTTGCACTCGTGAATCAACAATTCAAGTCACGGGCAAAGTTGCTATGAAGAGGCCTCCGAAGGTCGCCGAAGGAGAGCCTACTCCACTTCCAGAATTCGAAGTGAGCGTAGAGTCCGGATTAATTCTCGCAGAGGCCTCGGCACCCCTACCGGTTGGAATTACTGATGAGGTGAATGTTGGATTGGATGTAAGGCTGGACAATCGCCACTTAGATGTAAGGAGATCACATGTTAATGCGATGTTCCAACTAAGAAGTAAGGTACTACAATATGGTAGAGAGCATCTAATTTTCGAGGGTTTCCAAGAGATTAATTCTCCTAAAATAATAGCTGCTGCTGCAGAAGGTGGAACTAACCTGTTTCCAATGAAATACTTCGAGACTGAGGCTTTCCTCTCACAGAGCCCGCAGCTATACAAACAGCTTGCTGTTCTTGGTGGCCTGGAGAGAGTGTTCGAAATTGGACCAGCCTTTAGAGCTGAGAAGCACGACACTTACAGGCATCTGAATGAATTCGTATCCTTCGACATCGAGGGCGCGTGGATGGATGACGAGGATGTCATGGGGGTCCAAGAAAGAATGATCCACCATATCTGGACTCGAGTCGCAGAGAATGATTTGGGGCTGATTGAAGTGATCAATGATTACAGAGCCACACAGGAAATGAGTCCGATATCCGTCGAGGTTCCTGAATTACCATTCCCCAGAATTCCCTATTGCGAGGCAATAGAAATCGTACAATCCGGAGGAGGAGATATAGAATGGGGAGACGATATAGAGAGTCATCACTGCGACATAATTGCGGCCAAATATCCAGGTTTCCACTTTATCCCAAGATGGCCAATGTCGATGAAACCATTCTACATTCACCACAAAGAAGAGGAGAGGGGGTCTTCGGGTGGTCAGCTTAGCAGAGGTTTTGATCTGAACTATGGGAGAGATGAGATGACCAGTGGAGGGGCCCGAGAGCATCGAGTAGAAGTCTTAGAACAGAATCTTAGAGATATGGGTCTGGAACCGAAAGACTTCTCATTTTACACGGACGGCTTTCGATATGGCGCCCCTCCCCATGCTGGATGGGGCCTGGGAGTAGCGAGATTGCTCATGGTCCTCACCGGAGCAGGCAATGTTCGCGAAGTAGTACTTTTCCCAAGAGACAGGGGTCGTGTTACTCCATAATCTGAGTAGAGCTATCTATGACTCCTGAGAACTCGAAGATAGTCTGGAAGTATATGCAGGAAGCTGGAGGTAGGCTCCTAGGAAAGCTACCAAGATCAAGAGTCCACCCTGGCGGCAGAAACCCGTATGCCCACATAGCAATTAGTGTTAAGAAGAAGTTTGGCAGGTCATACAGGGATATACCGGATGATAAGATCAGTCAGGTAATAGAATTCATCGACTGGTTAGTCGAAAATCCATCATAGACTTCGATATATGGTTATTTTTTGTGCTGAACATAGCTGTCGCTAGTTGCAGTTCGGAATAATCCGAAAAGAAGACTTCAGAAGTCGTTTGCACGGACGGTCTTTCGACCGTTTGCCTGAGCTCTTGAGACTGCTCCAGAAACTGCTGCGTCAGCTAGAGCGTTCATTGCGCCCATTGCATCTCCACCAGTGTTGCATCCGTGAGCCTTGAAGGCCTCCTTGACCCTGCTGGCTACGACCATTCCGGAGTCTGAGCTTCCGCCGCCTATATCATGCGAGCGGATCGTCTTTCGTCCGTTGGAACCGCATCGGGCTACTGCCGATGCAACTGCAGCCTCCACAGCTGCGTTTAGAGCGCCTGCGGCGTCTCCAGCGGTGTTGCAACCGCCAGCCTTTATTGCTTCCTTCATCTTACTGTTGTATACCATTGACATAGCGAACCGAGCGAACAAAACCCCCATTTTGAACGTTGGGTATGAAAAAACTGTGATTTTTCGCGTTAAAGTGGCTAAAATACCGAAAATAACGGGTACCTATGGCCCCTCCCAGTGGTGTAACTATGGGCAAGCCGAAGTTCGCTTTTCTTCTCTTGAAAGAACACCCATATGGAAGAGAAATGCTGAGGCAGATCGTTTCAGAGGGATTTATTCCTGAGATAATTATCGAGGAGGACTCAATTATTGCCGATGAAGAGCGAGAAAAGTTCCTGACTAGGATAGAAGGGAACGAAATCGCCCCGATGATAGAAACTCAGGCAAGGGAGATTGGAATTGATCTTGCTACAGTGGCTATTCACAAGTCCGAAGATGTGATGCCCCTATTGAGGCGGTATGAATTGGATCTCATCGTTTTTGGCGGAACACGGATAATTCGTGGTGAAATTCTAGATTACCCCAGAGATGGGGTGATCAATTCGCATCCAGGTTTACTACCGGAGTGCAGAGGTTCCGCATCACCAGCTTGGTCAGTATATCATGACATACCAATTGGCTCATCCACGCATTTCTGCGATAATGGAATAGATACAGGAGATCTACTAATGAGAAGAGAGGTCCCCGTTGCCAGAGGGATGACTTATGAGGATCTATGCTACCAAACCTTAGTACTTGCGGGGGTCTTGATGAAAGAGGCATTGATTGCATATGAGCAGGGAAGTTGGGAGAAAATTAGAAAGGGCCAGGGGGAAAGCGACTTTCCAACTTTCAAGAATGCCTCGGAGGAAATTTTAGAAGTAGTGCGACAAAAACTTAGAGAACAGACATACGCCCATTATGCTGATTAGGTGACGAGATATGACGGATAGGCTTCTTGATGGTGATTTTCCATTCGCAGATGGGATTCTAGACGGAAGGACAGCTCTAGTTTGTGGGGCATCGAAAGGGATAGGCAGATCCTGTGCATTGATGCTTGCAAGATCAGGTGCTAGAGTCATAGCATGCGCTAGGACTGGCGCGGATCTCGATTCCTTAATCGAAGAAATGCATGGAGATGGGCATACAAAAATTGAGTTGGATCTTGAAGACATCGATGCGGTTAGAGATGCTATTTCTACGATAGGTGTCGTTCACATTCTTGTAAATAATGCTGGAGGCCCCCCGGGGGGGCCACTTCTCGAAAATGAGATCGATGACTTCGAGGGCCCCTTTACGAGGCACCTACATGCGTCTCACGTTATTACCCAAGAATTAGTGCCCATCATGGAATCGGAAGGAATGGGCAGAATAGTTAATATTATTTCCACCTCCGTTAGAGAACCAATTGACAATATAGGACTGTCTAACACCCTAAGAGGGGCGATGGCATCATGGTCGAAGTCTCTTTCCAGAGAATTGCCGCCTTGTATAACTATCAACAATATCCTCCCAGGGTTCACTGACACCGATCGTCTTGGTTCTTTGGCGTCCTCAATTTCTGAGAGAACGGGGAAGACTTTGGAAGATGTAACGGAAGGTTGGATGAATGGCGTCCCTATTGGACGCCTGATCGATCCGATGGAGACTGCAGTTGCGGTGGCTTGGCTCTGTCTGCCAAGTAGTGCTGGCGTTAGAGGAGTGAGTTTAGCTGTAGATGGCGGTAGGATGCGCTCAATTTGAGGGTTCAAATGGAGTTCGATATTTTCTTCTCCATTTCGCAGACCCCGGATTCAACCGGCCATCTACCAACTGAGAGCGAGATGCTACAAAACTTCTTCGAACAAGTGGAGTCGGCTGATGATTTGGGATTTGGAGTGGGATGGGTAGCCCAGGCTCACCTTTCGACTGAGACGCAGAAGTTGAATGAGAGACCAGTAGTACCCCATTATCCTGGTGAGGTGGGCCTTTGCACCGATTTCTTCCAATTTTCCAGGGAGATGCTATCTAGAACAAAGAGGATGGAGGTAGGAAGCGCAGTGATGTCAATTCTAGCTTCTGGAGGCCCAATTGCTCAAGCAGAGAGAGTGTGTGCGCTGATGGCACTGCACGGAATTGACCCCGAAGAAACTAGGAAAATACACATTGGTTTCTCTGCTGGACGTTTCGAATTTATGGCAAGACCGTACGGAATTGTACCTAGGAGCTCTCTGGAAGAGGCTGCATGGCCAGTGCTAAGAGGTAAGATATTCTCAGAAGCTTCAGAGATTTTCCTAAGATTGCTTAATGGGGAGGTAATTTCTAGTGATAAGATATCCCCTACAATCCTGGAAAGAGACAACTTCAGAACTGAAGAGGAATGGAGATTAATCCAAGAAAAGGCAGTTTTGGAACAAGATCTCGGGGCATCTCCGGAATCTGTTGAGTTCAGCAATAGATACCTATTCGAGGAAATAAAGACAATACCCCAGGATTGGAACAGAGAGCTACTGAATCTGGTCTTAGGTAGCCATGACAAGGAGTTGCAAATCTCAGTAAATAAATTCAGGCCTGTGCAGGTATTCAATCTTAGCATCACCCCCCCTAATATCATAGAAGAGACGCACCAGAGGATGGGGGAAAACTACCATCCTGATGGGGGAATGTGGGAGAGAAGCATGATGCCCAGAACTGTTATGGTTTTTCTGAACGACGAGGAGGGCCTGGATGATGAAGAGCAAAATGAGGCTGCAAAGGAGGAAGCTCGTTCGGCTCTATCGACATATTGGAACGCATTAGAGGGAACAATTGACCCAGAAAAAATCAACAAAGCTACGGATAATGCGGTGATAGGAAATGTGGAGAGCGTAACTAGGCAAATTGTAGAGAGGTTTGATTCGAACGACCGACTAATGTGTTGGTTTGACTTCTTCAACCATGATAGCAACCGGGTGATAAGGAACATGGAGGCATTCATGACCAAGGTTGCCCCTAGGGTTAATGGAGGCAACTGAATGGTTGAAGGAGAAGATTCCATGCCATCCAGCGTTTCTCCTGGGAGGCCTGGATCATCGATATACCCCACAAACCCGTTGGGGGAAAAATTCGAAGGTATCGCTACGGGAAGAGATGTAGAATGGGAACCACTGGTCGACTTTCGGAGATTGGATGTCTCTGAGAATACTATTCACGGAGCAGTTTCATGGTCGCATGGTACTGAAATAATACATTCTTTCGGAGGAAATGTCCTGGTTTACGGACGCTCGATGATGAAGCCACTGATGATGAAGACATTTGTCAAAGAGTTGGAGTCTGAGGGAATAAGTTGGGAGCAGAAGGCGATTTCATGTTCCTCGCACAATGGGGACACTGAGCATGTTGCAGCCGCCCAGTCGCTCCTAACTGAATCCGAATGGGGATTGATGCAATGTCCTCTGGATGTTCCACTGATTCAGTTCGGAAGGCAGGTTAGACGTCCTAGAAGATGGTTTCATACCTGTTCTGGAGAGCATGCAGCAATCCTGAAGGCTCTTCGAAGGATGGGGATAAATCGGGCTGGTTACACTCTCCCAAGCTCTCCTTGGTTTCCCATGTTCTTGGATACAATCAGGGGCCTGATGGATAAACCAGATTGGGAACCAATTAGAGTAGCCAAAGATGGATGTGGCCTCCCGACCGTATCCAATACCGTGGATGAGCTAGCTCAGATGTTTGCAGGTTTAGTAAGAGAGAAGGATCAGGATTGGATCTGGGAGGCAATGAACAGGAATCCCGATCTCATCGGGGGATTCAACAGACTCGATTCGACATGTCTCAAGGCAGGAGGTGGTAGTCTGATAGCCAAGGAAGGGGCAGATGGCCTGCTTGGATTCGCAATAGAGCACGAGGACTGGCCCAATGGCCTTGGAATTGTAATAAAGATAGCCCATGGGTGGAATGCCCAGGCTACTTGGTACGTGGCAAGAGCGGTTCTTGGAGTTCTAGGAATCGAACTCAGAAACCCGTACCCACTACATAGACAGAAGGCATTCATTGTTCCCAGAGTTGTCCCAGAAAGGTATCTAGACAAACTGGAGCAAGTAGTAACATGGGACGAGTGGGACCCGAATAGAGACAGCTTCTCTATAGACTGGAAAGAGCATTCTGAAGCGATGACAAGAAGCGATCCATTTTCGAATGAAGGTGCGCTTAATGGGTAGTTCTGAGATAAGTGTAGTGAGGAACTACATTGGCGGAAGTTTCGTAGACGGAAAGAATGAGAGTTGGTTCGATGTGTTAGAGCCATCTACAGGTAAGCTATTCGCAAAGGCAGTTCTATCGGGGAAAGAAGACGTCGATTCGGCAGTCATAGCCGCCAAGGGCGCACTACCGGGGTGGTCTTCTCTGGAAGTAAAAGAAAGAGCTAGATGGCTAGACCTAATTGCTGAAGGACTGGAGGGAGTGTTTGAAGAAATTGCAGAGCTTGAGAGCAGGGACACCGGGAAGCCAATTTCTCTTGCCAGATCGGTAGATGCCAGTCGTTCCGTAGCGAACTTCCGATTCTTTGCCGGTTTGCTCCTTGAGCAGGAAACCGAGTTCTTCCAAATGGAAGACGCAACTAACTACGTTGTCAACAAGCCAGTGGGTGTTGGAGCATTGATTACCCCTTGGAATCTCCCGCTCTACCTACTTTCCTGGAAAGTGGCCCCCGCCATCGGGATGGGAAACACAGTTGTCTGCAAGCCCAGTGAGTTGACGCCGATGACTGCTGATCTGCTCATGAGGGTGATTGACGGAGTCGGCCTCCCACCAGGGGTGATAAATCTGGTTCATGGTGAAGGAGCGGGAGCCGGAGAACCCCTCGTTTCTCATCCTGATGTTGATTTGGTTTCATTCACAGGAGGGACTTCCACGGGAGAGAAGGTCGCTGCTTCCGCGGCACCAATGTTCAAGAAAATTAGTCTAGAATTGGGCGGGAAGAATGCAAGCATAGTATTCGCGGATTGTAATATGGATTCCACGGTGGAGGGAGTAGTTAGGTCGGGTTTCTTGAACCAGGGGCAAGTTTGTCTGTGTGGCTCTAGGATATTAGTCGAAGACGGAATATATGATGAATTCGAGAAGAGATTCGTAGAATCAGTGGAGAAAATGACTGTTGGGGACCCATTGGATGAATCTTCGGACCTAGGTGCCCTAATTTCTCCAGAGCATCTTGAGAAGGTCAGGGGTTACATCGAACTGGCAAAGGAAGAGGGCGGTACGATTCTTACTGGGGGTACTCCTTGCCTACCATCTCGATTCGATCATGGAAACTGGATTTCCCCCACAGTAATTGGAGGTCTCGAATATGATTCCCGATGCGCCACTGAGGAGATATTTGGCCCGGTGGTCAGCTTACATAGATTTGAGTCGGAAGAAGAGGCTATAGAGATTGCAAACTGCACTAGGTACGGCCTTGCTGGTAGTGTTTGGACTGGGGACCTCGAGAAGGGCAAGAGGGTCTCAGAGAGAATAGATTCTGGAATGATTTGGATCAACACTTGGCTACACAGGGATTTGCGTGTTCCCTTCGGTGGAGTGAAAGACAGCGGAGTTGGCAGGGAGGGAGGGAGATGGAGCCTGGGTTTCTTCTCTGAGGCCATGAACATATGCGTGAAGCAGGGCTAGTGCGCAAGAGTGAAATCCCATTATCATCGGACTTGGTAGGATGGCACCTGTAGGCATAGTTGGTCTAGGAGCCTACCTGCCTCCGAGAGTAATGAAGAATCGAGACTGGGAAGAGTTGGTAGATACCAGTGACGATTGGATCAAAACTAAAACCGGAATCGAAGAAAGGAGGATAGCGGATCCGGATGTTTGTACCAGCGATCTCGCAGTTATTGCTTGCAGGCAGGCGATTAAGGGGGCTGGCCTATCTCCGACTGATATCGACATGGTGATTCTTGCTACTAGCAGCCCGGATGTACCCCTATCATCAACTGCGGGCATTATTCAGCACAAGCTTGGATGTGTCGGAGCGACTGCTTTCGACATAAACGCAGTTTGTGCCGGATGGGTCCATGCAATTGATGTAGGATCTAGGTACGCTGGAACGGAGGATTATCAAAATGTCCTAGTCGTAGGAGCGGAGGTTTACAGTAGAATTCTAAACTGGGAAGACAGGTCAACTTGTGTCCTATTTGGGGATGGTGCCGGTGCCGTCGTACTTTCGGAAGTAGAGAGTGGAAGAGGGTTACTTGGGAGTTGGATGATGTCTGACGGGAGTGGCTCAGAGGTGATAGAGATCCCAGCAGGCGGTGTCAGGACACCTATTCAATCATCTGGATTTGAAGAGGGTGATCAGTACTTCCAGATGGATGGAAGAGCAGTATGGAGCTTCGCAGTTGAGGCGTTTCCACAGGCAGTGAGGGAGGTCCTGAGGAGAGTAGACAGAGAGGTTTCCGAAGTCGATCTAATAATCCCCCACCAAGCGAATCTGAGGATAATTGAGGCCAGTATGGAAAACCTCGGAATACCAATCGAGAAGGCGTACACGAATCTTCAGAGATATGGCAATACTGCAGGAGCGAGCGTTCCTATCGCACTCTTTGAAGCGGTGGATAATGGCTTGGTCGGCGAGGGAGACTTGGTGGTGACAGTGGCATTCGGGGGCGGTTTGGCTTGGGGTGCAAATGCATTCATTTTGTAACTTGATATAAGGTAAGAGCGAGCATAATCCCCGGGTAGACTTTTATCCGGGACTCTAGGGCCAAGGACGATGAAGCGCATTGCAGTATTACTAGTAATACTGATGGTTTCTGCTGTTCCAGCTTCTATTGATAGAGAATTTAGTCTGTCCACTGACAAAGAGATTGTGTTCCCTTCCACCTCAGTAAACTGCTCCAATCAGACACATGGGGGTGGATCCTTCTTTGTGGATAGCACCAATGGTAACGACTCCTGGTCGGGAACCTATGCATGCCCGAAAGGAACCATCCAATCTGCCGTAGATCTCGTAGCGGAAAACGGCACAGTTGTCGTCAGAGAAGGTGTATATTATGAGACAGTGACCCTAGGAAAACAAGGCGTTAGGCTGAAGGCTGCTGAGGGAGAGAGAGTGATACTTGATGGTAGCCGCAGCGTTTCTAATGATTTAGGGGGGATTTGGGAAATCTACGATTCGACCTCAACTGAGGGGACTGTGTGGAAAGCCAACCTATCTGAGCAAGCATGGCAATTTTTCGTAGACTATGAGGAGGAGATGCCTGCACGATGGCCGAATGCTAACTTCTCGGACGGAACGGCACTCAATGACGATGAGTACTGGGGTCATGGAAGCGTCGATGTAGGGGACTATGAAACTGATTCATCAACTGAGTGCAATGAAGGAATGGTAAAGCACCAAAATGGAAACAAGTACTACTGTCTCAACTACATCAATGGAGAGCTTGAGGACGATAACTCATCATATCTTGGGCATGATGGTCTGATCGAAAGCGGTATCAACGCCACGGGAGCCATTGCAGTACTCAATATAGGCTCATTCAGAACATGGAGTAGAAACGTTACCTCGCATAATGCCAGCAACGGATCATTCACATTCCAAGAAGTCCCTAGCAGCGAGTGGAAGTACAAACACCACATGTACTTCCTCACTCAGAAGCTCGAACTCCTTGATGTCCCGGGAGAATGGTTCTTCGATCACGAATCGCCCGGAAACACGGTTTACTATATGCCAAGAGAGGGGAGCAACCCTAACGATCTGAACATCAGGATGAAAACGAGAGCATATTCAGTACTCTGTACAGATAATGACGATGTCATAGTTGAGGGTTTCGACTATTTCGCGAGTACATTCAACTTAGACGACTGCGATGGTTCCGAAATCAGGAACTCAACCCTACTCTATCCCAGCACCTCCAAGAGATCCCTAGGATTTGCAGGAGAGGATATGGATGACCGGTTCGTCTCCAGAGTAGATGACTGTATCGGCTGCATAGTAGACAGCTGTGACTTTCTCTACACCGATGGAGCTGCATTCGAAGCACATGGCGGGTCATCTAGCTCCCAGAACAACACCATCAACAACTCCTACTTCTACCACATCGACTGGTCGGGGTCGGATCAGAAGAGCCTGATGACGACAATCATGATGGATGGGACGGCCAATAGATTCACTAACAACACAATGCACAAAACTGGGACCTCGGCTACTATCCGGATTGGAAACTCTCCCCAGATCATGTTCAACGAGATATACGATACGGCCTACCTACAGTCTGATGGGACTGTCGTACAGATGATGCAGGCTGAACAGCAAGGTGCAACAGTCGCATACAACTGGATCCATGACGTCCCCAAGTACGGGATAAGGATGGATGGACCGTTTGGAGGTACAAACTCCGGGAGGAATGCTAGCGTTCACCACAACGTGCTTTGGAACGCAAACGGAGCAATAGTTGCAAAGGGGGATTTCCATAACGTAAGCAACAATACAGTACTATTGGGATCAGATGGTGACAGGAACCACATCATAGTCCTCTATGACTCGACGGGAGGTAATGAGAACTCTACGATAATGTCAAACGTGGCGGACTCGATTAGTGGGCACAGGACAAACTCGAATGATTCTAATCCAATCCCTGTCAATAATTCAACGATTGGGAACAACTGGAACGGCTATGATTCCCAGAATGTAGGAGAAAATGTCTCTTCTATGTTGATATCACCGTTATCACAGGACTTCAGACCGATTATCGGTTCTGAGATTGATTTGCTTGGAGCTGGGGCATATTCCAGTACTCAGAATGCGACTACACCTGCTGATCCGTCATCATTCGATCCATCTAGCTTCTACTGGCTTCCAGGAATAAAAAGAGACTCCTCAAGCCCATTCGTTCAGACAACATTCGATCTCCCTTGCCCATCGGGGAAGTATAGGTCATCTGTAGGAGAATCGTGCGAAGAGGCAGGAGTTGGTCAACACGCACCACTCTGGGGATCTATTTCCGCAATCGATTGCCTCGCTGGTACATGGAACAACCTAACCGGTCAGTCATACTGCCTAAACGCTAGCTCGGGCCACTTCGTCGATTCCAACGGATCGACGAGTCAGACTCCATGCCCCATGGGAACATGGAACAACCTAACCGGGCAGGTCAGCTGCACGAACGCGAGCGCGGGATACTACGTGGATGCCAACGGATCGTCCTCTCAGACTCCGGCTAGCGCCGGATACTACGTGGATGCCAACGGATCGTCCTCTCAGACTCCGTGTGCCGTGGGGACGTGGAACAACCTAACCGGGCAGGTCAGCTGCACGAACGCGAGCGCGGGATACTACGTGGATGCCAACGGCTCGGCGACTCAGACCCCGTGCGACGCAGGCACATACAATCCCATGAACGGCTCCAACTCCTCCACAGACTGCGTGGACGTACCCACTGGTAACTATTCCATTCCAGGGTCTCCGTCGCCCATCCCTTGCTTGGAGGGTACCTGGCAGAACCAGACCGGCCAGCCCTCCTGCATGAACGCGAGCGCCGGATATTACGTGGACACCAACGGGTCGACATCGCAGACTCCGTGCGAGCTTGGGACCTGGCAGAACCAGACCGGGCAGGTCAGCTGCACGAATGCGAGCGCGGGATACTACGTGGATGCCAACGGATCGTCATCGCAGACGCCTTGTGCCGCAGGTACTTACAACCCAATTACAGGATCTAACTCTACGGCAGCATGCCTGACCACACCCGCAGGGAATTACTCAGGATCTGGGGCCTCTTATCCAATACCGTGCTCAGTAGGGACCTACCAGAGCCAGACCGGCCAGCCCTCCTGCATGAACGCGAGCGCTGGGCACTATGTCTCAAACCCAGGTAGCATTGCAGAGATTGAATGTAGCTCCGGGACTTGGACAAATTTGACGGGGCAGAGCGCATGTGCACTTGCATCCCCAGGATACTATGTCGATTCCAACGGCTCGACAACTCAGACACCATGTCCAACGGGGAGTTACAACTACAATACAGGCTCCAGTAATCCTCTTGATTGCTTAGATTCTAGCCCTGGTTACTACGTTGATCAGGAGGGTCAGTCAGCTCAGACCGCGTGCCCAGCTGGAACTTACAACAACATCACTGGGTCGACTACTGCGGATGACTGCATAGATGCAGAGCCTGGTTACTACGTCACGAATCCGGGATCAACATCGCAGAGTCCATGTCAGCTGGGGGAGTTCCAGCCATCCATGGGACAGAGTTCTTGCATAGATGCAGAACCAGGAAACTATGTTGATTCTCTAGCTTCAACCAGCCAGATTGCCTGCTCCCCCGGGAGTTTTCAGGCAGACTCTGGCCAAACGGGATGTGAAACCGCAAATATCGGCCATTACGTAGATATTTCTGGTTCTGCTAGTGAAACCCCGTGCTCTGCGGGGACGTATAACTCACTCACTGGATCTGTGGTTTCTACCGACTGTTTGGAGGCTGATCCCGGCTACTTCGTTTCTTCCTCGGGCTCATCTTCTCAGGTCGCATGCTCCACTGGTTCCTACCAGCCAGAATCTGGGGCTACAAGCTGTATTTACGCCACACCTGGCCATTATGTGGATCAAACCGCAGCTACGAGCCAGAAAAACTGCGAGAAGGGGGAGTTCCGACCCAGCACGGCTAGGGATTCTTGTGTAACTGCAGGGATAGGCTACTATGTCGATTCAGCAGAATCCTCTAGCCAGACTAAATGTCCCCAGGGTTCCTACAATCCGGATACAGGATCTATTTCATCTGATGATTGTAGTGATTCAGAGCCTGGATACTATGTCCCTTCTTTGGGCTCAGGAGCTGGAGCTCAGGTCCCCTGTTCCGCGGGCACATATCAGTCAGCATACGGAATGACTGAGTGTACATTAGCGGAAGAAGGCTATTTCGTAAATACGACTCAATCAACGTCACCCACTCCATGTCCAGCTGGGACTTATCAGCCAAATACCGGGCAGGTGATTTGCCTGAATGCAGGAGATGGGCATTTTGTAGCTGGAACTGGTCAATCTGATCATACCCCCTGTCCAATTGGAACATACCAACCTGATGTTGGCTCTACTCAGTGCGTAGATGCATCCCCGGGGTATTTCGTTGAAGAAACGGGTTCTACTACTCAGACGGGTTGCCCTGCAGGAGCTTACCAACCAGGTGAAGGAGCGGAGAATTGCATTACTACTGAAGCTGGATACTACGTTTCTGGAACTAGAGCCACAGAGAAGACCCCATGTGAGCCAGGGACTTGGCAGAATCTAACAGGGCAGACCAGCTGCAATGTAGCTGAACCCGGTTATCATACCCCAAATTCAGGTGCGACTGAACAGGTGAAATGTTCCAATGGGACCTTCCAGTCAGAATTCGGGAGTACGGATTGTATAAGTTCTGAGCCAGGATATTATGTAAGTTTGGATGGGATGGCGGTTCCTACTGCTTGTCCTCCGGGAACCTATCAAACAGCTGGAGGCCAGTCTACTTGCACAGAAGCATCTCCCGGATACTACACTAATTCCTCCGGATCGACTAGGCAAACTGCATGTGAACCTGGAGAATGGCAAGAATTAGCAGGGCAAACGGAATGCAAGGAGGCTCAGGCAGGGTTCTATGTTGCTGCTCCTGGATCTGTAGATCAGAATATTTGCGAAGTGGGGACCTATCAGCCAGAAACTGGCCAATCATCCTGCATTGACGCACCTGCTGGATATTTTGTAGGGTCACCAGGGTCAACTAGCGTCACTGGGTGCCCTTCAGGGGAACATCAACCTGAGCCGGGTAGCTCCACATGTGTCGAAAAGCCGATCAATCCTCTGCTTATAGTTGGTGGATTAGGAGTTTTAATTGCCCTAGTTGCGGTATCAATTATCGGATTTAGGGCCTACAAAAGAAAACAAGAAGCTGAGTTTGAAGCGATGATGTCCGAAGGAATGGATGGAACTGGTGAGGATGTTTCTGATGATTCGATCGAGACAGAGATTTCCCTTGATTATTCCACAATGACGGTGGCCCAACTTAAAGAAGAGCTTCAAGAAAGGGACTTGGTAATCAGTGGGGTCAAAGCTGAACTAATATCACGATTAGAAGATGATGATGAACAACTGGAAAGGTACAAGGCGAGACTGGGAAAAATCGATGACTCTGTGGAAGAAGAAGAAGTAGATGACAAGCTGGACGAGGACGATGCTGACGAAGATGCCGATCTCGACCTTGGGCTGGACGAGGACGATGCTGACGAAGATGGTGAAGAAATAGTTCCATCAGAGGTGGACGATGAGTTCGAGGAGGCCAACGACGAGATAGAGGAGGAGCTCACAGAGGACGAGTTCGAGGAGTTTGAGGAGGCCAACGACGAGATAGAGGAGGAGCTCACAGAGGACGAGTTCGAGGAGTTCGAGGAGGCCAACGACGAGATAGA
>PBGH01000011.1 GCA_002720055.1 Methanobacteriota archaeon | reverse complement strand
ATAGAGGAGGAGCTCACAGAGGACGAGTTCGAGGAGTTCGAGGAGGCCAACGACGAGATAGAGGAGGAGCTCACAGAGGACGAGTTCGATGAGTTCGATGAGTTCGATATGGATTGAGCCTAACCTACTGGCTCTCCCCCTTCACCCATGAATGCGAGCCTCCTAATAGAATCGTTATCAAGCAAGAGGGAGACCACTTCTTTTGGAACTGATGATGCTAGGACGGATCTTACAGCCTCCAGGTCACCTACAGTCGACATCATTTGTGCAGTGGCCCTCACCCTCCAACCCTGAAATTTCTCACGATTCTCCAATTCGCTTAGAATTACTTGCCAACCAGATGACTCATAGAGTTCAGCAGATTTAACATCAGATGTGAAAAGAGTCCCAGAAACCCCATGGTACTTCTCTGCATGGTCAACCCAGTTTGGGGGGTCTTCCAAATCTGGAATAGGCACCAGCTCAGCTTCAATTCCAGAGGATTCCAGCCAGACTTCGAGCATTAGGATCCTCTCTTGATAAGTCCAAGGATTGCGGATAGATTGGGGTTGGTTCGAAGACCCGATAGCAATTATCAGAGGTTGATCTTCAGCGTTGGTGGAACGCCAACTTTCCGCAGCGATAATCATGTTTGCGTGACCTTTGTGGAGAGGTTGGAATCTACCCAGCACTACAATACCCGGACCTAGTTGACTTCTTGGAGGCGATGGTTCTAGTGGTAGCTCAGACATTTTGCACCCCTTCGATCTCAGAAATTAGTGATCCACCTAGATTCCATTTCTCGCTATCCAGAAATTCCCTTCCTATTAACAGCTGTAGACCTTGATTTCTATATTCTTGGATGAACAAAAAAAGTGATTCGCTTAGAGTTCGGTGGGAATTCATTGTCGGGAGTATCATCGGATCCTCGGAGGGTTCCATGGTCTCACCCATTTCCTCCCTCCTAGTCATCCAATCAAGTACCACTGACTCGGAAAAACTTGATTTATCTGTTCTAGATAATTCATCTGAAAATTCCCTCCAGATCAGAGGAGAAGTAAAATCGAGAGGTTTTGTTCCTGTTACGGGTAGAGTCGGTTCGACATATAGGAAAAGCCGAGCTTCCCAGCACCTCCACTGAGAGGTTGAACACCATTGTGCAAGACACAAAAACAAGTCTGATGATGTTTTCTTATCAAGGTCGAGAGCTCTTGCCCTGGGATCGAAATCATCTAGTGAGTCAATCGCCTCCAAAATATCCCCTTCTAGATCAACATCGAAATCTCTGTGAAATCTAGAGTCATGCTCCGGTCTGAGCCACCTCATCTGAGAGCTTTCCATTCCGAACGTTATTTCCTCTACACTCAGGGCCATAATCTGGTCGAACTGATTCCGGTCAACGAGATACAAGATCACGTCGGCCATGCAACTCATGGGCCGAAGATGTCCAAATACCCTCGCTCGTAGAATTCTGGAGTAAACTTGCCACCGGATTCAAGAATGTGAGGCTTAGCCAACAAGAATAGTTGGCACACGGGAGGCAGTGATGGAATGGCGACCATAGAAGAGCAAATCAAGTCGTTAGAAGATGAGATTTCCAAGACCAAGTACAACAAGGCCACGCAGGGCCATATTGGGAAACTTAAGGCAAAAATTGCAGCACTTAGGCACAAGAAGGAGAAGGCTCAAGCGCACTCTAGAGCTAGTGGAGGTGCACAGGGATTCGAAGTTAAGAAATCAGGAGATGCCTCTGTGGCACTTGTTGGTTTTCCTAGTGTCGGGAAATCTAGTCTAATTTCCCAGCTTACAGAAGTTGAATCTGATGCTGGAAATTTTGAATTTACTACTCTGACTTGTATTCCAGGGTTAATGGAACATAGAGGGGCCAAGATCCAGATACTCGACCTCCCGGGTCTGATTAAGGGTGCCTCGGAGGGGAAGGGTAGGGGAAAGGAAATCCTGAACGTAATTCGCGGTTCGGACATGGTACTGTACGTTATCGATCCTTTTCAAAAATCCCATTTCCAAGTTCTGGATAGAGAATTATGGAAGTCTGGGATGAGGTTAAATCAGGAGCCTCCCCAAGTTTTCATTTCCAGGACTAGAAGAGGTGGCATAGAAGTCAGATCCACATTAGAGCAAACGAATCTAGAGGATGAAGAGATTCAGGCAATTGTCAGGAGCTTTGGGATTGTCTCAGCGACTGTTACTCTTAGGACTGATGTTACTGACGATCACATAGTAGACACATTGGCCGGCAATCGAATCTACAATAGAGCAGTAGTGGTAGTAAACAAGATTGATCTGGCGAACAAGAAGGATCTAGAAAGAGCATATGAGGGGCTTCCCGGAGGTTGGCCTGTGCTAAACGTCTCGGCGAAAACAGGCGCGGGTATTGAGGAAATGAAGGACTTCATTTTCGATAATCTTGGATTCATGTCGATATTCCTGAAGCCACAGGGACAAGAGGCCGACCTGGTAGAGCCCCTAATAGTGAAGGATACTTCGACCGTAAGGGATGTTTGTGCGAAATTACATCGTGACTTTCTAAGGAAGTTCAGGTATGCAAGGGTAAAGGGACCTAGTGCCAAGTTTGATTGGCAGAGGGTTGGTTTGGATCATCTTCTGAAGGATGGAGACTTACTTACGGTGATTCTGAAGAAGGCTTAATTCATCGATGAATTCACCAGTGAGATGTCGAACGTGAGTCATGGAGGTAGGCCTGTGAATATTCTCAGAAGCGAAGAAATGCAGGGAATAATTGCCCATTTTGAGAAAAGAAGGAGATTGTACTTCTCAATTTTTGCCTTGGGATTCTTTGCGGGCTATCCAGCGGCAGAGATGATAATCGAGTGGTTGTTGGAAACCGATGGATTTGTCCCTGAAGGAGTAGAATTAATTGTTCTACAACCGCTAGAGGTGGTTCTTCTTCAATTAAGAATAGCTTCACAAATTGCAATTGGGATGACAGTTGGAGCTATAATTTTGGATTTGAGTTGGGTTGGCAATAGGAGGGTGAGTGGCGATTATTCTCTAAGTGGTGAGGCAATTTCTGGCGTTCTTTTATCGATAATCATGATAATAATTCTAGGAATATTTGGATTAGTATATGCACATGAAATTCTGATTCCTTTCCTTCTTGAATATCTTGCCGAGGATTCGGCTTCATCTGGTCTTCAATCTACTTGGCAACTACAATCATGGGTAGGTTTTGTTACTGGCCTTTATTTCTCTTCTCTAGTTGGTTTCCAAGTTCCTGTTGTTGTCTTTGTGTTGCTAAGGAGTCAAGTAATAGAAAAGAGCTTGATTGTAGAAAACCGCGGATTGATTTGGTTTGCAGCACTTTTCATCGGTGCTCTGATTTCACCACCAGACCCGATATCGCTATTCCTAGTTGGCGGGCCGATGTTGGTGCTACTTGAGATGGCTTTGGTTTTCGAAGGCCTAGCTCGAAGATAGTGGAATTAGTCACCTAAGCCTGCTTCGACTCCCTTGGCAGAACTGTCTGAGAACTCTGAAATTGTCATTTGCTCGTCTGGAGCGAGGGAAGCAGCCAGCTCAGCACTTGTCAGCCCCATCTTTTCCGCTTCTGACCTGAACCATGATCGCACTTTCCTGAATTCTACTTCGGGGCAACCAAAGTACTCTGCGAATCTTCTTGTTGTAGTGAGCCTTCTAGTGAGTCCTTCCCTTCTTCTGTCGATTAAGCCCATGGAAGCTAGATCACGGACATGATCGTATGCCTTCTGCCCCAGCATATCCTTCAGCTGTGACTGTTGCATTGGTTGGTGGTAGGCGATTAGTGCAGCGGCGGGAAGTAGTCTCTGAGGGATATCAGCTCTGAATGACTCCGGCAAGAATGAGGAAAGTTCTGGTTTGACCTCGAAAATCCACCTTCCCGATACGTCGGTCAACTGTAGAGCGCCCCCCTCCCTCTGTTCGAAGTCTTTCCTGAGTTTGGATAGGCCGACGTGGATTACCCCCTTTGGCTCTCCGAGAATCTCCGAGAGCTCCCCTAGAGACATCGATCTCCCAGCGCCGAAAAGGATTGCTTCGAGTACAGTGGTCAATTGTGGGTTAGACATTTGAAGCCTCCAAAGAATCCGGTGCTGGGTGAAGTTTCTCGGTTAGTTTTTCGTAGTCATTTGAACCGCCCCATAGATCTCCCAGCAGGATTCTGCCGTTGTAACCTCCCTCCTGTTCGAGTGAGATGTATCCCCTGTTTGTGAGGAATAGACTAGAAACAAAGGCGGTGACTTGGGATTCGGTTTTGGCTTCCTCCCCTCCTAAGCCGGTTTGTGATTTTATGATGAGTTCTTCCGCGACGTCACTGAGTCCTACCGACTCTGACTCCATTGATCTGGACTTGAGAGCCTCCCATGTTCTCTTCAGGTCCCCCTCTAAATCCTCTACATGTAGGCTTCCGCTGAATCTCGCCCTCTCCCTGTCGTGAGCCTCCCTTCTCTCCTTGGCGATTTTCTCTCGTGTTCTCTGTTCTTCCGCGATTCTACTGGCGTCCTTCAGCCCCAAAAGTAGCTCACCAAGAGTAACTGGCCTTCCCTCATCACGGTGGATTCTTCCTTCGAATATAGAAGGTAGGGATTCGTCTGCAGCTCCAGTCATTACTCCTAGTGAGAAGTTGTAGTCAGCATCATCGAATTCCGCCTCCCAGCCCCCTTCGAAGTCCCACTCTACCTCTTCATCGAGGTGCATCGCTCTTTCCTGCCTTTCAATTAGTGATTTAGCCTGGCCTCGGAGAATTGACCATGCCATCCGAATCATGCGACCGCAGGAGGGAAGATCGATATTCTCGGCCGTTTCTATCCTCTCATTGAACATCTCGATAAAGCTTGACAGATCGACATCCCAAGGATCCAGGTCACTGGATTGGAACATCTGGAAGACCAGGGCAACTGACCGGTCGAATGGGTCGATAAGGAACTGATGTTCTGCTTCCTCTAGAGTGGAGAGCTCCATCAGCCTATCAAGGAATTTACTTGTTTCTAAATCGGGTTGACCCTCGAGAAGTCGTAGGACTACTTCATCCCTCATTTGCTCTCCGAAGATCACTAAGCTTCCTCCATGGCTTCGATCTCAGGAGTTGGCGTATTTTCTTCACCGGGCTCCCTTGGCACTTCGGTGGACTGTTGTATATCCTCTGAGACTTCCTCCGAACGTTCGATAAGACTCTGTAAACCCTGACCCTCATCTATCCCAGTATTCTCTACGTGGATCTCGGCTCCTGCTCGATCAGCAAGCCCCCCTAGGCTTGAAGGCATTGGGAGGGGTTCGGGAGTCTTTGGCATATCTCCGGGAGATGGTAGTTCTGGCATCGCCTCTTTCTCGGCCTCGGATTCTGCTCTAGCTCTCTCCTCAGCCTCGATCTCATCGCTTAGGTCCAAAGCTGCGGCACGATCGAAATCAGTAATCCTCTGGCTACATCCATTCCCAGCATGTGTGATTCCTATGTGGTGATCCGCCAGAGTCAGGCTTACCTTTCTAAGAGTGACCATGATGAACTGGGCCATTCCACTACGCATTCTGCATAGAGCTGCTATCTTCTCGGAATTGAATGGATCTAGGTTCTGATCTACCTCATCGAAATAGTAGAATGGGCTAGGCTCGTAGTCCTGAATTGCGAAAATTAGTGCCAGGGCTGCCATCGACTTCTCACCTCCGGATAATGCGGTACGTCTGGTATTCCGACTCTTACCGGGTGGCACGCATGCCATCTCCAAGCCACCCTCGAAGGGGCTTTCCTGGTTCTCTAGTTTCAACTCTCCTCTCCCAGTCGGTTGTAGTATCTCGTAGACTCTGCGGAAGTTGTTGTTAACGTGCTCAAAAACGTTTAGCAGCCTGGTCTTCCTCTCTGCCTCCAACTGGTCTGCAATTACCGAAAGTTCGTCTCTACGCTTTCTCAATAGTTTCCCATCGGAAATTAAGTCGGAGATTCGAGAAGTGGCGATTTCATATTGATCTATAGCCAACATGTTTACGTCTCCGAGGGCGCGGAGGCGGCGCTCGAGCCCCTGCACGCTCCGCTCCGCCTCCGCGACTGTAGGCAGGTGCGCGTCTTCAGTAGGGATCGGGATTCCGGCCGCCTCTAGTTCGGCCACAATCTCGTCCAGTGCTTCGCGTCTCTGCTTGATTTGTATGCTAAGATCTTCGAGTCTACTAGAAATATTCTGCTTCTCCTGGGAAATCCTCTCCAAGTGAGCCCTGAGGCTGGCGCGCTCCTCGACGATCTGGTCCCTCTTTTCGTTCAAGAGGCTCTGTTCCTCATCGAACTGAGAAGCCTGCTCCCTTAGTTCTAGGAGTTCTGACTCAGAATCAGAAATGTTTGACTCTAGCTCATCTATTTCCTTTTCGGACCTCGATATGGAGTCTCTCTGTGATTTTGTCTGTCTATCTAGCTCTGCCACCCTGTCAATCAGTATCTTCAGTTGTTGAGTTGATGTGTCTATCGAAGCCTCCGACATTACTCGAGTTCGCTCTGCCTCTGTCCTGGTCCTCTCTGCTTCTCTGAGCCTATCAGATAAGTGGTCTGGGGTGTGGTTCTGGAGATCCTCAGCTGCCCTGGCTCGTTCATTGGTTGCTTCTTCCAGACTCAACCTAGAATTTTCACAAATTTCGGAAAGTCTGGCTTTCTCTGATTCACAATCCTCGAACTCATTATTTGCAGCCTTCAGCTTAGTCTTGCAATCATTAACTGCTTTCTCTGCCCTCTCCATGTCTGCCTTCCAGTTTCTAACTCTTACTGAGTGATCATCGTTATCGAGACCATGGATCCTATCCCTAAGTTCCTGTTGATTTCTCCTAAGTTCCCTGAGAGCACCGTCTACTGTTGAAAAGATTAGGTCAGCCTCTTGTACGGCCATCTCCATCCTCTCTATTCCCGAGTTAACTGCTCCGGACCCATCGAATCTTGGGCGATCCCGCTTGGAAGATGATCCGCCAGTCATTGCACCAGAGCTCTCGATCACCGATCCATCTATGGTTACCATCCTAACTCCGCCCATGTTCTCTCTGGCAACATCCATGGAATCGACAACTAGTGTATTTCTGCCAGCATAGCGCACGGCTGTCTCGACACTCTGGTCGTATTCCAGCAGATCGTGAACAAAGCCCACCACCCCCTGGTTCCTTGCTACTAACAGCGCCCTGCCCTGGGGACGTGATACTGAGAGTTTGTTCAAAGGAAGAAACGTGGCTCTACCTCCTCCGTTCTTTCGGAGCCAGGCTATACATTTCGAGGCTACATGATCAGAAGTCACCACTATGCTTCTGAGTCCGCCACCAAAGGCGAAAGACAGTGCTTCTTCGTGAGAGGGGTCCTTAGGCGTAGCTAACTCGCCTAGTGTGCCCAGAATTCCATGGATATCGCCACTTTCTCTTAGTCTGGATAAGGCGGCAAGAGTGTGTGCGGAACCCGGGGTACTTGACCTGGCTTCCATCCTCGCCTTGGCCTTGGCCATACCCATTTCGGCATTCCTGAGTTTTGACTCGGCCCTGTCACGATCATCCACTAGAGACCTCTCCTGCTTCTGAAGGGCCATCAGTTCCTTTGCCAGAGACTCCCTATTGCCTTCAGGGCTCGAATCCTCGAGATCCTCGCCCATTAGGGAAAAGTCATCCCTCTCCAATTCTGCCGACTCGAATGCCTGCTCAATATCTGCAAGGTTTTCCGAGGCTATCTGTGACCTTTGATTGGCACGATCGTAATCCAATTGTGCTTGGGAATATTTCCCATTGGCTAACTGCTCTTTCTCGGTAGCCTTGCCTAGAATTCTGTTCAGATCGCGCCCATGCTTGTCCCCGGACTCGATTGCCTGCCGAGCCTTGTCTTCATCTTCTGATGCTTTATTCAGAGCTTCCTTTGAATCGATAACGGACCTTTGAAGCTCCGAGATTCTCTGCTCTGATTTAGAACGGGCCGATTCTGCCCCTTCTCTCTCTCGGACTAGTATCTCTATTTCCTCCTTTGCTGTAGAGATAGATCTGCTGTAATCGCCAATCCTATCAGAAGCAGTCTCCAGATCTATCTCATGTTGTCTGATCTTGTCTAAAATTCCCTTTGCATCCCCACTCAATACTCCTTCGAGTTCTTTACCAATTTGAACAACTTGAGCGTCGTAATCATCAAGTCTTCTACTGGAGTCTAACATCTCCTCGGAGAGTTCTTTCTCCTTAGCTGTGTAGTTGGATCTTTCTTCTGAGAGTAAAGAGACCTCGCCTTGGCGGTTTCTATGCTTAGATTGCTCAAGAGTCAGTCGTGCTAAGTCTGATTCTTCTTTCAGCTGCCTGAATTTCAGGGCCTGCTCTCTTTCCTTCTCTAGCTCCTTCAGCCTCCCCTTCTGATCTGCTTCGAAGATATCGATAGTCTCTATGCTGTTTTCAACATGCTTACGTTGGGTATTTGCCTTTCGGATTTCCTCATCATAGGCTGTGACTCCCGCTACTTGCTCTAGCACGCCCCTCCTCTTGTGAGGGGTCATTGTAGCAAGGTTAGTTACGTCCCCTTGCAAGACGATGTTGTAACCATCGCCGCTTAATCCTGCTTCAGACAGAACTCTCCTCATCTCGGTAGCCGAGGAGGGATTATCATTGATTCTGAATGATGAAACCGTGGCCCCCTTCCTGTTCAGTCTTACGGATCTCGTGAAAGATACCTCATCGGAGTCAGAGCGAAGCCGCCTCCTACCCCCAACCTCGGGAGTATTACTGAAAACTAAAGTCGCAGACATATGTTTTGCTGGGCTACCTGTCTTTCCGCCATTGAAGATTAATTCAGACACATTTGAGGCTCTAAGTGATTTTGTGGACCTTGGACCAAGAACGAAACCAATTGCATCCCCGCAATTGGATTTTCCACTACCATTTGGTCCGGTAATTGCTGTGAATCCTTGCTCGAATGGTATTTCGGTTTGCCCTCCAAATGACTTGAAGTTCTCGACCTCGATTCTGACTAGATGCATCCCTTCACCTCAGTCGTCGAGAATAAAAATAACCGACAACAACACTAGTCGTTCCATTTGGGGTTAAGAACATTGAGGCAGTTGGGCGTTTGTAGGGACGATTAGTGAAGTCTCGGAAAAATGCCGAGATAAGGAAAAAAATCACATATTTCTTCTGAACTTTCCACCGCTGTCGAATAATGCCTGAGTTACTTGACCGACTGAGCAATGCTCTACTATGTCCATCATTACTTCGAATAAGTTTCCACCTTCACGTGCAACTTTTTTAATTCGCTTTATCCCTTCCTCGGAATGACGAGAGTTTTCTTGCCGGAATTCTCTGTTTCTCTCGATTACCATCATTTTTTCAGTCTCGTCGGAACGAGTGACTTCTATGTCGAATTCTTCGGCTGATGGTACGTTTGATTCTGGGTCGGTGAATGTGTTTACTCCGATGATAGGAGTCTCTCCTGTATGCTTCCTATGCTCGTATACCATTCCCTCATCTTGGATTCGATTGCGTTGGTAGTTGACTTCGAGAGACCCCAGAACTCCGCCCCTACTATTCATTTCCTCAAAGATTCGGAGGACCTTTTCTTCAACTTCGTCAGTAAGAAACTCTGCTATGAAAGACCCTTGAAGTGGGTTCTCGTTCCTAAGCCATCCATACTCCTTTGCGAGGATTAATTGTATTGCTACTGCGTCTCTAACTGTTTCCTCAGTAGGGGTCCCAAAAGCCTCATCTCGACTATTTGTATGCAAGCTGTTGGCATTGTCTGCCAGGGCATAGAGCGCCTGGAGAGTGGTCCTGTAGTCATTCCATGTAAATTCCTGGGAATGTAGGGAACGCCCGCTACTCTGGATATGGTACTTCAGTTTCTGTCCTCTTTCCCCGGCGCCATAAAGATCTCTCATTGCAATTGCCCAGATTCTGCGCGATACTCTCCCTATTACCGCATATTCAGGATCCATCCCATTTGAGAAAAACCAAGAGAAGTTGCGCAGAAATTTGTCTGGATCGAGTCCCCTGGACTTAAACAGTTCAACATAGGTTAGGCCGTTAGACAGAGTTAGAGCTGCTTGAGTAATCGGGTTAGCTCCTGCCTCGTCGATGTGGTACCCGCTAATGCTAACGAAGTAGTGATTTCGAATGTCATGATTTACGTAGAATTCGGCTACATCGCCCATCATCCTAAGAGCGGTATCTAGATTGAAGACCAGAGTATTCTGGCCCATGGCCTCTTTCAGTTGGTCTGCTTGGACAGTACCCCTGACATTTGAAAGTGCGAAAGAGGTTATTTCTGAGGTTTCTTTCTCGTCTGGGTTACGTCCGTTTTCTTCTTTGAATTTACTAATCTGCTGACGTATTGCGACCTTGAAGAATGCAGCTAGATGCCACCAGTAGTTTCCATTAATTGTCATGCTGACCGAGGTTTCCGGAGAGCACAAATCGAAACCATCGAACAGTCTTTCCATTTCGTCGAGTGTACTGATGCTGACTCCGGACTCGCAAACCTTTCCAAAAATATCGAGTCTTTCTTGGGGGTCGTTTCCGTAAAGGCTAGGTGAGTCGAATGCGACAGATAATCGATTAAATGGTTGATCCTTGGAAAGGAAATGATACCTCTTGTTTGTCCTTTCGGCGCTTCCCTCTCCAGCGAACATTCGCACAGGCAGTTCGTCTTCTCTCCTGAATGGGAAGACCCCTCCGGTGAATGGGAATGAGCCGGGAGCATTTTCTTTTCGAATCCATTTTATTTTTTCCCCAAAATCATTGGTCTGCGGAAGTGCTACACGAGGAATCCTAGTCCCTGACAATGTTTCGTGGGTTGTCTTGACTGGAATCTCATTACCTCGAACATTATAACTCGCCTGTCCTGAACGGTAAGCTTCCGCTTTAGAATCAAAGTCGTCAATAGATTCCCAAACTGAGTTCGGGATCTTATCCCTCAATTCCTCAGCCTGCTCGATTATATCTTCAGATACGGATTCTTTTCCATTAGAAGCCATATGATTTGCTGCTGACTCCAATCTTTGTACAGAGCTAAGGACTTTCGATGTTTCTTCTGTTTCTTTATGATAGCTTCTTACTGCTGCAGCTACTTCTGCGAGATATCCTTGCCTCTCGGGCGGTATCGGGGCCTCTCTAGCAGGCAGACCGTCGTGCCCCATTACAGCTGCTGTAGACGAGAATTCGCATTGAAAATCTGAATTCAATAGATCTGCGAGCATCTCCCAAAGACGGTCTACTCCGGCGTCTGCGAACTGGCTAGCTATCGTGGGGACAACAGGCATTTCCTCTGGGTTGGAATCGAATGCCTCCCTGTTCCTCTGAAACTGCTTTCTTATCTCGGCCAATGCATCCTCTGCACCGGGCCTATCGAACTTGTTCAAAACTACAATATCTGCGAAGTCTAATGCTGCTAGCTTCTCAAGTTGACTGGGTGCACCATACTCCCTAGTGGTGACATATAGGGATGCATCGGCAACTTCTGTGATCGCGTCATTACCCTGTCCTATTCCACTGGTTTCTACCAATATCAAGTCAAAACCGACCGCTTTGCAGACCTGAATGGCACGCCCTATGCAATTGGCAATTTCTCTGCCGCTTCCCCTACTTGCGAATGATCTCATGTAAAGCCCCGAATCTGTCAACGAATTCATCCTGATTCTATCTCCCAATAGTGCGCCTCCGGTCTTCTTTCTGGTAGGATCTGTTGCCAGTAGTGCCACTCTAGCTTCGGGATTGTCTCTACGTATTCGTAGCATTACCTCATCCATTAGACTGGACTTACCGGCACCTCCCGTCCCCGTTATCCCAACTACTGGGCACTCTTCCTCAACAGGTCTTGACCGTGCTAATTCAATCGTTTCAGAGAGAGAGGTCGATGTATTGTTCTCTGCCATCGTCAAGAGCAGCGAAACTGACGCGTGGTCGGCAGCAAAAACTGGTTCATCTATGGATTTGAACCTAGATTCATCTAGCAAATCGATGTTCTGGGCATTTTTCATAGCATCTTGAACCATCCCAACCAGTCCCATTTCTCTACCATCATCTGGAGAGTATATTCTTGCAATTCCATTATTCCTGAGAAGTTCTATCTCATGTGGAAGGATAGTCCCCCCGCCCCCTCCAAATAGGAATACATGTTTGAAGCCATATTCATCCAGTATCTGTTTTGTATGAGTGAACATCTCCACGGCGCCCCCTTGGTAAGAGGTGATTGCGATAGCGTGAGCATCCTCCTGTATCGCAGCTCTAGCGACTTCATCTGCACCTCTGTCATGACCAAGGTGGATAACCTCGCAACCCTGACTTTGGAGGATTCTACGGAAGATTCCAATTGCTGCATCGTGTCCATCAAAAATTGCCGCTGCCGTAATGACTCTGAGAGGGGTTTTTCTATCGTAATCCACAACCTTTTGCGCAGAATCGCTGCTTCCGGGGGTACTTTCCACGTACTGCCGAAAAGACAGTGCCACAAGAATGCGTTGACTGAAAAAAATGGGAGATTTGTAATTTCCGGGATACTATTCAATAGCAAAGTCAATGTTCGTGGAATATGGAGGATAAGCCCGAGTCGGTGGAAATTGCCTCTGGTTTTGGGGAAAATACGTTTGTTGGCGAACAAGGCTCGTCCGAATCGAATGTAACTCTTCTTAGCGGTGAGGTTTCATCTTTCAATACTGGAAGTGATGGCCTTCTGGGCTCTGCCAATGACCCCACCAAGATAGGGGGGCTTCCGAATTGGGCGTGGTTCGCTACAGGCTTGATCGTATATCCGATTGTAACGTGGGTGATATATGCTATTTTCATGATGACTAGTTTTGACATTCTTGATGGGCCTGATATTCTCATTCTTTTTGGCTTTCTTATTTGGCCCATATCCTTCATAGGGGGGATAGTTTGGGGCTTTTCAAGAGGGAACAAATACTTCGCATATGGGATTATCACAGTCGCTTCTATTCTACTTCTACTGTTCCTTGCATTAGTGGGTCTGATAATCATAACATTAGGTAGTGTCTAAACCCTAATGAGTAGAACTCCGGCGAAGAAGAACATCAAGAGGCCCATTGCCCCGTCGATAAGATGAGCCTTTGATCTCAGCATCTCGACCCTGTTACCCGTCGTCAGGAGCACAGCAACGGAGACATACCAAGATCCATCAATTGCCATCCCCAGAAGGCCCATGCCGATGAGGGTCTCGAGAGAGAAATCGGCTTCTATGAATGGTGCATATAGGGCGAGCATCCAAGCCATAATCTTAGGATTCAAGACGGCTATGGAAAAGCCCTGAATGAATCCAGCCCCATCGGAAGGACCTGCCGATTCTCCGTGATCTTGACTCGGAGTATTTTCAGAAAATGCATGTCTGATGAAGTTGTATCCAAGCCATAGGAGTATAGAAATGCCCCCCCAACGAAGAAAGTACTCGACATTCTCGTTCGCAGAGAGAGCAGTCGCAATCCCGAATGCAGAGAGAAAGGCATAGATTCCGAATCCTATTCCATGACCTATTCCTGTTGAAATCCCCTGCCTGCGACCTCCTGACACAGTATTCCTAAGAACCACTGCCAAGGAAGGCCCGGGACTCATCGCACCGAGTATGAAAACCGTTGCAAGGGCCGCCCAGGCGCCTAGCTCCATGGGAGCACCAGTCTAAGCGTCAGAGTACATAGCCTCTATCTCATGGGCCCAGTTCTCTCGTATCTGCTTCCTTCTGATTTTCAGAGTTGGAGTAAGTTCTCCTGAGTCGATATTCAGGTCCCTTGGAAGGATAGTGAATTTTTTGATTTGTTCTGGGTTCATGAACCGCTTGTTAAGTTCCATTATTTGTGATTCGATGTCCGACCTAATCTCTTCGCTCTCCACGAAATCAGACAGCTTGTGACCCCTTCTCTCAAGTTCCTCGATTTGCTCAATAGGGTCTTTTGGAACTTTGTCAGGATTCATGCCAAGGTTGTCGCGAAGTATTACTCCCACGTCAAGGGTTACCAGTGCGCTGCAGTATTTCCGGCCATCCCCAACTAGGAAGACCTGAGATAGAACAGGGATTGACTTAATGGTCTCCTCGATGACCAATGGTGCTACGTTCTTCCCTCCGGATGATACGTAAATCTCCTTCTTTCTGCCTGTGATGTGAATGTAGCCGTCTTCGTCTATTCTCCCGAGGTCACCAGTCTTGAACCAGTCCCCATCGAAGACCTCGGCATTGGCTTCGGGATTATTGTAGTATCCCTTCATGATGTTTGCCCCCTTGAACGACAGTTCCCCGTCATCCTCGACTCTTACTTCCGTCCCTGGGCAAGGCACCCCTATCGATCCTGTCTTGTTATTTCCTTTCCAGTTGAATGTCATCCCCGCAGTGGTTTCAGTAAGTCCATATGCCTCGAAGATGTTGATTCCGATGGAGTGGAAAAGCTGGATTATCTCCGGGTTTATAGGTGCAGCTCCAGTTATTGCGTGTTTGCAGTTGAGGAAACCGGCTTTCCTCCTAATGGCCTTGGCTAGGACTGATTTCAGTAGAGGCACCTGGAGTCCAATCCTGATTATTGGCTTGGAGTCAATTGCAGCCTTGACGTTGGAATATACCTTCTCGTAGATCCTGGGAACTCCGACGAAGAAGTCTGGCTGTATTTCCTTGGCGTAGTCGATGATATCCAGTGGATTTCTCACTGTGGTCATATTTAGCCCCATAACTGTGAAGGCATGATTGTCGCAGACCTGGCCGAAGGAGTGAGCTTGCGGCAGCCAAGATATGTAGTTGTCATGACGATCGAGGGGGACAATTAGATCAACGACCTGATTTGTAATGAACGCGAAATTTTGATGCGTTAGTTCGACTCCTTTTGGATTTCCTGTTGTCCCCGACGTGTAAATCAGGGATGCAGTTGAGTTCGGTGTGATATTAGCAATTCTTTCCTCCACCGCCGAGACTTCAACCTCCGAACCCTTGGAGAGAAAATCGTCCCATGACATTGCTTTGGGGTGGTCCATTTTTTCCTCATCCTCGAGCATAATAACGTGCTCTACTTCGGGTAGAGAGTCCAGTATTTTTGAGAGTCTGTTCCTTGGGAGCTTATCTGGATCCTTGCCCCATTGGGGGTTGTGTCCGACGAAGACAAACTTGGACCCCGAGTTACCGACTATCCATTCTACCTCGTCAGGCGAGCAGGTGTGGTAGACTCCTACTGCTGCGCCGTTCGTAAAGTACGAAGCTGCGTAACACGCAAACCATTCCTTTCTGTTGAAGCTGTAGATACTAATTCTGTCCCCTTCCTCGTGCCCCAGAGCTATGAGGGAGCGAGAAATATCCATGACGAAATCGGAGTATTCAGACCATGTCAACGTCTCAGTTTCACCGGATTCCTTCCTCTGGGTTAAAGCTGGTTTTTCTCCGAATTCCTCGGCATTTTGTAGAACTTTTTGTGGTAAAGTCGGCCACTGCATAACAACCTACAGATAAGGTCGAAACTTAACTGTTGTCTAGGATATCAGGTGTAGTCAGAACAACCATCATGGCAATACTGCCAGTATGTTCTCCCTCCAGTCAGCTCCTCCGTTCCTATTCGCTAGCGGAGATGCGGGAGAAGGATGCCAGCAAGATAGTATTGTGTTTTGTGTCCCTGAAAGTGCTTTTATGGCTCTGGACTCGGCGTATTTTCCTACACCGATTACCTTGTTGGCACCTAATGATGTAACGACTTGTCTCAGGTGCTCGTCACAAGTAGCCAATAGCTCATCCACAACATTTCCAGATATGTTGTTCGGAGTGATATTCGTCCCCCGTGCACCCGAGAAGATCATCAGTGGGCAATGGTTCAGAACGAACACATTACGAAAGATTTCACTTGCGGCCCCATACCTTTGTGATAGGACTCCCCAAAGTCTTGTTCCCGAGACCTCCTCTTTTGGGTGCATCAGCCCATTTACTTTCCTATTCTGATGTTTCCTAGCGGGTTGTCCGACTTCAATATCGGATATTTTTAGTAAATTCCTAACTACAGAGGTTGCTGCGAAGGGAATCCCCATCTGACCCATCCCATGTGGTCCGGGATTCATCCCCAATAGGATGGTCTTAGCACCGGAACCTCCGGCCAGTCGGATGTATGCCTCATGAAGTTGCCATGCATACATCAACGGGTTGTATACACAATCTGCAATTCCATCATTTTCTAACCTCCGTGCCAAAACCTCCGATTCATCCCTCAATTTGGATGCAGCCAGAATTAACTTCTCAATGGCATTGGACATTTATTGCTTCACATCCCCAAGAATTGCTCCAGATAAGAATCTGAGATGTTCTGGATTAATTGGGAAAACCGTCTGTGGAGTTCCACCGGCACCCCAGACTTCGTCATATTGCATTAGATCTTCATCCATCAGTATGGTAGAAGGGCTAGTATGCCCAAATGGAGGGACTCCACCAATAGCGTATCCTGTACTTCTCAAGACATATTCGTGATTTGCCATTCCTGGTTTAAATCCCAGGATCCGTTTTAGCTTCCTCTTTCTATCTACTCTATTTGATCCAGAGGTAATTACTACAACTGCTCCATCTTCTCCTTCAAACACGATAGATTTGGCTATATGCGAGATCTCGCAACCGAGCTGATCTGCAGCGTCTTGAGACGTTCTAGTTCCCTCCTCGTATCTTTTTGGTGAGGGGGAAAAACCTATTTTTTCGCAGTGAGAGAGCCATAGTTGATGCCCATCCATGAAATCCGCCCGTAGTAACACGACTTATGGATTGGGGAGGGTAATGAATAGAATTGGGCGATAACTTGTGTAACTTTCATGACTCTTAGATTATTCGAATCACCTATGCAATGGCCATTCGGACCTTATGAGACGGTAATGGGAGCAATATTGCTGATGACTATTCCAATCCAAAGGGGTCTGACAAGGGATGAGCCAGAAATGAGGGTCCCTCTCAGAGATTTGCTCGGAGAGATCAGATCAAAGGGGTACAAATGGCACATTTCTGTTTTTCTAATAATGTACGGTTTCAAAGCTTTCATCGACCAACATAACGAGGCAATAAAGCCGAGAGTGGGGGGTTTTACTCACTACGTACACGGTTTTGAGGGTGAAATAACACTCTGGGTTCAAGAGACGTTCAGAAATGATTTTCTTAGTGATTTATTATCTTTTCATTATCTTTTCGTTTACCTATTCCTAATTTGGTTCAGCCCCATTTATTACATTCTGAGCAGAGATGAAGTGATGGCTGACAAGGCCGTGATGAACTATTTTATTGTATATGTTCTAGCTGTCCCTCTCTATCTATTCTTCAACATAGAGGTGACATCAACATACATGCCGGGAATGGATGCTTTAATGTATCACAATTCATGGAATTTATTCTTCTTCACCGAGGTTGATCCATTAGACAACGGATTCCCCAGCCTACATGTAGGCATCCCATTAGGGCTCTTAATAATCAATAGATTGCATGTTAATGATCTTGGAATTAGTATAAACCAGTGGAGGCATAGAGAGTTCGACTTATTTGTAGCAGCAAATATTCCGATTTACCTTTTCAGTATCCAGTATCTTGGAATTCATTGGATATCTGATGTTATTCCGGGTGCAATTGTGGCAGCAATATGCGCCATTTTCACCCATAACTTTCAACCAAGAATCAGAAAAATCAGCCAGAAAGGGTGGAGGTCAATTTTTCCTAAAAGACAGGAGGCAGCAGTAGCAGGATTCTTCTCAATTATCGGAACCATACTCCTCCTGGTCATCATTGTGGACGGACCGGGCACGGATGAAGAAAACCCCAACATGAGATTCGGACCTGGGGATGTGAATCTTGACGTAATTGAAGTCCACAGTCTGTGGCACCCGGCAGATATTGAAATCAGAAATGTGGGGGTTGAGGAAGTAGAAGTTTTAGTAATTCACAGAGATTTGGTGAAAGATCATGCTAAAAATGGAAAGATTGACTGGTCCGCCTTCGAGATAGAGGATATTCGTCTTCTAGGCCCGGGAGAAAAAATAGATTTTCAAGTAGAAACCCCCTCAGTTTATGATGGGCATTACGTTCTAGCGACTCTGGGGGGGGATTCTGGGATTGGAGAGGTTAGAGTTACAGCAGAATATGTCGATGGCGATCTTCTTTGGACCGCTATTCTTTCATCGATACCCGCATTCGCCATTACCGGTTATGTATTGAGCAGCCTATATTTCTCAGATAACAAAATGAGCGAAAAGAGCTCCCATGAAAAGTCCTGAAACAGAACCTAGTCCTATCCAGGTTCCAACTCGGAAAGCCGGGAAATTTTTTCTCCAGACCACCATGGATTGGAAAATCCAAGACAGAATTACAATGATGAACCAAGGGAAGAAGATAAGTTGTGGTAAAAATGCCAGAAGCATCCCAATATTCGCTCCGATTATCAATTCCTTACTCCCACCTGCTGGCTCTGGAGAGAAAAATAACAGAGGTGATAGGATTACAAGCGCAAGAAATGGAGTTGTTAGATCCCAATCGAATAGCCTGGGTATACCTTCAACCAAATGAGGGATGCAGGCGGCGACAAAGCCAACAAGGCTGGGTACAGCAACTGGCCAGAGGGGCGGCTCATCCCACTTCATGGTAGTGGGTCGAGGCCCACCCAATGAAGGCTACTGGGAGCCGGAAGGTTTTCTTTGGATTTGGTGACCTCGCAGTATCATGGCGAAGGGAGAGATTGTGCTAGGTTGCCTCGCACCGCATCCACCACATGTTGTTTATGCAGAGAATCCAGAACAGAACGAGGCCTTCTCGGAAGGAGGTTGGGAAACACTGAGATGGGGCTACAATAGATTGGCAAGGAAACTAAAAACGATTGATTACGATGCTTTGGTGATCTTTACGCCACATTGGCAAACATACATTGGGACTCACTTTCTAGGGCTACCAGAATTCAAATCAAAATCAGTCGATCCTATCTTTCCTAATATCTTCCGCTTTAATTATGATATAATTGTCGATGTAGATTTGGCCGAAAAGATGTGTGAAGTCGCTGGTGATTCAGGTATTATCACGAAGATGATGAGGAATCCAGATTTCAGAATCGATTATGGGACGATTACCTCATGCCATATGCTAAATCCCGATTGGGACAAGCCACTAGTGACAATCAGTAGCAATAGGAACGCACACTACTACTCTGAGGAAGTGATGAACGCTCAGGCTAGTGCTCTAGGGGAGGCTTGTGCAAAGGCCATAGAGCAGAGCGGAAAAAGAGTGGTCCTGATCAGTAGTCACAGCCTCTCACACAGGCATTTCGTGACAGAATCGCCACTTCCTGAAGACATGAGTCGTGAGCACATATACAATCACAGTCAGTACGTTTGGGATATGAAATTGGTAGATCTGATGAGGGATGGTAAAATGCAGGAGGTTATTGACATAATGCCAGAGTTTACAGAGCAGACGATTGCCGAGACAGAAGCTGGTGGACTTACTTGGATGATGGCGGCAATGGGATATCCAAAATATCCTGCAGAGATTTATGGTTACCAGTCAGTGATTGGAACGGGGAATCTGATTGCAGCATGGGATCCCAGTGAAGCGACGCGTGAGATTGTTCTCTGAGGTGTTTTTTTGAGTGAACCAGAAATTCTATTCGGTATCTATTGCCCACCTCATCCGCAACCACTCCTTAGTCCGGAAGCTAGTGATGGGTATGGTAAATTAAGAGAAGCTTACGAAAATTGTCGGAAAAGGATTGAAGAGAGCGAGGCAGACTTGATTCTGGTTTACTCTACTACTTGGCCAAGCATAATCGGGCATCAAATACAGGCTCATCCAGAACCGGAATGGGTTCATGTGGATGATGACTTCCACTTCCTAGGTAGCATGCCTTACAAGTTTAGGATGGATGTTGAGTTTGCCGAGGCTTTCAAAAATGCTGCTGAATCCAGGGGACTACAGTCCAGAACTGTGGCCTATGATGGTTTTCCAATTGATACCGGTTCTGTAGTAGCTCTCAAACTATTGAACCCAGAGAATAGAATCCCGGCATGCATAGTTTCTAGTAATATGTATGCAAACAGGGCTGAGACGATAGTTCTGGGCAAATCGGCTCGTGATGCGATTATAGAACGAGGGAGGAAAGCAGTGGTCGTAGTAGTTTCGAGTCTTTCGAACAGGATGTTTACCGAGCACATTGATCCCACGGAAGATAGGATCCATTCTGCAAAAGATGACGAGTGGAATCGTAAGATTTTGGAGTTCTTTGATGACGGTAGGCTGGAGGACCTAAGTCAGCTTTCTAGGGAGATACATGGGCAGATAAGAGTCCAGAAGGTTGTTGCGTATAAGCCGGCATGGTGGATGTCAGCAACGATGGGACAGCACAATAATTACTCTGGAGAGGTTCTAGCTTACGAAGCCCTCCATGGCTCAGGAGGGGCTGTAGTAATTCTGACCCCATCATCAGGTTCAGTAGGGGACAAAGAGTTTGATGAGGATGATGTGGAATACTACCATGGAGATAGAGGAGTCTTGGACAAAGGGGTTTTGTAATGTCGACGGATGATGGAATGACTTCGGAAGAGAAGAGGGAGAGCATGGTTGATGGGATAATAGCTGCTCCGGCTGACGCAATCGAGAAGATTTACGAGGAGGTTGGGGAGTCCTTAGCAAAGTCGGCTGGCGGGGCTATTGGAGCAGCAGCCGGAGTTGCGGTAGGTGGCCCTGTTGGAGGTTTAGTAGGGGCTGTGGTAGGTAGGAAGGCAGCTAGTAAGCTAACAAGTGAGGACGGTCCATTCATAGCAGAAGATGGTCCTTCTGCAGTAGGTGCTTATCCTCACTTATACAGAGTTGGAGATCTGGTATTTGTCAGTGGAATGGGACCTAGACAACCGGGAACGAACGAAATCCCAGGAGGCCCCATAAAAGACGAGTCTGGAAATCCTCTAGACTATGACATCAGGGCCCAGACTCATGCGGTTATCAAAAATATCAGAGTGATTCTCGAAGAATACGGGCTAGGACTTGGTAATGTTATAGACGTCCTAGTTTTCCTTACTGATATGGATAGGGATTTCGGAAATTACAATGAAGTTTACGCTGAGTACTTTGCAGAAACTCTCCCGGCTAGGACCACAGTAGCGGTGGATTCTCTTCCCACCTCAATTGCGATAGAGCTGAAGGTCATTGCAAGAGGATGATCATTGGAATAAATACTCGATATCTTCGGGAGTGCACCAATCAGGAGATGAAATCGGATTACATCTGCTTGGAGTCCCATTTGGGACCTCCACCCAATACTCCAAACCATCCACTTTACCAGGGTAATCGGTGGAAATGCTGTGAGCCCCAGATTCGAAAGCGGCATCTCTTCGGGTTGTATCGTTGCTATCTGCCTCCTCCCCACCACTATCAGAACGACTCCTCACGATGTATCCCTCACTGACTAGTCTGGAAATTTCCCCCTCACTGCCTAATGGATCCGCTATAGAGAAGATTGCAGACTCGTTACTTCCCTCTTCAGACAAAGTGAACATGCGCGCACCATTTAATCCGGGATTAGCCTCTAAGTAAAGGTCTCTTGAGTCACCTCTTGCCAGTAAGACGAAGATTGCTTTCCCCCTGCTATCATCTATAGATGGCCAGCCATCGGAAATTACTGCCTCCTTGAGTGAGTTTCGCTGCCCCCTAACATCATCCGGAGTGATTGTCTTGTTTAACGGCCAGAACTGGACAATCTCCTGCTCAATGTCTTCCAAGAGTCCGGATAATTCTAGAGTCGTGGTAACTTCAGTGGTCTGCTCTGGCCAGTCTTTTGGTTCTATCCAAATAAACAAAGGGTGATGGAGCGGGTTTTCATTTGACCAAATGAGGAGCGTATCGAGACAGTTCTCAAGAGTAGGGCAAGTAGTCCCCGAGTCGTACTGGTTATGATAGACTCTGAGACCTTCTCTTATGTCCCACCAGACATCGATTTCGAACTGTCTTACTCCCTGATGAGAGGCTTGGAAATCAAGAGGTTGATGAGTGTACCTGTACTCCCTAACGGGAGATATTAGTGGTTCGACGTGGTATGAATTATGCGTCCCCTTCATTTGGATATGATTTATCCTCAGAGGGGTTTTTTCTTGGGCATCATTCGAACTATCTAATCCAGAATTAAAGTCTAGACAGCCAGTAAGTGATGGCATGATAATCAAGATTACCAACCACGGAGCCTGTTTCGCCATCCAATTCCGATTATTGGAGAGGAAGATAACTTTTCTGAATATTAGTGATTGACCCCGCCAGGTCCATGCACATGCCCATGCGCTAGCTCTTCATCGGATGGGGAGCGGACTTCGAGCACTTCTACCTTGAAGCGGAGAGTTTTTCCTGCCATCTGGTGATTAAAGTCTGCTGAAACGACATCGCCATCAATATCCGTGATACTAAATTGAATTGGCCCCTGGTCGCTTTGAGCACCCACGACCATCCCAACCTCTAGATCCATGCCTTCTGGGAAATTGCTCCGTTCTAGCTTCTGAATCGCATCTTCATTTCTCTCCCCGTAGGCTCTATCCGGGGTGAGTGTGAACTCTCTCGACTCGCCTACTTTTGCACCGAGAATCTCTTGCTCGAATCCAGAAATCATCTGACCCCGTCCTACAAAGAAGGTCAATGGGCTCTTGCCTTCGCTGCTATCGAATATCTCACCGTCTAAGAACGACCCAGTGTAATGCACCGATGCTATCGTATCTTGTTCTACTGTATCTCCCATAATAGACAGCGGCTAGTAACGAGTATCTAACCTATTGGTTGGGAGAACCTTCAACTGGGTGATGTTGGGGCGATGAAACATGAGTGGGTACGATCCGAAGGATCTTGTTGGAGTGGTACTCACCAAAAAAGAATCCGACTCTGACGACCTAGAGAGGAGATTGGGGCTCTTCTCTGTTGTGATAATTTCTCTTTCGGCGATGATTGGTTCTGGATTATTTGTTCTACCAGCACTTGCAATGCTAGAGATGGGAGGAGGAGAAAACCCAGTTGGAGGAGTTTGGTTGGCCTATCTGGTTGCAGCCTTCTTAGTAGTACCAGGTGCAGTATCAAAATCCGAGCTCTCAACGGCAATGCCGACTTCTGGGGGTTCTTACGTATACGTACAGAGAACTTTCGGACCATTAATTGGGACTATTGCGGGCTTAGGACTATGGGCCAATTTCATGCTAAAATCTGCCTTCGCTTTGATTGGTTTCAAGGCTTATCTTTGGGTCATAGAAGAAATTATTGGGATAGATATTGATATCGAAATTGCAGCGATTTTTCTTCTCACTATAATTGTGATCGTAAACATCCTAGGTGTAAAGAGGATAAAGAAGATCCAGACCCCAATTGTAATGTTCTCAGCTTTCTACCTTCTTTCTCTTTGCACATATGCAGCGCTTACCCAGGATCTTGATTGGGGCAGAGTTAGCTCAAAGGAATCTTTTGGAAGTTGGGGGGATGTAGCCGCGACTTCTGCATTCGTTTTTGTATCATATGCTGGAGTTACCAAGATTGCAGCAGTGGGCGGAGAAGTTAGAGATCCCGAGAGAAACCTACCGTATGGAATACTACTCTCCCTTCTTTTCAGCTGCATACTGTACGTTACAGTGACGATGGTAATGGCAGCGGCAGTGGATCCGACGGATTACATGCATGGTGGTGAACATGAAGCTAGCGAGGATCCCGTCTATATCTTCGCAGAAGCTGTTGGAGGTGAGACAGTGGGCATAATCGCTGCAGTTCTAGCGGTTGTAACAATGACTTCGATGGCGCTCGCCGGAATACTTGCATCTTCCAGATTCCCTTTCGCGATGGCTAGGGATCGCCTCATACCTGAATTCTTGGAGACTGTTCACCAAGAGTACGGTACGCCTCACTGGGCCATCATTGGCACAGGTTTGGCGATGGGACTGGCAATCACATTCCTTCCAGTTCATGACGTTGCAGAACTCGCGTCTGGATTCAAAATCATGATTTTCATGATAATCAATGCCTGTGTTATCGTGCTGAGAAGCTCCGCTCAATCGCATGCATGGTACGATCCGAAATGGAAAACTCCATGGCTGCTGTACCCATTGGTTCAGTTGTTCGGAATTTTTGGAGGCGCGGCGTTACTATACTTCATGGGATCGAAGTCAGTAATTGGTGCAAGCGTAGCAATTGTTTTGGGGGCAATAATCTATGTTAGCTATGGCAAGAAGAGAGTCGATCAAGTGATCACTCCATGGGAGACTGCGAAGAAGATGCTGACGAATCCTAAGGAAGTTGAGCGGCGCAGAGTTTTTGCTGCATTCTATACTTCTGACATTGAAGAGACAGGTAAATTGGATCTACAAGGTTTCATCAACTCTCTCAAGATTCTAGGATACATCGAGAGTGGGGGGCCAAATATTCCAGATGATTCCATAGTAATACCCGCACCGGGAGGTGCTGGCCCAGATGTGTGGATTCGTGACTTATTCCACGGAGGAGATAGTGACGATGATGGAATGATTAATCCAGAAGAGTTCCTAAAAGTAGCCGAAAAAATAGTGCCTAGACAATGAAAATCTGGGCGAGTGATTGAAGTCTTAGACCGTACTGCGAGTGTTACCGGGTGATCATTTGGTTTCCAGTAGAGCGAAGAAAGTGACGACTAACACGCTGCAAGAAATGAAGCGCTCTGGTGAGAAAATCGCTATGCTTACCGCATATGATTACTCTCTGGCGAGATTAGTAGATGGTGCAGGCGTTGATGTCATACTTGTGGGTGACTCTGCCTCAAATGTGATGGTAGGGAACGACACTACTGTCCCGATTACTCTAGATCACATGATCTACCATGCTCAGTGTGTGATTAACGCGGTAGATAGAGCTCTAGTAGTTGTAGACATGCCTTTTGGAAGCTATCAAGGGGATTCTAAGTTGGCTCTGAAGAGCGCGATTAGGATCATGAAGGAATCGGGGGGTCATGCTGTAAAGATCGAGGGCGGGAAGGAGATAGTAGATTCGATCAAAAGGATTCTGACTGCTGGAATCCCAGTGATGGGGCATCTGGGACTTACACCACAATCGATCTACAAGTTTGGAACTTATTCCGTTAGGGCCAAGGAAGAGGCTGAAGCAGAGAAACTGATGGAGGATGCCATGGCCCTACAGGAGGCGGGTTGTTTCTCGATAGTTTTCGAGAAGATTCCTGCAACGCTTGCAGAGAAAGTGAGCAAGGAAATAGAAATTCCTACGATTGGGATTGGAGCTGGATCAGAATGCGATGGTCAAGTTCTGGTACTTCACGACATGTTGGGCATAACGAAAGACTTCTCCCCCAGATTCCTCAGAAGATATGCTGACGTAGGGAGCGTAGTTGACGACGCTGTGAGGGAATACATCAAAGATGTGCGAAAGGGAAATTTTCCCAACAGC
Organism: Methanobacteriota archaeon; assembly: GCA_002720055.1. The sequence goes on along the minus strand of PBGH01000011.1, from coordinate 134,749 downwards.
GAGGAGAGTTACTGAGGAGTGGGATATGGATTCCCCAATGTTCAAGAACGCCCTCCTCAGGATTGGGTGAGTCAATATGAGTGATTTGTGGGTAGAGCGTCATAGGCCGAGTTCGGTAAGTGAAATGAAGGGTCAGAAAGCTGTAGTTGATAGGCTGAGGGCTTATGCGAATTCTGGAACTTTTCCCCACCTGATGTTCGCTGGTCCGCCTGGAACTGGTAAGACCACCGCAGCACTAGCATTGACAAGAGATGTTTTCGGAGAAGGTTACAGAAACAACCTTCTGGAAATGAATGCCAGCGACGAGAGGAAGTTAGAGTCTATTCGGACTAAAGTAAAGCAGTTCGCTCGTACTGCACCTATGCCCGGAACTACATTCAAGGTCATATTTCTCGATGAGGCCGACGCTTTAACTCCTGACGCCCAGGGAGCTCTGAGAAGGATAATGGAACAATTCGCTGAAACTTGTAGATTCATTCTTTCTTGTAACTACTCATCGAAGATCGTAGAGGCGATTCAGTCTCGATGTGCTGTCTTTCGTTTCAGACCTCTGGATGATGAAAAGGTTCTACAAACCGTATTGGAAGTTTCCAAGCATGAGGGCGTAAATCTAGATATGGATGCTGCAGAGGCAATATCCAAAGTCAGTCTGGGAGATTTGAGGAAGGCAATAACATCTCTACAAGTGGCAGCGTCTCTGGATCCGAATGTTACCAGGGAGCTAGTCTATGAGACCACGGCCACTGCCCCCCCAGAAGAGCTACACGGTTTCTTCCTAGCATGTAAAGAAGATGGATTTCAGCCGGCTAGGAGGAGAATGAAGGGAATTCTGGATAGATTCGGACTTGCGGGAACGGACTTGGTTAACCAACTCCATAGAGAGCTAGGAGGTGTAACTTTTCTGGATGAGATGCAGAAGTTGGCTATCACAGAGGCAATGGCTGAATGCGATTTCAGAATGGTAGAGGGAGGAGGGGAGTCACTCCAACTTGATGCAATGGCAGCAAAGATTTCTCAACTACTGCAAAACTAAGAAGACTGGAGTATGCTCAGAGTATACTCCCTCTGCCATGAATTCTGACTTGTACTCCATGGGACCATTTCACTTTCTTCCCACAAATGCACATTCACAATATACTCTCCGGGGCCGCATCCATTCGCGCATAGATCCCATGCCAATCCAATATCTTGGGAGTGAGGGGCGACCTTTGGGCCGCCATAATCTCCAGTGAGGCCGTTCTTCTTCAGCCCTCTTGACCAACTTTCTGAATCGACGGAGTGGAAGGTTTGCGAGGACCCATCGGAAGCTATTGTGGAAACCAATCCCATCACACTAACAATGGGTTCCATCTGACCAACCCTAGTAATCGTCAGATTCATGGAAGAGTTCTCAGCGTCTACATTATCTCTAACTGCTAAACCTAGAATCACGGGTATTGACTCTTGGGAAATCCTAACCTCATAACTCCTGCCATTCAAATCGGTGTGAGAAATTCCTTCCGTAGCGACAATATCGATTGATCCGGCAAGATGTGGGGGGGCAATATCCGCTATTGGAGGGTTCACCAGAGCGAATGATAGCGCCAGCCATGTGAAAAGGTACAAAAAAGAGGCGCGAACCCAATTTCCAGTAGTAAAAATCTCAAAAATTTCTGAAGGAAGTGCTAGTTGATGAATTGGTCGGATTAGAGCGATAATCAAAAAGGGTAAAAGCCAAAGAATCTGCTGAGATTTTTCCAAACTTGGCATCATGTAATACCTCATTAGAACAGCGATAATCAATCCAAGTGCGATCATCATCCACATAGAGATGGCCTCAGCCCTCTCTTTCTTTGCATGGGATGCTGGATCGAATGGCTCGAGAATAGTGCTCTGACGGTCACCTCCCTTCGACCCTCCGCCCTTCTTACCGGAATATGCGCTGGCCCTTAGGGCTGTATCGACATCGACCATGGTTAGTTATTGCGAGAGAAGGCGACACATCAACCCTACGCGTGAAGGATTGTGGATGGGGAGATACCGGCAATGCTCAAATGGCCTCTGCATCCGCCTTAGTGTTATGCCGGGGTGGCGTAGTTGGTAGCGCGTCGGACTCATAGGGAACAGTTGGCGGTGATTTTTCTGCCAACGCTAACGATGAGCGCATCATGCCTAGCCGAAAATGTCTGAGACATCCGAAGGTCGCGGGTTCAAGTCCCGCTCCCGGCACCAAAAGGCCTCAAGCGGTGTCAAAGGCAGTAGTGATTGGTTTGAGCTCAAGCGTGCCATTGATGGACTGGGCCATCTTCCCTTTGTCATGGAGAGTTGGCCGAAGCCTGGAACTCCGATAAGACTGATTGTCAAAACTTGGTCAGGAAAGGCTGAACACATGGGAATTGCTCTACCTTCCTCTGGATCGAAACTAGTTACCATAAAACTACAAAACGGATACAATGTTTCTTTCCCGGAATCTTATGTAGAGTCTTTCGATATCCTTGAAGATGTGCAAATAGTTCACGAGGAAGAGGTTGAAGAGACGCCCCAAGACGAAAATCTGCCTCTCGTACATCTAATCCACACGGGGGGGACAATTGCTAGCAAAGTAGACTACGCCACTGGGGCAGTCAGTGCAAGGTTTGATCCTCACGAGCTATTAGAAGCAGTTCCCGAGCTCAGAAAGATAGCCAGAATTAGAGCAGTTAAATTAGGAAATATGTGGTCTGATGATCTTCGACCTAGGCACTGGAATAGGATGCTCCGGGCCACAGAAGAGGCATTCTCCGAAGGAGCAGTAGGATGCGTTATTACTCATGGCACAGATACTCTACACCTATCTGCAGCGGCTATGTCATATGGCTGGTCTGGCCAAGGAGGGAGGCCTCCCGGTAGAATAGTGCTGACTGGTTCCCAGAGATCCCCCGATAGAGGGTCGTCTGATGCTGCGGAGAACCTGATTGCTTCGGTATACTGGGCGGCTAATGGCCCTAAACCTAGTGGTTATCGGGACTCTGCGGTAGCAATCATGCATGCAGAATCTTCTGATGGAAAATGTTCGGTACTTCCCGGTTGCTCGTGTAGGAAATACCATTCCTCAAGAAGAGATGCTTTCAAATCGATAAATCAAGAGGATATAGGGCAGATAATAATTGACAGAGAGGAAATCAGAGTTGAGTTGAGCCCAGAGGCTCATGATGCTAGGGTCGAGGCGATTTCTCCTAAATTGTTTGACGAAGGAGTAAGGATAGCCCAATTTATTTCCGACCCGCACTTGCACCCAGACCAGGTCCAAGGGGCTATTGACTCGGGGTTCGATGCTTTGCTATTCCATGGTACGGGCCTAGGGCATCTTCCGATATCTGATTCGGAGGAGGATAGTATCGAGAATTCTAGACTGAAAATAATGCTCGAAGACCATATTCTCTCCGGGGGAGTAGTGGTGGTGGTGACAAATACAATTCACGGCCCTGTTAATCTGAATGTATACTCAAAGGGAAGGGAGCAGCAAGAAATTGGCATAATTGGCCATGACTCTCTTTGCCCCCCGGGGTCTGCGTTGGTAAAATTGCACCATCTTCTTTCCATAGGGGGCAAGGATATTGTAGAGGAAGGGTGGAATAAGGATCTTGTCGGTGAAAATCCCCCATATGTGAGATCATAGATTATGCGGTTTACTGAATAACCGGCTTACACTTCGTTAGAATATGCCCCGTACAAACCCACGTGACGAGCTGGGGTCGATACGTCATGATGCAGCCTCGCCGGGGGATAAGAAGATAGTCAAGGAGCTCAGAGAGGCAGGTTCAAAGACTGCAAGAGAGAGAATAATTGGTCTACTTGACGAAAGTAGCCTGGTTGAGATAGATGCTTTCGTTAAACACAGATCGGGAGACCATGGGATGCATGTCCACACCCCTCTGGGAGATGGAGTAGTTGCGGGCCATGGGAAGATTGATGGAAGAAGAGTAGTATGCTTCTCCCAAGACTTCTCGGTTTTCTCTGGCACTATGGGGGAAATGCACGCGAAGAAAATCACAAAGGTAGTCGAGTTCGCAGAGAAGTCTTCACTTCCCATAGTTGGAATATGGGACGGGGACGGTCAGCGCGCTCATGAAGGGGTTACATCTCTTGGATCTACGGGAGAGCTACTCGATGCTCTTGTTTCGTGCTCCGGAAAGGTGCCTATAATATCGATAGTGCTAGGGACAGTTTCGGGCACCAGTGCACTTGCGGCTGGTATTTCTGACTTCGTCATACTTGGAAGTAAGCGTGGTAGGATGTTTATGAGGAGCCCCTATACAATTCCAGAAATAATCGAGGGGGAGTTAGATGAGGAAAACCTAGGGGGGGCAGAACAACATGCCAGCAGAAGTGGCATCGCATGTATGGTATCCAGTAGCGAGGAGGAGTCGTTCGATATGGTTGCAGAGATTCTTTCTTACTTGCCGGATCACACAATGTCCGAAGCTCCTGTAGTTTCCACAGGAGACAAGTGGGATAGAAAGTGTAAGGGGATGGGAAAACTCGTTCCGGAGGATTCCGACTCCCCATATGATATCCGAGAAGTATTCAATCGGGTCTTCGATGGAGATAGGTTCCTAGAGATGTTCACATCATATGCAGAAAATATAGTAGTCGGGTTCGCTAGACTCGATGGACATTCAGTAGGAGTTGTAGGAAACCAACCATCTGTTCTTGCAGGCTGCCTAGATATTGATGCATCGGTTAAGGCGGCTAGGTTCATCAGGACCTGCGACTGCTTCAATATTCCAATAGTCACTTTCGTCGACGTCCCGGGTTTTCTTCCTGGTACCGTACAAGAGTGGGGTGGGATAATTAGACATGGTGCTAAGCTACTCTACGCATATGCTGAGGCAACAGTTCCCAAGCTAACCGTAGTCACTAGGAAGGCATACGGAGGAGCATACCTAGCCATGAGTTGCAAGCATCTTGGCTCAGACTATAACGTAGCATGGCCAACCGGAGAGTTGGCAGTTATGGGTGCAGAGGGAGCAGTGAATATCATCCACAGGGAAGAGCTAGCCGAGTCCAATGACAGTACTGGAAGGCATACTGAACTGGTTGACGAGTATAGAGAGAAATTTGGTGACCCATACGTAGCTGCCAGACATGGCTGGCTTGATGATGTGATTGAGCCTTCTCAGACGAGAATATGCTTAATCAGGTCTTTGAGGCCGTTACTCTCAAAGAGAGAGTTTACCATTCCCAAGAAACATGGGAACATACCCCTATGAATCAAATACTGGATAGTAATTCATCAAGACTGGGTAGCTCATTGACCATAGATGGTAAGAAGAGCTGCTCCCAAGCACGAAGATGCTGGGCTGCCAACATAATTACTGCGAACTCATCTTTAGAAGTTTTATCGTCATAGGAAACGGAGACTTGGAGTGCTCCCTCGAGATCTACGGAATTCCCTCCTGCGGGAGGGGCGTCCATATCTACTGCAAGGTCTGCTTTGCCAGAGTCCAACACACTTCCATCCCATGGTCCATTGAGCAAAGGCCTGCGACCGGCCTCTGGGATTATCGAACCTCCCTCAGAGGACCAAGCTGCAGCAATCGATCTAGCTGCTGAACCCCCTCCCCTAATTCTCAGAGTGGCGATAGATGGGTCCACTCCTAGGTGCCTACTGGCGGAAATGAATCCCCAGCCATCCGTATTCGCACCGGACCAACGTCCTCCCGATCTCATCAGTTGGTTTAGTGCGAACACACCCTCTGGACTATTGACGCTCAGTCCAGATGGAACAGCGTGCTTCAGAGGGGATGTGCATGAAATCCATATATCGCCCTTTATTTCAGATACTTGGGTGAGAAAATCATCTATACTGCTTGACTGGATATATATCTGATTCGACTTTAGACCCATGAACTCTCCAATAATCGAGAACATCCTGGGAGTTGGAGAATGGGAAATTGGATCTCCCGCAATACCCCAATACTCAGGACTAACCATAGCCCTCGCAAGAGGCGGTTACCGATGAAGGTTTCAAGAGTGCTACTTCACAGAGAGTGCAGGAGGAGGAGCGATGCGTCGCGTCAAGAGACTGGATGAGGGGCTGAGACTTAGGGTTGAGAGCGAAGACGATCTTTGGGTCCTATCCAAGGTCTGTGGTACTGGATGCCTAGTAGGAATGCTGTCTAGCAGGAGAGACTCTACTACTGGAACTAGGGAGGACGGTAGAGCAAAGAGCGCTGAGAGGAAACCGATGTGGATTGTCCTAGAGGCGACTGAGACCGCTTTCCAGCCATTCACCGATAACCTAAGGGTGCATGGGGTGATAAAGGAAGCTAAATTGGACGTAGGGAGCCATCATACTCATGTAATTTCTCCATCAGATGAAATCGAGTTGACTAGAGAAGGGGGGCTTTACAGGGCCGATAAATCCCTGATTAACGATGCTATCTCTTCGACAAAGAAGGTACGCTCTGGCCTTATGGTAGTGGAGAATGATGAGGTTCATATTTTTGAGGTTGCGAGTCACGGCATTAGGGATGTCTCGCAATTTAATTTGCGAGGAGGCGGGAAGAGGATTGGTGATGCCTCGGCAGTGAGAAAGGAGTTCTTCGAGAAGGTTGCCAAGGAGGTCAAAATGGTCTTTATGAACGATGTACCGCTTATTCTCTGTGGACCGGGCATAGCTAGAGAGAGTTTTGAGAAGCTACTAAGAGATATTGGATGTGAAAATAGAATTGTAAATGCTCCTACTTCGATAGGTGGTAGAGCTGCGGCAAACGAGGTTCTAGCCGAAGGATTGGCTGACTCCCTACTTGGGAAGCATGCAATTGTCGAGCAGGTTAAGGTGATTGAAGAGGGTCTTAGAAGGGTCTCAACTAATGGGGCTGTAGCATATGGTAAGGGAGTGATTTCTGATGCGGCCGAGCAGGGTGCTGTAGAGACTCTGGTAATTATTGCGGATCTCTTGAGACTAGATGATAATCCGCCATTGTGGAGTATTGTTTCGGAATCTGTAGAGTCTGCAAGAGGTAGAATAATCCAAGCATCTACGGAACATGATTCCGGTAAGCAACTCGAAGGAATGGGAGGGGCTATCGCCCTGCTAAGATGGAAGTTGGAATAGAAAACCCTCTTCATGGGGATACTGAGTAGGGGTAATGGTGCAGGTACCTATCAAGATCGTCGGATTAGGGAATTATGACAGAAGTGATCAGGCTTCTGCGGTCATCATAGAGTCTAGAAAAATGGGTGCTCAAGCCGATTTCATAATTGATGAAGGAGAGGCGGGAGATTTCGATCAAGGGCTAATTGACTGGAGGGGTGCTCTCGATTCCACACATTGGCTTCTACTATCCTCATCCGGATCCTTAGGCGATGGATCGATGAAGTCAGCATGGGGATCATCAATGACATTCGCAGAACTAGAGGGTTGTAAGACTGTGATGATTGTAGAGTCGCCGAGTGATTCAGAGCGCCTGGAGGAGGCATGGGGGAATGTAATTGAAAGAATAAGGCAAATTCAAATTCTTTACCTTAGTCTAAATGTGATTGAGGGGCTTGCCAAAATTGAGGGGAGAGAGGTAGGAGGGTTCATCGAAGAAGTCAGGAAAAGAAGTTTGGTTCCGATCGTGTGCACCATTAATCAGAAAAATGGATTGGCTATTCTCTCTCATTCACAGGGGGAAGAAAACGTTGAGATTAGTTCTGAAATTAGTGCAGAATATTGGCTAGCCAATTTCCTTTGTATGCTCCCAAAATTCGGTCAAGGTCCGTCTGGCATAGTTATGGCGGCTGGTGCAGAAAAGATAGAATCAGACAAATTAGGGAACTCTGACTGAAACCCCTTTTGAAGGGACACCCTTTCGCCCGGAACCGCGAGGCCATGGGATGCCACTCAAATTAGGGCCAGCAGGAGTTCCCCTCTCCTGTAAAGGTAGAACAATTGTTGAGGGTATGGACGATATCACGGTCCTAGGTCTTGATGCGATGGAAGTTCAGACAGTCAGAACTATACAACCTCAACACTTTGACCAGTATTGGCAGGCTGGGATACTTTCTTGGAAGTCAGACTTCGAGATGAACATGCATGGTCCTTACTATGCTGAGCTACTGGGGAATGCTAGGGAAAGAAACAGAACCCTTTCCAAGATGGAGACGAGCTTACAGGCTGGGAAGATTATCAATGCCAGGCATCTGACCTTCCACGTTGGACCCTATGGGGAATACGACCCAGGGCATGAAGCAAATGAGCAAGTTGCCAACGTCATGTCCGGAGTTGTAGATAGAGTCAGGGAGGTTTGGGGAGACGAAACCGAAGAGGAGGACTATGCAGCTTTCCCGTGGGTCCATGAATCGGAACCATCACTAGTTGGGATTGAAACGTCCGGTAGACAAGAGCTATGGGGTACTGTAGAGGAGGTTCTGGAAGTCTGCAACCATGTCGAAGGTACGGTGCCTGTTCTAAACATGGGTCACATTCATGCTCGAGGACATGGTAGACTCAGGACAAGTGAAGATTATGCCGAGCTATTTGATCAAGCAAGAGAGACATATGGAGGGTCGACATTCTACTGTCACTTTGCAGGAGTAGAGCACAGGATGGGGAATGCTCTTCATTACACTCAGATAAAAAAATCCGATCTGAAATTCGAACCATTCGCAGAGTATCTTGCCGAAGAGGGCGATTGGATGGATATAACAATAATTTCTGACTCTCCCCTTCTGGAACACGATGCTATGTACATGCTTCAGCACTATGACAAAGCAAGGCAGAGACTGCTGGAGATTAGAGCTCGAGACGAAAGAAGGGCGAAGCTAGCTGCTCAACAGGGAATTGATCCTGAAGAGCTTAAGATAAAGGAAGAAGAGGCAGCGGCTGCTAGGAAGGCACAAATTACTGGTGAGTCGGTGCCCTCTGAGAAGCCCAAAGGTAAACCCACTGCCAAGGGAAAAACTCCGAAAAAGAGTGGGATGATGTCTTTTGTTGAGAATGAAGATGAAGATGACTTGTTTTAGCTCCAATGAGTCTTGTCACTAGTCTAGTTCAATAACCAGTTTTGGGAGGGGTGCAATATGGAGACGGGAACTGTAAAGTGGTTCAACTACGCAAAAGGATACGGGTTCATTGGAAGAGAGGGCGGAGATGACCTCTTTGTCCATACCACCCAAGTGGACGGAAGAATAGGAGAAGGCGATCTGGTGGAATTCGAGATCGGAGATAGCGACAAGGGGCCGAATGCAATCAATGTAAGGAAGATCGGTGAAGAAGAGTAGGTCATAGATCACTCTTCGGACTGATCTTTCCTCTCCCAATTCAGCACTATTGCTCCGTTCGAGCTAATTGCTAGTACGGGAGACCACTTGGTAAAGTCAACATTTTCACTGGATTCAATTAATCCCTTGAGGTCACTCACAAGCGAGGGTTCCAACCTAATGCCAAAATCAGTATCGAAAGAGGAGAAAAGAGGGGTAATTGTTGGCCTTTTTGGGGGTTCCGACATCTTGACTTCCTCCTCCAAGGACGCTTTGCCCTCTTCCTCTTCTGCTATTGGGATGTTCTCTCTGGCCTTTTTACTTGATTCGACTAATAAATTGTGTTTTTCCAAAGATGGGAGGCCGATTTCAGATACGAAGGGAGTCACTCCTTCCTTAGTGCTCCCTATCTCTAACCCTCCTCGTGAAGCGTAGAGAACAGCTTGTCCAATCAAGGTTAGAGCGGCTAAGAAGAGCATGACGACCATTATGAGTCCTTCATATGCCCAACCGGTTATGATTAGCCCCGATGGCATGCCTATCAGACTAAGTAAGCGCCTCCATCCTTGATCTCGTTGGAATCCAAGTATGACGTGATGGATGGAGATCAATACGATTGAGAGACCGAATACCTGTTCTATATCCAAATAATCCATGTAGGGTAGGAGAGCGACCAGAAGGAATGCAGAACCAAATATGCCAAAATCCCTCTCTATGTCAAATGGGGTATCATCCATCTCATCATACGAGAATTGAGGAGCTACTGCATGGACATATGGATTTACCTCCCTCCATGAAAGATTGAGCATTATCAATCCAACGAAAATCGGCCATAATAAGGCGTTTTGGGAGTCTATGTCTAGATCCAATAGCCACCAGTAGAGGGTAAAGAACTGGACGAAAACTGAACCGTGCAAGAGAATAGGGAAACCGTTCTTGAGCCCATCCCAACCAGCAAGAAGAGCAGATATGAAGGGCAAGAGTCCACTTATACCTCCAGTAGCTAAGGTGAAGATATAGCCATATGTTCTGGAGACTGGCGATAGATATTCTAGGACATCGGGATTGCTACCCTCCTCATTTACATTCTGAAGGAGAGTCCCATTTTCCAAAAGAAGATACTGGATCATTCCCATTAATCCTCCACATAAATAGCTGTAATCATAATTAATATCGCCCCCAACATACCCTCCTGAGTTGATGAAGTCAAGTAACTGGAATACTGCCCAAACAGTAGCTAATGGGCTAACCCAGAACCAATGAACGACTCCTTGCTTCCAAGCACCTGCTGTGATTGCTGCGACCACAATAATAGGTGCTACCTTTGGGTCTGGGAGTAGGAATGTAGCGGCCAGTAGAACTGCGACCGCAGGCCCGAACAACTGCTCAGGACCATATCTGGATCCGCCTGCTCGTGACTTCTCTTGTGGAAAGTAGAATAAAACAAATGCGGGAACAATTAGCAGTAGTAAGGAAGTCCACCTTGGAGATGCGAAGAATAGCAATTCCGTTGAATCTCCTAGATATGGGAGGGAGTCGAAAAATTTCCAAATCGTATTCCCCTTGCCTTCGAAGAATGAAGCATAAGCCACAGCAAAAAATGGAAGAGAGATTAATGTCGGAGTGGAGACATGCAATGCCGACCTCTGAGCCACTAATACAAGAACTGGTAATGCCAGAAGTCCACCAGAAACATCTGTCATACCCGCAATGAGGAGAAGAATAAGTGTGATCGAACCGATAGTCCTGGCTTCTTCGGATAGATCGAACAGTTGCTTCGTCCTGAAGCTGACGAATAGAGGTACTGAAGCCACTAATGCGTCTCTCAATACTAGCGAAGATAAGCGTCCGCCTTCGAATTCAATTATAACAGCCGAAATTATCGCTGCCGACACAAGATATGCCATTCCTACCAATTTTTCCCGAGGTGTGGTGTGGGAAAAGCCGCCGCCCTCAAAAATCAGCAAAAATGATACTAGAGCTAAGCATAAGAGAGTCAGAGATACGCTAGTTTCTGGATCGATTAAGAGTTGCATATTGTGTCCATTATCCAGATTGTTAGCAAGGAACATGAGTATTAGAGAGAGTATCGCAGTCATCTCAAATCGTAACATCAGACTTCGGCTCCCATCTCGGTGATAGTTGCATATTGCAAAGATTGACGCCGCTGCGACTATCGGAAGCAGGATATCGAGTAGATTTGGTTGGGCATCGGTCTGGATAAATAGTGAGGCTAAAATCGGAGAGACTGTGAGAGCGGAAAATAAGAGCTTAGTTTTCTCATCATCATAATCTCCCTTTCCAAGGACATAGTGCAGTTGGTATAGCGATGCTGCTGTGATAAAGATGGAAAGTGAGACACTAGATTCTTCCAGAAGGGGAATATTTAGTGAGGCTAAAATAAGTAGCATCGGAGGTCCGTCAAGAACTCTTACCCTTCCTCTTGCTTGTGCCCAGAAACCGAGTAAAACTAAGATTGGAAATAGTAAGTATGCGGAGGCTTCAACCGAAGATAAGGAAAATTCACCAAAGGTAGTCAGTGTCCTCTGATTTTGAGATCCGATGGCAGCAGAAATCCACCAGGACACTATCATGGCCATGAATGTAAGTCTGACTACCCAGTCTCTGGCTTGGGGCCTTGTCTCCAGATATACGAATGCAGCAACACCAACTGTCCAGCCAATCAAAGCCGCTTCATCTACGAGAAGTGCTAGCGCTAGAGCGAGTCCGATAGGCATGGCTGGAGTTCTTTGCATTGTTGTGGGGGCAAACCATCCCACCAATAGGGCGAACCAGAGCCAGAATGTGAGGCCAAATGGATACTCAGAAATAAGGAAATCCGCGAAAACGAAGTCAGCACTACTCTCTGATGCGTATAGTTGACAAAATAGGATTGCTGATACCACGAATCCAGACCCATTCTCGATCATCTTCTTGGAAAGGCTGCGATCCGTTGCGGTGATTCCAACTATCACTACTGCGGGAACAAGTAGTCCTGCATATTCTATTTCTCCCTCTCCCAGTGCGATATAGATTGGGAGAAAGACAGCCATCCCAGATGAAAGAAGATAGAGTATGTCTCTATCAAGCCTGAGCGAGTAGAGAATCGCTGAAACCGTAAGAAGTACTATTGATAGGGTTACGAAAGTTTCCAATTCCCCTCTGGAATAATCTAGCCATATTCCGATAGCACTGAATGCAAGGCTGAGTGGAGCTAGGATAACGATTGTTCTGGGGAGAGTTCCTAGGGAGTGTCTTTTTATCGATCTGGTACTAATCTCCATAACCAGAATCATACTTAATGTCTGAAGAGTAGCTAGCCATACAGGCATCCAGACATCACCTTCTTGAACAGAAATCCAATCCTCCTCCTTTCCGGCATAGAATACTGCGAATCTTGGAATCCAGACAGCGGAAAGAGCTCCCATTAGAACTCCAATAGCACCACCATACTCCTCGATCGGATTCTCTCCCCTATCGGGACCCTTCTGATACCTGAACCACTCATGCATCCCAATTATTGATACAGCAGTGAGCCCTGTTATTACCCCCAAAGTCAGATAAGAATAATCGTCGTTTACATTGACGACTGTCACATAATAGATTGCGTAAGCAAGCATCAGGCCTCCTGCAGCTAATGATGCGTACAGACCAATAATTGAAGCATCATTATCCCCCCTCAAAACTGTGTTTTCGGGGTTATTGGTCGGTGGTAAGGAAGGAATCGCCATACTTTTGCAACATTACTGGTGGCTATTTAGTTAGTGCCGGAACGACAAGATTCTCGTATTCTTAGACTAGGAAGGCTTGAAGTTGGAACTGTGGTGGCATGGGCGCTACGGGACTGTAGCTCAGCTGGGAGAGCGCCGCACTGAAGATGCGGAGGCCGCTGGTTCAAGTCCGGCCAGTCCCACCATTATCTCGCATCTGAGAGGATGTCTCTTTGTAGTCTGTGGAGCTTGCTAATGCCTGTTTCGGCCGCATCAATAAGTGATTCCAGTTCTGATCGGGAAAATGTGGCTTCTTCACCTGTGCCTTGCACCTCGACAAAGTCTCCTGAGCTTGTCATTACTACGTTCATATCGACATCTGCATTACTATCCAAAACATAGTCAAGATCAGTCCATACCTGTCCGTCGACTATACCCACACTGAGTGCTGCGACGTCATTGGGCATTACAGATTCCTCGTGTGATGCCACCTCATCATGCGATAGAGGTTCGGTCTTGATTCCCTTTCGAGTTTCCTCCTTAGTAAGTCTCTTTTCCTTCGGGATGCAATCTCCCGAGGAGATCAGCCTTCTTATTGCGAGTCTTAGGGCAATATTTGCTGCTGTTATTGAAGCGCATCTAGTCCCACCATCGGCATTCAGAATGTCGCAATCGACTGTAAGAGCCAATGGCCCTAGTTGCTCCAAATCTATTGCGCCCCTTAGAGACCTGGCTACCAACCTCTCGATCTCCATTGTCCTCCCCTTTGCCCCGTTCCTCTCTCTTCTGAATCGAGTATCTGTTGATCCGGGGAGCAAGGAATATTCAGCATGTATCCACCCTCTTTCTGCATCCCTCGGAAACCATCTAGGAAGTGATGGAGCTTTGGTTACGCATACTAGAACCTGAGTCTTTCCCTGGCAGTAAAGCAGAGAAGAGAGTGCATTTGGAGTAAAGTCGAGCTTTACATCTATATCTCTCATTTCGTGATTTCCTCTATCGGCATTTCCCAAGTCAGTCTTCATCTTCGACATAGACATCCGAAAGCATGCTTGCGAATGAATCATTCGCGTACGGCATGAGCCGGCCGGAACGAGTCGACTACTGTTTTTTCTGTAGTAATGTAAGGCCCGCCAATCAAATCGACACAGTATGGTACTGCAGCAAAGATCGAGTCCAGGGTTTCTCTTATTGATCTTGGAGAACCGGGTAGGTTCAGGATTAAAGACGAGCCTCGAATACCGGCTGTCTGTCTTGAAAGAATAGCTGTTGGAACGTATTTCAATGAAATAGANCGCATCTGTTCTCCGAATCCGGGTAGTATCTTTTCACAGACAGATTCTGTAGCCTCAGGAGTAACGTCTCGAACGGATGGCCCCGTCCCCCCGGTAGTGATGACAACAGAGCAAGATCTTTCCTCTACAAGGGAAATGATTGCCTTCTCNATTTCCTTCTGATCGTCTTTAACAATTATTCTTTCCACCTCCCATTTCGAGGTGATTGCTTCGTCGAGGAAACTTTCGATTGATGGTCCACTAATATCTTCGTATTCTCCAGAGCTAGCTCTATCTGACGCAGTCAGAATCCCGAATTTGCATAACTCGGCATACTCCATTGAAAACCCGTAGAGGCATGAAGGGAAAACGCCGTCGGTGGAAGATTTTCCCATGGACACGTTCAAAGACCGTCGATTTGAAGGGCGTATTCCGGAGGTAATGAGGTGTCTAGTCTGCCCCAACATGCACCAACAATCGTTTCCCGAGTAAAGGCACTGAATGTGACTTTCAGAAAGCGAAATTGTGCGTTTTAGGCAGATTCGACTCTGACTTATGAGTAGTGATAATATGAGCGAGCTTAGGATGTATGATAGCCAGATTGCGATAGTGATGCAAGAGTGCCCTGATGCAAATGAAGAAGAGATAGGCAAGGAATTTGAAAGGTATGAGAGAGACTTCCTGATTCCTCCAGAGGATGCCTTGAGATCTGTAATTAAGAAATTTCAGACTGATTCGGGATCGGATGAGGCCTCTAGTGGGCAACCGCGGGTTCAACCGGAGGAAAAGAAAGTGGACAGGTTCTCTGAATTAGAGGCAGATGATAGGAATGTGACAATAGAGGTGGCAGTAATCTCCCATACTCCAAGAACTCAGATGGTCAGAGGAGAAGAGCGACAAATTTCATTTGGGTGGATAGAAGATAATCCTTGGAATTCATCATCGGATAGGGTCAGATGGGACTACAAAGATTGGGGTGACAAATCTTCTAGTTTGGTTCCAGGCTCAGTAGTTAGGCTAGAGGGGGTGTCGGTAAATGAGTGGAATGATAAGAGGTCACTAAATATTAACAGGACTACTAGAGTGACCGTACTCAAAGAAGGAGGTGTTACAGCAGCCCCAGTGGGTGATGAGCCAATTTCCATTTCCAGAGCATCTGAGATAGAGGGATTCGTAAATATCGTGGGGAGAGTCCTGACAAGCAAAGCTGATGTTATTACTAGGAAGGATGGAAGTGGGGAAATACCAATATTCAGAGGTAGAATTGCAGACTCTACAGGAAGCATCGGTTTCCTTTCTTGGAAGGATTTTGAATATGAATCAGGCTCCCTGATTAAGATAGTGGGAGCTTCCATCAGGAGATTCAGGGATACTCCTGAAATCAATATCAACGACGGAACAGTGATTGAGCGATACCGGGACTCGGCATTTCCTACTTCTGAAGAGCTTTCTAAGAGTGATAAGGTCACCATTGCGGATCTTAGAAATGGAATGCGGGACGTAACAATTACGCTCCAAGTAGAGAGTTGGGCGCAAAGAACATTCGAGACAAAGGATGGGGAGACGAAGGTCGTCAGGAGTGGGGATGTGATGGATCCCAGTGGCAGGTGTAGACTTACAGCTTGGTGTGATTTTGATCCGGAACCGGGAGATGCGATTAGAATCGCTGGAGGTAGGGTTCAGTTCTGGCAGGGTTCGCCTGATTTGGTTATTGATGACATCGAACAGGCATCTAATCTCTCAGATTCCCCTTGGGAGAAAATCGATCCAGATAATCACTGGGTAGAAGTTGATTTGACCAGTATCACGAATGGGGGATCAAGGAGGGGGATATTGACTGAAGGGACTGTGGTTTTCATCAATAGTGGTTCNGGAATAATCGAGAGATGCCCGGAGTGTAGAAGGGTCCTCAGAGAAGGTTCATGTGCAGAACATGGCCAACAGAATGGGATTGAGGACCTGAGACTTCGTTTTGTGATAGATAATGGGGTATCGAATGCAAACTTGTTCCTCGGTAAAGAGGCGTCTGAGAAATTCTTGGGATCAAATATGGATGAGGTAAGAGAAAAAATATCGGTTAGGGGTTCTGATGACTTTCTTTCACAACTAAGAAGTCGCGTTCTTGCCAAGAAGATCCTTGTAAATGGGAGATGCGCAGTGGATGGCCAAGGCGCAATGATTTTTGCTGACAGAGTGGAGTTGATTGATCCGGAACCAAACAAAGAAGCTGAGGAAGTAATGGAAAAATGGGGGTTATCACTTTGATGCAATCCGGAGGAGAGATGAGAGTCAGACAAAGTGCAATACGTATCTTCGCCCAAGAATATTCTGAGTCATCCCTGATAGAAAGGGGTGTGGGTGAGTTCGCACCTTTATTCGTCATTACAAAATTGGGTGCTAAGATCAATCGATGCCTAGTATGTGGGGGCCTAGAGAGTCTAGAGAGGAGGGATGGGGACTCAGGTGCATTCTACAGAGGTAGAGTCAGAGACCCATCAGGTACTCATTTCTTCGATATCGCGCCATTTCAGCCTGAGCTACATCCTGCAGCTGAAGAGCTTTTAGCGAGATTTGAAACGGGGGACTCTGTACTTGTTTCAATTGTAGGTAGAGCAAAACATACCGAGTCTGAGGAAGGAGGAATCTTCACGTCCATAAGAGCGGAGATTTTCACTGAAGTGGATCAGGAAACTTACAGATCTTGGATGGTTGAAACGGCAGATTCAACGCTCAGAAGGCTGGATGCTTACTCGAGAACTGAGGGTTTGGATTTGAACGGGGCTGAACTTAGCGAAGCGGACGTTCCTGATGACTTAATAGACGGTTTGATCAAGGCTAGAGAGCACTACTCAGATTTTGATATGGAATCATACAAGTTATGGGTTCTGAAGGCCTTATCCAATGTAACGGGCAAGATGGAAGGAGAGATGGAGGTTTTTACTTCTGTAAAGGAAGACGCATCGATTTCCAAAAATGAAATCAAAATTGAAGCCACNGATGCAAGAGAGGTGATTCTTGGTCTGCTCTCTTCTAATAGTGGAGAAATGGTGGACTACGACTCGCTGGTTGGTGCTTGTATTTCTGCGGGCTCTACGAGAGAGGAGTCAGAGGACGCGATAGAGGATCTTCGAGATGTGAGTATGAAAATTTTAGAGCCCAGATTTGGATATTTTTCCATAGTTGAAAAATAGCAAACCTAGTTACTCTCGAACAGATGAGAGCTTAGATCTAATTCTGGTAATTACAGACTCTGAATTCTCAGATATTCCCCTAGGAGATCCCATCTCAGTCATATTTGCGCCTTTCGTCTCAGCGATATTGGTTGCTACTATGGATAGACGGTGCTGGACAAATTTCTCTCTAATCGGCCATCCCCGTCTAGCAGCCAGACGAAGTAGTAAATCCTTCTCAGATTCCCCCCAATACCCCTCATGACCCCTTAGAATAGTCCCTACCATACGCTCTAATTCTTCCACTCTTGCTTGGATTGTGAGTAGATCCCCTTGGATATTAGTGGGCTGTTTATCTAGACCGATAACAATTGAATCACTAGCATCCTCCAGAATTGCTTCAGAAGAAGGTTTCCCGAATAAATCTTCATCAATTTCAACATTTGGAGATGGTTCCTCCCNTAATACTGGATCATCATCAGGGATATTTTCTTCGAAAAGAGGATTCGGGATACCGTTTCTCCTAAGGCTTCGCTTTATCCTGCCCCAACCCTTCATCTGGCTAGTAAGAACTCCAGCAACACGTCCCATTAATACTGTACGATTTCCAGTTAAATCAAGTTCTAACCTTAGGCATAGTTGATACAACTCTTCTCTACCCATTTCAGCAAGATTCTCGATAGTCATTCTTCTGGAGTCGTAATTCAAATGTAACCATAGGCGCTGCCTCCTTTCTTTATGCGAACCTGAAGACTTAATCCCGAATACTTTCAAAATCCGCCCCATTTCATTGTGGGAGAATGATTGAATCCCCTCCCATGATAGATCTAATTCTTTGAGTACTTCCTCTCTAATCAGTCTAGCTCTTAGTACCTCCACGGAGCCAGACTTTACAATTCCAACCTTCTCGGCCCTAGTTCTTAGTTCCTGCAACCTCTCAGTGTAAATTGAGTTGAGCAAATCGTAATCCGCCCCCCTCATAACTCGCGGTCGAGATGACTGGTTAGTTATCGATTGCCCCTGTAATTCTTTCAAACAGCACATTTTGATTGTAATTCCAATAGCCGTTTTGATTTACTAAAGTGAGAGAAAGGGAGGGGCCTCATCATCCGTGGGATGGTCCTTTGGTACAGTACTAGAAGACTGGTCGACCAAATTTTTCCAGTCCCTTAGAAGACCAATGACAGCATATTGATATTCACTTAATACTACCAATCTATCCATAGCAATAGTCCTACTGCCGTCCTCTGAAATTAATTCCATCCTCACTTCAACTCTGACCTCTTCCTCGATGATGTCGCCATCTGGGTTGTGACATGCCTGCTCCAGAATGATATCGCGGTAAGCTTCGGCCTGCCTAAGCAATGAGCCTACTTGCCTATGCCTGACCTGGATTCCCAATTTATCATGAAAATATCCGTCAACTTCTCCTAGGACCCTACTCTGGACCCACAAAATCGTATTTCCCTCGGGTTCAGTCAACTTCTCTGCTAGGGTCAAAGGGAATCCTTGTCTTGATAAAATAGCGACCAAGTCAGCATATGGCTTTGGTAGAAAATGAGGATCACCTCTCTCTTTAGGGAACGGTAGTAGAGCATGTCGCCTCTCAGTCTGATTAGAATCGTCATATTCGGCTCTGGAAATAACGAATCCGTTTATTTTACTTGCTTGTAACAAATCTGATAACCAATTTAACTTCGTTTCATTAGTGGATTTTGGTATTTCATAATCTACTCCTGGGATCATCTCGGATGATACGGCTAGGATATCCGGTCTCGCTCTAAGAATTTGCCTTCTGACAAGATCGGAGTCGGAAACAATGATTGCAGACTTGGGCTGATAAAGTAGTTTATTTGGAGATACGAGAACCTCGCTAGGCCTCCTTGGAACCCTTGCTCCGATAATTTGGCAGCCTAGCTCCCCTATTTCCTGAATCCTTCCCATTGTCTCAATTGCGGGAATTGCTAATAGGTCCAAAGCTCCACCAGAGAGCGATTTTATCCCTGATTCAAAATCTACAACGCTAGAAACAGATATTTCCAATTCTTCCGAACCAACGGATTCAAAGTGAGAAGATAGAGTAGATCGGATATTGGACGTAGGAGAATCTAGCGCCCCTACTTCTAACAGGTTTTCCATCGCATCCACCTCAAGGGGGAGGCACGCCTTGTGCCCGATACGAACGACGCGCGCACCTGTTGATATATACGACCCCTCGACCAATTAACATGGATGCGGTAAACTCGGATTCGATGAGTCTCGATTCATTCAAGAATTTGGTTGAGGAGAATATTGAACAGTTAGTTCTATCCAAAATGGCTTCTAAAATCGATAAACCTGTAATGTCAATAGCCAGAGAAGTCCTATTGGGTGGTGGGAAAAGATACAGGCCGATGTTGTCCATTCTCGCTTACAGTGCTTCGGGGGGGACGAATATCAGAGAATGCATGGATCTTGCACTTTCTGCAGAATTAATCCACACTGCCACCCTAGTGCATGATGATGTCTACGATCAGTCAAAGATGCGTAGGGGAAAGCCCACAATTCATTCCTCCTACGGGATGGCGCATGCAATAATTACTGGTGACTATCTATTCTCACTAGGATTCGAACTAGGTGCCAAATACGAGGAGAGGATTGTAGGCCAGGTCAGGGAATCTTGCGCGGGTATTGCATCGGGGGAGATACTTCAATTCCATCATATAAATGACCTGAGTACAAGTCCTGAAGACTATTACGAAATAATTGACGGTAAAACGGCTAGGCCTTTCGCATCTGGTTGTTCAAGTGCAGCGATGGTTGCCTCTGCTTCAGAAGAGAAGATTCAGGCACTATGGGGTTATGGGATGGAACTGGGGAGGGCTTTCCAACTGGTTGATGATTTGCTCGACCTAATAGGGGATGAAACGATAGGAAAACCAAGAGGTACTGATGTTCATGAAGGAAAGATGACATTGCCGATAATTTATGCTCTCACCATGTTACATGGCCCAGAAAGAAGTCAGCTCAGGGACGTATTGACAAACTTCAGTAATGACAGACTCAGTGAGTTGTGCGAATTACTTGAAATGGCGGGATCCTTTGAATATTCTAAGATTCTTATCTCTAACCATGTGCAGAGGAGTCTGGATTTCCTAGAATCACTGCACGAGTCTGAAGCGAAGGAGCTTTTGATGGAGATTGCAATGATTTCGAAGTCAAGGACAGCCTAAATGGAGGTTTAGAGATGCCTGATGTGAGGTATTGGGATGTGATAGTTGTTGGAGGGGGTCCTGCAGGCAGTACCGTAGCGAGGTATGCAGCAGAAGGTGCTCTTAGTGTACTGGTTATTGACGGAAGGGACCCAATAGGGAGCCCCCTTCAGTGTGGGGAGCTCGTTCCGACGAACGAAGAGATGGGTAGACTATGCCCAAATGTACCAGATATGGATGACCTATTCAGAACTCCGGATTCAGCAATTTCAAAAAAAATGAGCAAGATGAGGATTGTCAAGCCTAATGGAAAGGGCCTAGATTACAAATTCGAAGGAATCGTTCTTGACAGAGTGGCACATGATTCTGCGTTAGTTGAGCTCGCTTTGGAGTCTGGTGCAGAGTATAAGTTGGGAAAAAGAGTAGACAAGGTAGAAGGTAATTGTGTTGTTCTTACAGATGGAACAAAAATCCGTGGTAAGGTGATTGTAGGGGCTGGAGGACACAATGACCCGATAAGAAAGGGAGAATGGGGGGAAAGGTCCCTCAATATCCCAGTGAAGTTTGTTCTAAAGGAGGGTTTCCATACTGACGCGCTTGAGCTTCACTTCGGTTCTGTTGCCCCAGGAGGCTATGCCTGGGTTTTTCCAAAGGAATCAGGATCTAATATAGGCGTTGGAATCCAAAGGAAGCTCGCTGGTGGCAGGAGTCTGAATAAGTTCGCTAAAGATTTCATCTCAAATTACGATGGAGAGGTGACCTTCAAGGGGGCCGGATCACTGCCTATGTCTGGAACGATCAAGAGCTTTGTGAAAGAGAACCATTTACTGGTAGGAGATGCAGCAGGCATGGTTCTACCCTCTAATGGAGCAGGGATTACCATAGCAATGATTGGTGGTAGAATTGCCGGACAAGTGATTGCTGAGCATATTAATCAGGGGACTGATCTTTCAGAGTATGAGAAGAGATGGAAGGAACAGATGGGGGATGTTATGAGGAACTCGAAGAGGGCTTTCAAATTGGGAAGCGTGATGTTCAGACTCCCGGACTGGGCCCTTAATCTCTCGTTCAATCGCCTTACCAAGGGATTCATCTGGAGAGCAATCACATGTAGGAATATGTTTTGGCTATTTTAGGGGTGCCTTGGCATGCCAGATGGTAGCCATTCCAGGAAAAATTAAACTAGAAGTTACATCCGTAAAGCCAGTCTGTTTGAGCATATCCATGTACTCTCTTGTGGTTCCGAACTCTGAATAAGTCTTCGTGAGCCACTTCCATGGGTGATCTTTCGCCCCGCAGACTATTCTTGCGTATGCAGCAACCCAGTACTTCATCCAAATTACTCCTAGGAAACCATGGATTGAGTTGAGCTTCGCAGGCTCAATAATTACCATGGGAGCTCCAGGTTTGAGTACTCTTAGCGACTCCGAGAGACCAGTTCTCTTGTCAAACCAGTCTCTGAAGGAGAAAAGCGTGCATACTGCATCGAAATAATCGGCCTCGAAAGGCAGGCTCTCGGCCGTGCCTTTGACAAATTTCGCCGGCCCCTCACCTCTGGATGTTCTAGCAAAATTTACCCTCTCCTCGGCTGTCCTGAGCATCTCTGGAATTGGATCTAGGCATACAAGATCTCGTCCAATCAAATCCTCTGCAAAGCTACCTGGTCCACAACCAATTTCCAGGATCCTTCCTTCTGGGAGCATATTTCTTACCTTCCGCCTCCATCTTGAAACTTGGCCCAATGTGGCAAAACGATTTATTTTGTCATAGACCGGAATTGTGGCTTGGAGGTTCCTCTGGAGTTCTTCCCACTCGTCATCCTCCATCCCGTTGACATCCATAGCGCACCCAAGGGAGACCCGTATTTGGACCGTTCCAGAAGAAATACTGAATTGCCTGTAGAATAGTGGAAGTCGGGTGGGTATCATGATAAACTCCTCAACTTTCGCAAAGAACCGTAGGTGCATAAAATGGGAAGAGAAGAAGTTCTTCGTGCGATTAGGCGGGCAGAAACTGAGGCTAAGGAGATGATAGCGAAGGCAGAATCTGAAGCCTCGGAAATCATATCAAAAGCTAGGTTGACAGCAACAGAAATATTTCAGGCCGGTAAGTCAGACTCTGAATCTAGCTCTCAGAGTATAATCTCTGATGCAAGAAGCGCGGCAGAGGGAGAAGCATCTAAGGTCGTGAAGGAGGGTGATTCGGCAATCGGATTAATTCACGACGGTGGAGAGGGAAGCAGGGGAGCAGCCGTGAAGGCCGTTCTTGACGCGTTCAGGTCTTAGAAAGGGGATTCAGATGTCGCAAGTCCACACACTTCAGATGGGAAGGCTGGTAGCTGCTGGGTCCAAGAGTAAGCTTGCTGATGCTATTGACAAGCTTGCCGAATTAGAGGCATTGCATATCGTGGATTATGACGATTCCGAAGAGGGCTTCTCATTGGGAGTTCCGGGAGATAAGTCCGAAGAGGTAGGTAGAGATTTGGTGAAGGCTAGGGCGGCTAAATCTGTAGTCAGTGCAACACCTCCATCCAGGCCATTGAATGCTTCCGAAATTAGGAATAAACTTGAAGGAGGACTTCAGGAAGAAATCGAAAAGGTCCTAGATTTAAGCTCGAAGATTTCAGATTTAGAAACGGAGATTGGATCACTAGAGGAGCAGGAGTACTCTCTTGCAGAACTGGAGCCGCTCGGTGTAGACTTGGAACTACTCTCGGGATTCGATTCAATCACGGCATTCGTTGGTAGAGTTGATGATATTGAAGCAGCCAATAATGTTGCTTCCAAGGGGATAATTCTTGTTTCCAAAAAGCAGGACGGGATGATGGCTATCTTTTTGCGAAACGAGGATGCGAAGGAGGCGGATTCTACACTTGAATCTGCGGGTTTCCAACAGACTCCCATCCCTTCAGGTAGCGGATCTGTCTCGGAGCTCCTATCTGAGATTAGAAGTAAGAAGGAGAATACGATTAGTGAGAAAACACACCTCGAGGGAGAGCTGGATTCATGGTCTTCAGAAAATGGATCGATGCTTGTGTGTGGCTTGGAAGTCTTAGAAAGGGACCATGAAATCCTTACTGCTCCTGTAAAGGTTGCAGTTTCCGATCACGCATTCGTCATTGACGGTTGGCTTCAGATGAGGAGGTCTGATGAGGTCGTTAAAGCATTGAGTGACTCCTGCCTACATGTTGACATTACTCCTTTCGAGATGGAAGCTGGCGGAGGTGGCCATGGTCATTCTGACCATCATCACGAACAGCAGATGCCCCCAATTGCATATCAGGAGAGGACGTCAAGTAGACCGATGGAGCTACTCACAGACGCAGTTGGCAGGCCGGCCTATGGCAGAATCGATCCTACTGTTTTCATGTTGATTTCTTATCCACTTTTCTTCGGAATGATGCTGGGAGATATGGCATATGGACTGGCAACTATTGCTTTGGGGGCCCTCCTAATTACGAAATCTGGGACCAATGAAATGATGATGCTAGGGGGGAAGTTCCTGACATATATTGGGTCGGCAACAGTCATATTCGGCTACATCTATGGCGAGTTTGCTGGTTTTGAGTTTCTCCCACACATCGAGACCAAGTACAAGTCTGCGGAAGCTTGTAGCTATGTATGGCAAAATGGGCATTGTTTCAAGGACGCTTATGACATACCATCATGGGCCTCATGGATGACTTCATTATACCCGAACGATGGAAGAATACACTACGTTTTTGAAGGGCCATTCAGCACCACTCTAGCGTTCCCTTTCCATCGTGTTGCACTCGTAGATAACGGTGGAAACCTAGAACATCTGATACTCCTTACGATATACTTAGGAGTAATACACATATTCATAGGATTATCAATAGGGTTCAGAGATATTCTCTTGTATGGTAATGGTCACGGAGGATTTGGTCTCATCTGTGCATTCTTCGAAAAGGGGACATGGATGAT
Source organism: Methanobacteriota archaeon (assembly GCA_002720055.1). The sequence goes on along the minus strand of PBGH01000011.1, from coordinate 110,250 downwards.
ACTTGTAATCGGTGGCTTCCTATTCGGGTACTCATTTATTGGCCCTGGTGGTGAAGATATGCTGATTTTCGGCGCGAGCCTGACTGGGGCTTCAGTGCTGATGCTTATGTGGACCCTGTACAGGTACCATGGAGTTCCATTCCCCATCAACGTCGGATTGGCCCCAATTGAGGCAGTTGGAATGATGCCCTCAGTCATATCATATGTTAGGCTATTCGCCGTTGGAGCAGTCGGAGTAAAAATCGCCGAGACAGCTAATAAAAAGCTGTATACTGAGATAGATTTCGGAGAGCCATTGATAGCAATTTTGCTTCTATTCGGATGGATCCTCGGCCAGACCTTCGCTCTTGTTCTAGGACTTTTCAGTCCGAATATTCACGCAGCGAGGCTTCACTTCGTGGAATGGATGAGGCAATATTATGACTCAAGTGGCGAGGCTTTCGACCCATTCGGAACAAAATCGAAGTTCGTAGAGGGAGATTATTAGATTCCAAGCAGATTGCTTGACAAAATGGAGGTAAAAAAATGAATAACAAAAAAATGATGAGAGGAATGAGCATGCTGATGGTTCTGCTATCCCTGATAATGATAGCTAGCGGGGTGCAAGCCCAAGAGGCAGAGGACAACAGNAACACAGTAGATGCGTACAAGATGATTGGGGCCGGCCTAGCGCTCGGTCTTGCTGGAATCGGGACCGGGTTAAGCCAGGGACCAATTGGTGCAGCAGCAGTCGGAATGATTGCAGAGGATGAAAAGAAGTTCACATATGGACTAATCTTCACTGCACTACCAGAGACAATCGTACTATTCGGCTTCCTAGCGATATTCCTGCTGTGAGAATACGGACTAAGAAAATTACCAATAGGAGAATAGAAGATGTCGCTTGACACGTTAGCAGACGAGATTACGAAACAAGCTAGAGCGGAGGCTGAAGCAATAATCCATAATGCCAAAGCAGAGGCAAAGAGGATTGAAGACGAAGCGAGAAGTGAAGCAGATCTGACTTCATCGAAAGCCTCGAGTAAGGCCGAGAAGGAAAGCCAGCAAATTTCTGTCGAAGTAGTAGCATCCGCAAGGCAGGCTAACCAGAAAAGGGCGCTTATTGCCAAAAGAGAAGAGCTAGAGTCGACTTGGCTTACTGCCAAGGAAGAGGTTAGTTCATCGAATATGGAAGGTAGGAAGAAAATTCTGGAGTCTCTGGTCAAAGAAGCCTCTGGGATGAAGAAAGAAATGATTCTGAGACCTGTGAAAATAGATAGGGGCGTCCTTTCAAAGAGTGAATTCAAACTTGGGGAAGACATAGATGGATTGGGAGGATTCGTCCTAGAATCAAAGGATGGGNCTACGATGCTAGACTACAGATTTGATCTAATTCTGGAAGAAGCATGGAAGAAAAGCCTTGGCGAGATAAATAGGATACTGTTCAACGAGTGAGGTGACAAAGATGGTGAGGGCACACAGTGGTAGATCAAATGTCTACAATGCTTCAGCAAGGGCCAAGGCAAGAAAGTCCTCACTAATCGACACTACAAGGATGCGGCAGCTAGTCCAGCAGGGCCCTGACTCCATTGGAGCAAGTATTGGTGAGATGGGATACAGGGCAGAAATGGACTTGTACGNNTCAAGGATGAGCGGAGCGGATGCAATCGAGGCTGCCTTGTTCCATAATATGGATAATGACCTGGCAGAGGTACTCAGGTTCTGTCAAGGAAAGCTAAAGTCACTGGTCGGAATATACGTTGAGAGATTCGACTATGAGAAGGCTAAGACGGTTCTAAGAGCTGTTAATGGTGGCGCCTCGGATGAAATCATCGAGAATCAAATCCTCCCTGCTGAGAATCCGCGGAACGCTCCATGGCTGAACATTGTCAGGAACACCGAAGGCCTTCAGGAAGCTGTAGATGCGATGGCCGGAACCCCTTGGGGACAAACTCTGTCAAAACTAGAGGGAGAACCGTCGCTCGAGTCTATGGAGAATGCCTTGGACATGCAGTACTTTTCTGAGGCCTTGAGAGCAGTAAAGGGTAGAGACGGTGGTCCGCGCCTTCTGAAGTATCTAAGGATGGAGATAGACCACAGGAATGTAATAAACCAATTCAGATCAATGAGGATGGATATGCCAACTGATAAGAGGCAGGAAATTATCATACCGGGTGGGAAGATTGACAGGACAACCATGAAGCAGACTTGCCAAGCTGAGAGTGACGAAGAGCTGATAGAAACCCTCCGAAGAAGTAGCTCTTTCGACGATAATGGCTTCGACGAGGCTAAGGATGAGGCCCAGAAGCTCGGAAGTCTTGATCCATACGCGGAGCTTCTCTCTCACCAGAGGCATGCCGTGCTGAAGAGATTCTCACATCTCAGCCCTATTTCCGCATTCCCGATAATATACTACATTGAGCAGAAGGCACTCGAAGTCAGGAATTTGAGATTACTAGTGCGCGGNAAGGCTGTGGGACTTCCCAATGAGGTGCTAGAGGCGCACATGGACTACTGAGGGATTAGAATGGAGATAGCAGTAGTGGGACAGTTGGAATTCACACTAGGGTTCCAGCTTGCAGGTGTAGAAAACCTGTACAATCCGTCCGATGACGAAGAGCTAGCGGAGACTCTCCGGGCTTTACTCACTCAGGACGAGATAGGAGTAGTCGTAGTAGACAACTTCGATCTAGTGAGGCTACCCGAGAGGCTCAGAGTGCAGCTATCGGAGAGCGTGACGCCCNCANTACTGGGCATAGGGACCGAGGAGGACAACACNCTCCGAGANTCTATCAAATCGGCACTCGGTGTTGACCTTTGGAAATAAGATTCAAAAATAATGGAAGTGAAAAAAAATGAGCAAAGAAAATGGAGTAATATACCGGATTTCCGGACCAGTTGTGACGGCGATAGGGATAGCACCTCGAATGTATGAGGTGGTAAGAGTAGGGAATGAAGGTTTGATGGGAGAAGTAATAGAATTACATGGAGATCAATCGGTGATTCAGGTGTACGAAGAGACATCTGGAATCAAACCTGGTGAACCGGTGATAAGGACGGGCCAGACTCTGTCTGTCCAACTTGGTCCAGGACTTCTGACACAAATCTACGATGGGATTCAGAGGCCCCTTCCAAAATTGGAAGAGACAATGGGCGTCTTCATTACGAGAGGCGTTGATGCTGATGGTCTTGATTTGAAAAAGAAATGGGAATTCAATCCTAAGGTTAGTTCTGGTGATGAAGTTTCAGCTGGAGATGTGATCGGGATAGTCCAGGAAACCGAAACTATCGAGCATCGAGTGATGGTACCACCGGGTAAGAGTGGGGCAGTAAAGAGTATTGAAACAGGATCGTTTGATATCACGCAGACNNTTTGTAAGCTCGATGATGGTTCAGAGATTGCGATGATGCAAGAGTGGCCTGTCAGACACCCTAGACCATTCGTACAGAAATATGCACCTGATGTTCCACTTATGACTGGTCAAAGGATTCTTGACTTCCTTTTCCCATTAGCTAAGGGAGGCACTGCAGGAATTCCTGGGCCTTTCGGTTCAGGCAAAACAGTTACTCAGCAACAATTAGCAAAGTGGTCTGATGCACAGATCGTAGTATACATTGGATGTGGAGAGAGAGGAAATGAGATGACAGAAGTCCTAGATGAGTTTCCTCATTTGATTGATCCTAACACAAATAAGCCACTAATGAACCGAACTGTAATGATCGCAAATACATCAAATATGCCAGTAGCCGCCAGAGAAGCTTCTGTGTATACTGGGATTACAATAGCCGAATATTTCAGAGATATGGGGTATAACGTTGCTTTAATGGCGGATTCCACCAGCAGATGGGCAGAAGCCATGAGGGAGATTTCTTCTAGACTAGAGGAGATGCCGGGCGAGGAAGGTTATCCTGCTTACCTATCTAGCAGACTTGCTGAATTCTATGAGCGCGCTGGTAGGGTGCAAACTCTATCCGGCGAAGATGGCTCTGTTTCGGTAATTGGAGCGGTTTCCCCTCCCGGAGGTGATATCTCTGAACCTGTAAGCCAAGGGACACTNAGGATTGTCAAGGTTTTCTGGGGATTAGATGCGGGTCTAGCTCGTCAGAGGCATTTTCCAGCCATCAACTGGTTAAGCTCATACAGCCTCTATCCTCAAGCTCTTGATCANTGGTATCGTGACAATATTGCTTCTGATTTCCCCGAAGTAAGGACGGAGATAAGTACTCTACTGCAAGTAGAGGCTGAACTACAAGAAATTGTTCAGCTAGTCGGATCTGATGCTCTCCCGATAGATCAGCAGCTAACACTGGAAGTTGCTAGAATGATTAGGGAGTTCTTCCTGCAACAAAACGCTTTCCATGACGTTGATACCTACAGCGACCTAAAACTGCAATATGATATGGCTAGAGCTATTCTTTCCTTCCAAGAAGAGGCGAAGAAAGCTATTGCGGGAGGTTCGCAGTTGGAAGATGTAGTTAACATCCCAGCAAGAACTGACCTTATGAGAGGTAGATTCGAAAAAGGATACGAGGGGAAGATAGAGGGTCTGGTTTCAGAAATGAGCAAGCAAATATCTGCTAGTATGGAGGCAAACTGAGGTGATACAATGAGTGGAAAAGAGTACAGAACTATTACAGACGTGAAGGGACCATTGGTGTTCCTAAACAAGACTGAGCCGGTTTCCTACGGAGAGATTGTGCAGTTGAGACTAAGTGATGGATCAATGAAGAACGGACAGGTACTTGATACATCAGACGAACAGGTGATCGTACAAGTCTTTGAGGGAACCGCATCGGTAGATAGGCAGACTGGTGTGAAATTCCTTGGAGATGTCTTCAAATTGCCAGTAAGTAAAGGATTGATTGGTAGGATTCTAGACGGGGCTGGAAGGCCTCGAGACGGTGGCCCAGAGATAGTAGCAGACGAGATGGCGGATATCATTGGTGCAGCAATAAACCCATACTCAAGACAAAGTCCTGAGTCTTTCATCCAGACTGGTATTTCGGCTATTGATGCGTGCACTTCACTTGTTCGTGGACAGAAGTTGCCAATTTTCAGTGCTAGTGGATTGCCCCACAATGATATTGCTCTACAAATCGCTAGACAGGCAAAACTAGTAGGCAGCGATGACGATTTCGTAGTGGTTTTTTGTGCAATGGGAATCACTGCTGAGGAGTACAACTTCTTCGTTCATGATCTTGAAAGGACTGGAGCACTAGAAAATGCGGCACTTTTCGTGAATCTGGCTGATGACCCGGCTGTGGAGAGGTTGATTACGCCGAGATTGGCTCTAACTGCCGCTGAATACCTCGCGTTCGAGCACGACTATCACGTTCTAGTCATCTACACTGATATGACAAATTACTGTGAGTCCTTGAGACAGATCGGAGCAGCTAGGGAAGAAGTTCCTGGTAGGAGGGGTTATCCCGGGTACATGTACACCGACCTTGCTATGCTTTACGAAAGGGCTGGTTTGGTGAAGGGAAAGAAGGGTTCAATCACTCAATTCCCAATTCTGACCATGCCTGGGGATGATATTACGCACCCTATTCNTGATCTGTCAGGTTATATCACTGAAGGTCAGATTGTTATTTCCAGAGAATTGCATCAGAAAGGAATTTATCCCCCCATTAATGTCCTTCCATCACTTAGTAGGCTTATGAATGCGGGAATTGGCCCAGGAAAGACTAGGGAAGATCACAAATCNGTTTCTGATCAGCTATACGCGGCCTATGCTCAGGGCAGGGAATTGAGAGGACTTGTAGCCATAGTTGGAGAAGACGCTCTCAACGAAAGAGATCTTCAGTTGCTAAAATTTGCTGATATCTTCGAGGATAAGTTCCTCAGGCAGAGCAGAGACGAAGATAGGTCTATTCAAGAGGGCACACTTGACCTTGCATGGAATCTGCTCTCAAATATAGATACGAAGTATCTTGTAAGATTAGATCAAAAATGGATAGACAAATATCATCCAACCGACAAGAAAGACAACTGAATTAGGTCGTGATTTTATGGCACTTGATATCAAACCAACGAGATCTGAGTTGATCAATTTAAAGCGTAGAATAAAGCAGACCTCAAGCGGATATAACTTATTGAAAATGAAGAGGGATGGCCTCTTTCATGAGTTTCGGACTCTTTTATCAGAAATGATCCAAGCCAGAGAGGAGTTGGTGGTAACATACAGGGAGGCTTTGCAATCGATCAATCTTGCATCATCAATAGAAGGTGGTTTGGCAGTTAAGAGTGCAGCAATTGCATCCTCTAAGCATCCAGAGGTTCAAGTTTCCAAGAGGAACATCATGGGAGTAGTAGTTCCGAAGGTTGAAGGTCAGAATTTGAAGCTGTCCTCAGAGGACAGGGGGCTTGGGATGGTTGGTGGCTCTCCTTACATTGATGAGTCTGCTGATGCTTACTCGCTGCTGGTTGAGAAAGTGGTCAAAGCGGCGGAAATGGAGGCTACCCTCAAGAGACTATTGGAGGAAATTGAAGCTACGAAGAGAAGAGTCAATGCTCTAGAGTTTAAGGTCATTCCAGAAATGGAAGAGGCGCAGACTTTCATTCAATTGAGACTTGAAGAAATGGAAAGAGAGGAGACGTTTCGCCTTAAGCGCTTCAAAAATAAGTGATTTTGAAAGAGCAGGGGTCAAATCCCACCCCTCTCAGGATTGGTTAGGAGGGAATAGCGGATGACGGGTCAAATCGTGATTGATAGTGAGACTTGGGGCACTAGGGAACTGGTAGAAGTCATCGCCTCCAGGTACTTCCTGTTGGGTAATGAAGGTCCATTTCCAAACTCTTGGGAAGTAGAAGGAATAGATGATGGAGTTAGCGAACAGCTGACTAAGTTGAATGATCACTTGAAAACCATGGGCATGGTAGGCTCACTTGAGGAAAAGAACCCTCCTGTATTGACGATATCTCTACTCCCATCTGGAGAAGAGGTGCTAGGTAAGTTTCAGCAAATTTCTCTTTGGATGGTAATGTTAGGCTTCTTAGCGATAGTTGGTTTACATTGGATTAATGAGTATGGTCACGGAAGTAATCCCCTCAATGTTGGAAGTCTTGGTCAGTCGATTTTCTATTTCGCCCTCCCAATAGCATTGAGTCTTCTAATAGCGAGTTTCTCCAGAATTTATATTGCCAGATGGTTCGATATTGAAGTTGGACATATTTCCCCGATTGTTCTGCCCATCCCAGCATGGTGGTCATTCGGACTCGTTGGAGCAATTGGTCAACGAAAGCCTGACATGATACCTATGCCGAATAGAAGGGCTCTTGGCTATATTGAGGTCATAGTCCCATTCGTTCTTTTTTTATCTGGAAGTTTACTGACCGTTATGGGGGTGATGATGACACCTAGCAGGCCTCCAGACCTTGAGGGACCCCCTACTGTTTTTCAGACTAATTTTGTGACCAATGCATTACTTGATTCGTGGATGGGAGAAGAGTTAGGCATCAAACTTCAATGGTTACACCCCATCGGAATNGCGGGTATTGGTCTATCCATAATCGGTTGGGCACTAATGTTGCCAATTCCCGGTTTACCAGGAGATAGGATGCTGCATTCGATTTTAGGGCCATCAGAAATGAGGGATGGAAGGTTACAGACCTCGATATTCGTAGCTGTCCTGCTAGCAATGGTGGTTGTTTTTGCCACTGCTCAGTGGACCCTGTGGATTTTTCTAGCATTTATTGCTGCATGGCAGAGATTCAATCCCGATAATTATTCACAGCCCGTTATNCTGGATGAATTTGATGGTTTGGAGGAAAATGTTAGAGCTCGGCTATTGGCAATTGCTGGAGCGATATTAATTGCGGGTCTGCCCGGCTCAATTCCATCATATGAGATGGAGAGTTTCGATTCGGGGATATCTGCTGACGATTGGATAAATAGATTAGAAATCTCACCTGGAGAAGATAATGAGTTGGTCTTGGGNATTGAGCCTGATGGAGTGATGCCTGTATCGGGTTGGATTCAGTANAGAATAGAAGGTCCGAGGACGAGTGATTGGTCGATTAGCGATTCTTGCTCTCAGGATGAGGGCTCATGTAGATTGGCAAATCTTACCCAGAACGATCCTGGCGAGATCACTCTCAATATTCTGGCTCCAAACGAAACCTTTCTCACACATCAACTAAGGATTTTTGTTGAGATACCGGGATTTGAGTTGGAGCATTTAATCATTTTAACAAATTCTTCTCAGGAGGGACCAATAGGCCCATTTTGGAAAATTAATGAAGACGATCCCCTCTTAATCTGTAGTGAAATTCGTCTAAAGGAAGGAGGGGGTACAATAATTGTCGAGGACCCATACTGGAATCTCGAAAATTCCAGTAATCTCAGTTTAGGAATTCAAAATGTGTGTGTCCAAGGCCAAGAAGGCGCAATGCAGAGCTCTTTGGCGTTCGATCAGGAAGGAAGAGTACTGGGGCCAGAAATGAATCTAATTAGGAATAATTCCATTATTGGGCCTTGGCTCCTAGCAATAGAAGGATCTTTGCCACAAATCAGGGTGGAGAATGGTTCTTGGAATCTTCCGCGGGGGTTTGCAGAAAGTGGCAATGTTTTGTTTCATGCAGACAATGGGTCCCCCTATTGCCCGTCTAGTGATGTTTCTGCACGAATTGATACGGATACAAACTGGTCTGTAGAAATGGCGAACTTCACCTCATTGAGATTAACGGGAAATCAGACGGCAAATGGTACTCTGGGACTCGGGTCAGAGGGATGGTTGGCTATTTGCTATGAAGACGGCACATTTGATTCGTACCTGATTTCTGATTCTATCGACATCTTTGTATCTCCTGGAACATTGAATAGAGGATTGAGTGGAGGGATGTTCTCCTTAACTAATCGAGGAACTGCGGAACTAGGGTTGTCCCTTGAAACACATGGAGACTCTCCATTAGGAGGTATTTGGGAAATCGAAATTCCAAGTGTGGTAGGTCCGGGAGAGAGTGTGAATCTTTCAATTTTGGAGAAAGGGGATATTCCTCTAGAAAGAGCTGTGTGGATTACTGCAGACGATTCCGGAGTTACGGTACATGTTTCTGCAAGATGTCCCTCAGGGGGTTGTTGATTGAAGATTGCCATNCTAGGAGTAGGATCGATTGGAGGAGTCATCCTGGGTAGTTTGGCTGATAGTGAAGCAGAGCTAGTATGTGTTTCAAGAGGGGTTAGTCATGAGTTCTTAGAGAGAGGGCTAACCCTTTTTCGCCCCGAAGGTTTGGTGGAGATGATTCCAAGGGATAGGTACTCATTATTTGATGGTGAAAATGGACCTTTACCTGAGGAAGTTTTTCACTCTTGCGAGGTTGCTATAATCTGTGGTAAAGCTGGGTCGACTTCATCCCTGGCATCGATAGCTGAGGACTTAATATCAGAAAATGGGATTGCAGTCAGTATTCAGAATGGTCTTGGGCATGCTGAAATAATATCATCAAGGGTTGGCAAAAATAGAGTAATGGGCGGTTCAACAACTCACTCTGCATGGAGAGATAATGGTGGTTCGGTTCATTGGACTGGGAGGGGGGCAATAGATCTGGGTAGATTTGATGGTGGCGAACCGGGAGAGATTGGTGAGAGTTTTATTTCAATTCTTGAGAAATCCGGCCTTTCCCCTAGGTGGTCATACAATATTGAGGGCGAAATTTGGAGAAAACTGCTGATTAACGTTGCAATAAATCCGGTTNGCGCTATAGCAGGAGNTCGCAATGGTGCTCTATTAGAAATTAATGAACTATGGGAGCAGGCTGTTGAAACCATGAAGGAAGCAGAATTAGTAGCTTTAGAATTAGGCGTCAATCTAGGTCAAATAGATAATGAGGAATATCTCAAAAGTGTGGTAATTTCTACTTCTGAAAACAGAGTTTCAATGCTTCAGGACCTAATGTCTGGAAGAAAAACTGAGATAGATGTACTATGCGGAGAAATTGTAGCTATTGGGGAGAAATTAGGGATTCCCACGCCAAAAAACAGCATACTTTTCGCACTTGTTAAGGGGGTAGAAATGTCCCAGCATTTAGACTAATCTTCAATGAATAGGAATATGTACGCTGCGGAAACCCCTCCGATGAATTGCGGGGTCAAATGGAGCCAAATATCTCCCAAGGACATCTTTCCAAGAATTATCAGGGAGGTAGTGACCGCTGGATTAAATGAGGCAAGAGAGATGTTACCAACGGTTAGAGCCCCAGCGAGGACTACGAATGAGATGGCCACTCCGAAGTAACCATTCCCTTGATTCCTTTCCGAAGTAGCTACGTTCAGTATAACGAAAACTAAGGCGAAGGTAAACAGCATTTCAGAGATCATGATTGCAGAAGTCTGATCTTTAGTGGGATCAAAGGTATTCAATGGATATTGTTCATGATAGCTGCCAGTAATTATCAGATTTGTTGAAACTAATGCTGCCAAGGCTCCTCCGAATAATTGTGCAAAAATATATGGAAAAACTTCAGATTTATCACAAGCTCCTCTAATCCAAATAGATATGGTCACAACAGGATTGTAGTGAGCACCAGATATATGGGCACCAGAGTATATCGACACCATCAGAATGGCTGCAATGGCGAATGGGGCCGATTCTCCGGCCAATCCATGAGCAGCAGCGAGACAAATAGTTAGAGAAAGGAAAAAAGTCCCTATAAATTCAACAGCTATTTTGGATTTCATAATATTGGCGTCACCCATACCCTATGCCCTGAAATGGATGCTCATCAACGTTGGCAGTGTGGACAGTAAAATGTGGATCTATTCGCTTGTGAGATTCTTTTTATCAGGCTTTGGCAGTTATTTCCGAGGCACTTCTCCCCTTCTCTACCATAAACCTGGAANTTATGAATGAAGTATCCNATTGATTCGTCACCAGCTACACCACGAAAATCCTGAAGCGTTGAACCGCCTGAATCTATGGCCTCGGTTATTACATCGTGCGTAGCTGCAGTGATTCTCTCAACCATAGCAGAAACTCCGGCCTTCCCAGTGACGCTGCTGGCCATCCTTCTAGGAGATACTCCGGATCTATACAAAATTTCACAGACGTAAATATTCCCAAGTCCGGCTACTATCTTCTGATCCAGTAAAGCTGATTTTATTGGGGTTTTCTTTCCACGAAGACCATCGGCCAAGAGGCTTGGAGTTAGATGATCCGGGGTTGGTTCGGGGCCAATGCCATTTAGCATTCTTTGGCCTTCTTGATCTGAGGTTTGGAAACAGTCCATGAATCCAAATCTCCGGTGATCGGAGTATACTGCTTTGATACCATTGTCCATGTGAACCACGACCCAGTCATGAGGGCCATCTCCAGTGCCCAAAGGTGCTCCATTGGCAAATTTTCCAGGTCTACTAACCAATGAGTCGCCAATCAAAGTCCACCTCCCACTCATTCCTAGATGACAAAGCCAAGTTTTTCCGGAATCGAGTCTGATNAGGAGATACTTCGCTCTTCGGTCAACGGATGTGATTCTACAGCCCTCGAGAGATACACGGAAATTTTCGGGAAATGGGAATCTGAGATCATTTCTTCTTAATTCTACTTCCATTATTCTACTGCCCAAAAGGTGCATTTCTAGGCCAATCCTAACTGTCTCTACCTCTGGCAACTCTGGCATAACTATCCGGAGTAGCTGTCGGACATTACCTTTCTTGGTTGAATAGGATCTAAACGGCAGAGTTATCAAAAAAATATCAAGAGGGAATTCTCGTGGATGCAAATAATATTCCGGACGGGGCAAACTCAGATCCAAATCCTAAGTACTCCGAAGAGGTCACTATCTTAGATGATATGACAACCATCGAGGGAGATGGAGGTAGGCAGATTTTTTTTCATACAGGCCAACAAGAGAATCAGGGGATGTTTCCTGGGACCAACGCAGGTATCGCATTGATTTTGAGCATCGTCGGCTTACTTGTTTGTAACATAGTTACAGCTATTCCGGCTCTTATCCTAGCTTATCAATCATTGAAAATAACGGAGCAGTATACCGATCACCCGGAGCATGGAGTAGCTAAAGCTGCAATGGTAATTTCATGGATAACCATTTTTATTGGTGCTATAATCTTAGTAATAATCTTGTTTATTTGGGGAGTTATCGTAGCTAGTTATGATATCTAGTTCATAGATTTAGTTTACAAACGAATACAACATGTTTTTCTTCCAAACCTTTTAGATCAATCCTTTCTATTAGTTGCAAATCGGAATTTTTGATAATTTCCTCTGCCTTCATGAATCTGGAATCAACATCTCCATCAGAATATCTTTCACTAGCAGCCTTAAGACTGAGAAGCCCTATTCCGTCATCACAAAGAAAATCCATAGTAGTGTTTACGAAAGTCTCAGCCTGATCCGGAATACTCAAATCCTGATGTATCCAATCTGCCTTACTCCTGATGAAAGGAGCAATTTCCTCGTTATTTCGCGCGTCCCCCATTATCGGAATTAGACCAGAACGATTTACAGAAAGTGAAGCTAGGTCACGAGTCATCCTAGGGGAAATCTCAACAGCTACAACTTGTCCAGAGTGATGGTTCCCGGAACCACAAACGATATCATGAATATGGCTAACTGTCCCGCCTCCAGATGCTCCGAGATACAGGCAAGTTGAGCCCGGTTCTGGTATCATTTTTCTCGGGTCTTGCTTTGTCCTCAATATTGAAGCAGCAACCTTTGATTTTGTTGGATTCCAAAACCTCCACTCAATCCTACCTTCCTTCTTTCTTCTTTCACCTCTTACCGAAGTACCTTTGACAGCATTTCGAGTCCATAATGATCTGCCCTCTCTCTTAATTCCCCAACCCAGAGATTCGGATTTTCTAGGCATTTTCTCACTTCCTCTTGCCGGGCTTAGAAAACTTATTTTTGATAGATTCTATTTCACTATTAATCTCATTAATTTCATTTTCCCCCCAAGGAACTCCTTTGAAATGATCTATTCTGACTGCAATACTGGCCTTTCCTGCCAAGAATCTGGCAATCTTCCCCCTCACCCACCTTGGAGAGCGGCTAATCTGAGGCAAGGAAAATAGTATTGCCCCGTGCTTAGGTGGAGGTGCACCTCTTCTATGTGCGGCCATTGCAGCGTGAGCACCGAGAACTTGGAGTGAGCCAGATGGCATTCTTGCCAGTCTTTCCCTACCTCCTGCTAAGGAGACTAATTTTGCGGCTGAGATTGGTCCCATTAATGCACTGAGGGATGGCAGATAATCCATTGCCACCTCTCTAATTGCACTCTCAATTTTATTCAAAATACTTGAGCACTCGAGAACAAATACTGCTTGTGATTTTAGGGAGTCCCATTCTAGATTTGAGGGTGGGTGCTTTGGCGGAGTTACTCCTAGAATCGCTGAAGCCTCTTCGATATTGTCGGATTTTGACAAAACGCTAGGAATTTCCGCTCTTTGAGAATCCAAATCTAGTTCAGTTATGAACATCCCAGCCCATTCAACACATCTAGATTCGGATGTAGTCCATGAAGCGCGAGTTTCCACNACGGCCGAGACCAACATGTCTATCCTCCTATCCATATCTCCTGATGATTCTGCGACTCCCATCTTTGCCAATTCTACAGTAGCTCTATGATGGATCTCTNTCAGNTCATCATGATTTGGCCATAGAGGGTCAGATAAGGGACCTAGAACGTCTACTTCGGCTTCTGGGAATCTTTCAGAAAGTGTTCTTACCTCCGGTGACGTCCTACCTTTCTGAATTGACAATAGCCTCTTTGCTAGGGTTGATGGCGTGATTTTACCATCCCACACTATCTCGTCGATGATATTGCTATCGTCATCGACAACTCTCGCGATTCTCCAGTCAAAGTAGATTTTCACATCTTATCGGAGAAGGTTTCGCGCTTGAACGGTGCGGAATGATGGGTAAGAGAAAACGAATAGTTGAATAGTCGGCAGGTTCAGGGTAATTTGGTTCGCGCTAATGCGCTAACGGTTGCTGATAGAATGTTCTGCCCTGAATGTGGTTCACTGTCGTACCCTGATAGTAGGGGTTGGATCAAGTGTCCAGATTACAAATGTGGGTATGAAGGTCCCCTTTCTGGAGAAGATGGAAGAGGATCAGAGTTTACAGACCCTATGACTGGAGAGGTGATCGATTTAGCCAAAACTACTGCAACGACTGACTCAAAGTCTCTGAAGCACCTTACAGAGGTAGTTGAGGAAGATGGACCCAGGGGAACTCTCAGAGTGGGAGACTATCTATGTCCCAAGTGTGATGGGGACAGAGCGTATGTTGAGCTTAGACAGACTAGGTCTTCTGACGAGCCTGAGACTAAGATTTGTACATGCGACGATTGCGGCCATAGGTGGAGGGAGTACCAATAGTTTCTAGGGGCCGTACCCCAATAAGCATCAAGAGCCGCCTAATTAGTAAGAGAGTATAGGTGAGGATATGTTGAGAATAACTGCTAAGCAGCAACTGATGAGAGAAATTGTCGACATTCTATCGGTTCTGACGACTGAAGCTAAGTTAGTTTGGGGTGAAAAGGGGCTAGGGGTGTCTGTAGTTGATGGTTCACACGTAGCTCTTCTTTCTGCTACTATTGCTGACGAATGCTTTGAGACATATGANGTAGAACCGGTAGAGATTGGATTAGATCTTGGTAAGATGCGGGATCTACTGACATTGGCTGGACCAAGTGATCTTGTCGAGATGGACTATGATGATGCTGTTGGAGCAATTAATGTGAGAGTAGGGGAGGTTCACATGATTCTTAGAGGGATTGATACTAGTACAATGGACAATCCTAATCAGCCCGGTCTAGAATTCAAATCTAAGGCTACAATTGATTCTGAGAAGCTATCCAGGGCCCTGAGAGCAGCCAAGTTTGTTGGTGGCGAAGTAGATTTGAGCATGGACAAGAATCAGTTATCTGTCTCTGTGACCGTTGAAGCGGGCGAGGGTGTGAATGTAAAATTCGAATCTGGAGAATTGACTGAATTGACTTGTGCTGCACCGACACATTCTACTTATTCCCTTCAATACTTAGGAGAACTTACAAAGAAGCTTGCTAGTGGTTTGACGAATGAGGTTTCCCTAGAGTTTGAAGAAAAATATCCACTCAGACTAACATGGGTTAGTAATGGCGGCGGAGCGAAGTGGATTTACTTCCTGGCACCTAGAATTATCAATGACTGACCCGTGAACTCATCAATGAGCTCCCCTCGGGACATCACGTGCCTAACAGAGTTTGCGTAATTATTCCGACTGTAGAAAACCCCGAAGAGCTGGAGATAGTCATTGATGGATTACTAAACCAAACTTATCAAGATTTAGAAGTAGTTATTGTTGGACCCGAAGATGATCCAGGGAGAAGGGTTGCAAAAAGAAAGGGTGTTCGTTTTGTTGATGATGAGGGTTCTAGAAATCGAGCGGATGCTTGCAATGTAGCAATTAGAGAGACTGATTCAGAACTGATTTTTTTCACGGATGACGATGTAATCGTCCCTTCTAATTGGGTGGAAAGTCTAGAAAGGTGGTTCAAGATGTCCGAAGTCTCAGGAGTAGGCGGCCCAAATTTCGCCCCCGTAAATGAATCTAGTCTGTGGCAGAAGGCGATTGACGTCGCATTCTGTAATAGATTTCTCACTGCTGGTACGAATTACGGAAGACAGGCGATGGGAGATTTAGAAGAAGTAGAGCAGTTGCCAGGAGTAAATTCTGCTTATAGGAGGGATGTTCTTTCTGAGGTAGGGGGTTTCGATTCGGGAGCAATAGGTGCAGAAGACGTAATGCTAGATCACAGAATTAGACTTGCTGGATACAGGCTTTGGTCGGATGGTAGCGCGGTAATATGGCATAGAAGAAGGGATTTGGTCAGAGTGAGGAAGCAAATAAGGAATTATGGGCAAGTAAGAGCCCTGGCTGGGAGGAGATATCCTAGCCTATGGGGTTGGAGCCATAATTTGGTCTCTTTATTCCCTGCTATGGTGATATTTTCAATTTTCATCTCATTATGGGGTGCAATGAATGGCGGAGTTTCATGGCCGGAATTTTGGAATATTACTCTAGAAGAGGTTCCTCTCAGTACTGAAAGATTTGCGGCCCACTCTCTACCAACACTAGCAATTATATTCAATATTTTAGCATGGATTGGAGCATCAAGAGGACCTTCGCCGAGCAAGAGCAGTACCACTATTTTGCTTTCTTCTATTGTTTCATTTCTGCTTTTGTGGGACTATGGGGTGGGAGTTCTGAAAGCTAGATGGGGCATAATTACTGGAAGTCCTGCATCTCAGATAGATGACAGAGATAGAGGACGATCTTAAAATTTAGAGAGCGATACATATTTCTTGATTACTATATGGAAGGAGAATTCTTACTATAACACCTAGTGCATTAGTTATGAGTCGGGTTATGGTAAATATTGCTGGTTACCGTTTCGTCGATCTTCCCGACAGGGATAATCTACAGGATCCAATGCTCGAGAAATGCAATCATCTAGATTTGAAAGGTTCAATATTACTTAGTCACAATGGCATAAACTTCTTTCTTTCCGGAGCGGAAAAACAGGTAGAGTCTTTCATTGATTTCCTAGAATCGGATAAAAGATTTGTAGGAATTCCATTAAAAAAAAGTTTCTCAGAATACCAGCCATTCAGAAGAATGCTAGTGAAAAGGAAAAGAGAAATAATCTCACTTGGGATGGATGAAATCAGGCCAGCAGATTTCTCAGGAGAGCGAATTTCTCCAACAGAATTTAGNAAAATTATTGAGAGCGAAGAAGATATTTTGGTTTTAGATACGAGAAACGACTATGAAATCAGAATTGGATCTTTCGAAGGAGCAATCGAGCTGGGTATTTCATCCTTCAGAGATTTCCCCGAAGCATTGGCCTCTTTACCTGAAGAATATAAACAAAAAACAGTAGTAATGTATTGTACTGGTGGAATTAGATGTGAAAAGGCATCTGCGGTAATGCTGAATACGGGATTCGAAGATGTTCGACAGTTAAATGGAGGAATTCTTGCCTATTTCGAAGAATGTGGAGGAGCACATTGGAACGGGGAGTGTTTTGTTTTCGATCAGAGGGTCGCTTTGGATCACAAATTACGCGAGTCTGAAACTGAAATGTGTTTCAAGTGTCGAGAGCCGATAACGGCACAAGAACAGGAATCTGAGGAATATGTGGTCGGTGAATTTTGTCCGTACTGCATTACCTTTCCGACTGTTTAACTATAATTTTGGGAACATCTTTCCCCCCTTTATTTTCCAAGTTGGCTGCTTTGGTCTCCAGAAGATCATTGTAAAAACCCCGAAGAATATCCCTCCGAAAATCAAATTCAGCCATCCCTCTCGAATATATCCAGGGCTTGCGTTAAAATAAGCCCAAGTAAAAGATGGGATTATTCCAAAAAACAATGCGATTAGAGTTTCTTCTAGAAGAATTCTGGAAGCTCCTATTGTTTTCGGCAAAGAAGGAGGGTCTCCAGTATTATCACATTCTTCTCTTATTACCAGTCTAACCTTAGCCTCTAACTCAGGCATATCTGAAAAAAGGAGGTTTTGCCTTGCCTTCCCTCTTTGCCATTGCCTTGAAATGAGTGGGCTTCCTTTTCTACCAAAATGAGGTCTGCCATCACAAACTTTACCCCAGTAATCCCTTGCGGTATCGGCGAGAAACTCGATCTCCCCGTCTTCACCAGAAATTAATCCTCTAGAGTAAGCCAGTTCCCATTCCGATTCCGAGGCCTTCTCGGCGGATGTTTCGCTGATTATCCGAGAAGCTTCCTCCGCCTCAATAGGCCTCTCAGAGATACGAAAGTTGTATCNAATATGCACTTGGTGTCGTGGACCCATGCCTCCGAAGATTACCGATCTTCTATCAGAGCCCATTATGACATTTCCCGATTTTACGACTGACCAGCCAAATTGGTCTTCAGTCAAGTTTACTCCTCCTCAATCTCCATTTCGCCAGTCTGAATAGACCATTGAGAGGAGTAGACGTTACCATTATCGATCAACTCATCATGAGTACCTCTTTCTACTATGGCTCCATCGACCATTGCAATTATTTCATCCGCCTTTCTGATTGTTGCTAGTCGGTGGGCGACAGCAATAGTGATCCTTTCCTTTCCATCACTAGAATTATCGAATAGAGATTCCTGTATTCTAAGCTCAGTCTCGGCATCTAATGACGCACTCGCCTCGTCCAGAATCAAAAGATCGGGGTCACTCAGGAGAGCCCGAGCTAAACTAATTCTCGCCCTCTGGCCTCCTGATAACATAACTCCTCTATCTCCGACCATAGTGTCTATGCCCTCTGGGAGTTCGGAAATGAAATCCAAAGACCCAGCTGCCTCCAAGGCTGCAAGAATCTGCTTTTCTGAATGATCCCGTGCATACGCGACGTTCTCTCTAATTGTTCCAAAGAAAAGGAAGGGTTCTTGGGAAACGAATCCGATTCTAGACCTTAGAGACTCAATCTTAAANTCGTTAATATCTCTACCATTTATTAGTACTTTGCCACTTTGTGGTTCATAGAATCTCTCTACTAATTTGAGAATAGTGCTCTTTCCGGCGCCAGTGTGCCCCATCACTCCTAGAAATCCACCCGAAGACACAGAGAACGAAATCTCGTTTAGGGTATTGGAAGCTGAAGAAGGATATGCGAATTTGACATTTTCAAAACTAATTGAAGAAATCCTATCCTCCAATGGGACGGCTCCCTCTGAGTCAAAAATTGAAGGTTCTAGGTCGATTATTGCGAAAACCCTCTTCGAAGCTGCCTCGCCCTTCTGCAATTGATTTAGCAGCATTCCGAGAATAAACATCGGCATCGACATTCTAGTTGAAATTAAAAGGAATGTTACAAATTGNCCAACTGTTATCTCNCCTGACTCCATCACCCAACCGCCTGCGGAAACNAGTAATCCAAAGGAAATTCCGGCTACGACATAAATACCCGGTATGAATCTGTTTCGAATGAATGCTGCTTGTATCGCCATGTCCCTATATTCTCCACTTTGACCCTCAATCCTTGAGCCTTCGAATTTCTTCGCATTATACGCCTGAACAACCGTAATTCCAGTGAGGGCGTTCTCGAGGATTGCTACTATCCCACCCGTACTTTCTCTCTGCTTCCTATACTTTCTCTGTACCCTAGTTGAGAACCAAACAACCATCGGGACAATTATCACTAGTGGTGCGAATAGAATTAAGGCCAATTTAGAAGACATCCAGAACATTATCACAAATGCTGTAGAGAATGTTATTGCAATCCTAATCATGCTGGTGCTTGCATCAGAAATAATATCCTCAAGCTGTGCTACATCTGAAGATAAGACGGACATCAAATTCCCGGTTTGTCGGCTCTCAAAGTATGATGCTTCCATATTCAAAAGAGAATGAGTNGCATCCATTCGAATGTCGTGCTGAGCCTTGTATGCAGTAGATTGCCACAATTGATTGCTCAGGCCTTGAAATATTGCAAGAAATGTGAATGAAATTAAAATTAGTAGACCAAAACCAATTTCAATTGAGTCAATAGGGCCAAATTGTGGAATTTGTTCTAATTTCACGAGCTTCTCCACAGAAGAGTTAGTGAATGACTTTGACTGATAGTAGTCAGCTGCCATTCCAATGGCTATGAAGGGNATTAGGTCAAACGCTCTTGCGCCAGCATTAGCCAAAATCCCACCTAATGCTCTCTGCCAGTATCTGCCAATATAGGGCACTATTCGCCAAATCTTTCTTCCAACTACTTGTTTTTCTTCGACTAGATCGGAAAGGTCCTTGCTCAATGAAGAGGAAATTTGCTGTTTCACTTCCCCCGAATCAGACATATGGTTTCGTACAGAAAGATGCGTTTCAATGCTTCACTCAACTAAGTTCGAATTCTCAAAAAAAATCTGTAATTGGTGCGCCCGCCGGGATTCGAACCCGGGACAAGAGGTTGGAAACCTCTTGTGATAACCCCTTCACTACAGGCGCTCTGGCCCGGCGAACCTATAACATCTCTAAACCGATTCGGTCTTACAAGGAGTTTGAAAAGAAAGCACTAGCTCGGAATATTATGATGAAGAGGCAGCGGCTGGGAGTTGTCCTGATGATCTTATTTCTCCCGATAAATGGTCCGCTCTGGAGGATGACGATGCAGGAGTTCTGGAGGCCAATACCTCTTGGGGAGCTAGAGTTTCTTGGATTATCACTAATCTTGTTCTTGACAGGAGCTATTCTCACTTTTGCTTCTGGAAATAATAGCACTTCAGAGATTGTAGAGTGATTTTGGCCAATTCTGATGGACATTGTAAAGTANNTTCTCTATCTCGGAATCATCCCACCCATCAGAAAGTAATTTCGAGCATAACTCTCCTGTTCTTTTTGGGACGGTTTTCGGACCGAGAACGGCCCCTGGTCTATTCTTATCATCTAAAAAATCAGTTTCCATGCCCCATTTAGAATTTGTCTTATTGCAGTTCTCTGCTAAAATATCTACACTACTCTTTCCCATACTGACTGTAGTTGGAATATTATGAGTGAATTCTGAGCTTATATTTGCCGGGGCGAAATGTCTGATTGTATTTTCTGGCGATAGGCCTGATTTATCACAAATCTCAAGAATATCTCGATAAGTTCTCTCACCGTTGTCTTCTACATGTAATTGGACCGATGTTTTGGATGAGCAAGCCATTTGGAGGATTTTTTCTAGCATTTCATTGGCACTTTCCCAAATATCCTCTGAAACTGGATAGTGTGGCCTCCCTACCTCACCAAGACAATTGGCTTGACCGGAATCGATGAAATCTAATGCTAATCCAACTGCCTCCAGATGAAGTTCTGTAGATTTTTTAATTCCCAATTTATCTATCTGTTTCTCCCAAACAACTGGATGTGGGCCCAAAACCACTCCTACTTCTATTTCATATCTCATCCTAATTTCATCTGCCATAGAAATTGTATCTAGATAGGCCTCCCTGTATCCATCGAGGTTTTGCGGGAGTTTTCCAGAAAATGCGGGTTTGTGGACCAGCATTACTCCTGTCCCACCTGAGTTTACAAAATCGGAAATAGCATCCAAAAATCTGTTTGATCTATCTAAATGCAAATGTTGATCGAAGATTGGTCCTACCCACTTCTTATTCTGTAACATTGTCTCACGCCAACGCGCCTTCTTCTTCTAATCTCGAAAGCCAGAAAGAGGCTGCCATTTCGGCCACCTTTCTAGATGATTGCCCCATTACAACTCCTCGTCCATTACTGAAAAGTAGAATTGTGCAACCGTATCTTTCTGCATTGATTCGCAGAGCGTCTATTCGGATATCATGCTCTGCGTCTGAGAACCTCTCGGATGCTAAACCGATCAATATGGCCCTTCCTACAGAAAAACTAGCTAGAACTTCTCCCTGGGCAATTGTGAGTCCCTTTTCTGACATCCCCATCCTAAGAAGAGCTTCCTCAGCGATAAGTGTGGCCGCTTCTGAATTAGAGATTCCATGAATTATTATTGAACCATCTGAATCGACTAATATTACTGCCCTCGGTTCTTCTCTTTCGATCACCGCGTACTCACCATTACTTTTTGCCCCTAAGTACCGAATTGCGTCTGAAATTTCTATCGGCTGCGAAGGTACGATTCTGAAGGACTGGGTCTCGATGGACACTTCAAATTCATTATTCATCGCTCTCTCCCCACTTCTTCCACGTGCTCACAGTCAATTAGGGTATTCTCTAATGAGGGCATCCAAGGTTGGTGAACTGGAACCAATAGAACAGGGCCTTGATCTATTTTTGATTCGAAATCGGATTCCCTCATATCAGCTAATGCCCCCCTAAGTCTGGATGAAATTCTTTGGTCTCTTTCTTTGATTAGTTCTTCGGTGAGACAAAGTGATTCCTCTCGCCACCAGGCATAACAAACTGTAGCTGCTGCACCTAAATCGGAATTAACCCATTTTGATTCCGAGATACTGGTTATTGATTCCTTCATGGCGTTTGACCAGCGCCTATTTCTTCCAATGGTAGCTAATAAATTCCTGAACCTAACCTGTTCATCGGCCCACCTGGATTGCCAATCTGCCCAATTTTCATCATCTATTTCCGGCTCTATCGCGTAAATTGGCATTCCTCCTCTAGAATTCTCGGCATGCCTGAGAAGTCGGATTTTCTCAGGGTCTGGGATAGAGGGCCCCTCAATATCCAGTTCTGATAAACTTCTTACCAACATCCCTAAGGTTGTTCCTGAAACAGCTGCTGAATCAACATGGATGCCAGGACTTTCTATTTCCTGGAGTTCCTCTTCTCTTAAAGATGAAATCTCGTCTAGAGAGGAAATTAAGGCAAGTCCGTCCCACTCCCTTGGCCTCAATTTTGAAGGCATCCTTACACAAGGAAGGTATGGCCAAAGAACGATCTTACCTCCCAAAGGATCTGCAAAAATAAACGGGTTCCAGGTTAAATCTGGAACATCCATAAGATGTTCCTCCATGGTTGCCAGAACCCCCCATGACCTTAGTAGTCCGCTTACGTCCATAGCGCTCCGAGTATCTCCCTTCGATTGAAGTCAGCGGTAAATTGCATTTTATTGATGCTGAACACTGTAGTATTCAAGGGGGGTGGTGCTCCCAACGCACCAGATGACTGACAAAGAACCACACTCAGTTGAGCCAGTAGAGACATTGAATGAGGTTTTTCCGGGGCATACCAATGCTCTGAATACTCTTTTCGGAGGCAGATTGATGGCCATTATGGACACTGCTGCCGGAATGGTTGCATCGAAGTTTGCGCATCGAGTCTTTGTAACGGTTTCAGTGGATGCATTAAAATTCAAGAGACCGGCATTCCAAGGGGATATAATCAGAACTACTGCTAGAGTGGTATGGACATCTCCGAGGACAGTGGGGGTTCATGTGACTTCATGCAGACTCTCCAGATCAGAATGGGAGGGAGAGGAAATCTGCTCTGGATTCTTCTTTATGGTCGCAATCGACGAGTCAATGAGGCCTGTAGAAATCCCGCAATTTAATCCTCAAAATAAGCAAGAAGAGGAGCTATGGAATGAAGCAAATAGGGCTAGAGAAGCTATGATTTAGTACATATTTGGCGAAAAAATTCTGCCTTGGAAAATAATATCCAGTTAACCAAACTAGCCCATGGGCTTATACGTCACATTGTAAACTCAACACTGGATGGGAGTAGACGGGCCTAATGGCCCGACTGAGGAGAAGAGCTCCGAACTAATCGGAGACCTCTTCTTAGTCGGAGCCAGGGGTAAGTGTTGTGCGGTGATAACAGAGCGCCAGCTTACCATAGAGAGATTTGATGGAAAGGGAGTGAGACTTGATCTTGCATCTATCGAAAGAATGAGGCACCTTAAGGTACCTATTTTACCATCAGGAGTAGTCGTCTTGGGATTAGTTTCTATTTACTTGGGAATTACCACAATAGTTTCTCCTATGAGTTGGTTCGCAATAGTAATTGGTGTGGCAATTATGATTGGAAACTTCTTTTCTAGATATGCCATTTTAGCGATAGAGACTGGGTCAGGAGGTAGGCATTTAATTTCTGGAAGTGAGGCAAATCTCCTAAAATTGTGTTTAGTTGTGGATAGGCTCAGACACGGTTGTACCATGACTGAGGCTCTAATTGGATTGGAAGGTCTGGAAACTGAGCCACAATTTTTTCCTTCCATTAATAATTCACATAAAATTCATGATAGTTTCGACCTGTCTATTCTTACGAAACCTAAAAACTTAGAATTATCAATGAAATCTGAGAACAGTAAACAAAATGATTTTACTCTCGAAAAAGGAGAGGGGATTGGAATACTCAATTTTGGGAAGGAACTATTCGAAACAGAAAAAGAAAGGGTTAGGTTAAAACCAGAAATTGGGATTTCCGAGGAAAATACCTCGACGAGACAAAATGCTTACGAGAGGGCGTGGGGGGGTAGAGAAGCACCCTCGTGGTATCAGGAAAAAGAAGCCGTACCTGAGGGGGTTGATCGAATGGAGTCGGCTCTTTCCGAGGCAACCGAAAGTTTGGATATGTTCTCTCCGGGAGGCTTGTTTGATATGGAGAATCCTGTAGAAAAAACATATTCCGAATCTATAGCTATCCGCAGCCTGAACGAGGAAGAGCCTGCATTATTCTCTCCAGACAGAGGGTTCTCTAGTGCTCAAATGATTAAAAGGGCTCATGCAGAATTCGGCCCCCCGGATGCCCCTTTCAACAGACAAATTCTACCGCCCCCAACCGAAGAAGCAGTTAGGGATGAGTGCAGAGCTGGAGTAGTTAAGCAAGCTAGAGCTCAAAAAGAGCTTAAACTGAAAAGAGATAGATTTAGGGACATTAATGTGGCAAAATTGGGCGATTACCCAGCTCTGAACAAGCTAGCTTCGACGATGTCCAGTAGTACAATTTCAGGTCGAAGTAAGAAGTATAGATTCTCGACGGGTTGGCTGGGAAGGCTACTTAGTCCTGGAAGTTCTTGGGGTAGAGTTGATACATCTACTCAATCTAGCACTCAAGAAATAGAGGTTGAAAGTTTCCAAACTACTCAACATATGAGACTTCGGAGTGATCAAGATCACCAAGCAGAAGTTAATTCAAGAGTTAAGTCGATTAGAGAGGACGATACATCCAATGCGAGAGACAGACTAGATTCTATAGTAAGGAGGGTTTCAGAAGGTATAGAGGGTTTTCCTAGAATAATTGATCATTCTGTTGATTCCTTGAAATTCAGTCAACTGAATCCAACATCTTCGGAGGATGATCCCCATCCTTTACCTGGATTAAGAAGGCTTGGATGAGTCTCAAAGGCCGACTATTCTACGATATTGATCCATCCTAGCGTGATAAATCCCTCTCTCTAGAGAACGCAGCTTTTCCGAGCCCAATCCTTGTATCGTGAATGAAGAAGTTACAACTGCATGTATCATCGCTGACCTCATAAACTCCAAGTCATTTAGTGCTCCCTTCCTTCCAGAAATATTTGCTAATAGTGCCCCGGCAAAAGAGTCACCGCATCCAGTGGGATCAATAAGATCTCTCACAGGATAGGCGGGTAGAGCTATGGTCCCGCATGGAAGATGCGCAAAGACTCCTGAAGAACCTCTTTTGATTATCAACCCCCTAGGGCCGCTTCCGGCACCTTCCCCTCCATAAAGGGCTGATCCAGACATTATTGGAGAAATTGCTTTTGTGAAAATTTGTTCTCCCGATATAGCACAAATCTCTTCTTCGTTCAGAATAGCTAGATCTGACTTTCTCAGAGCTGAGGAAAGCTTCTCGAACTCTGTTTCGATCCATAACATGAAAGTATCAATTGCAGTAATCTCTGAATCTGGACATTGGTCCAATACGGAAATCTGTGATTCTGGATGAGTATTTGCGCAAAAAAGAACCTTGGGAGATGTCCACATTTCAGGAATTTCTGGGGTGAAATCTGCCAATACATTTACCTCGGTTGAGATTGTTTCTACATTGTCCATTGATCCCTCATACTTCCCCGACCATCTGAATGTTTTTCCCGGTAATATTGACACTCCAGATAAGTCGATTCCCAAGTCTTTCAAAATAGATTGATCGGCATTTGAGAAGTCTTTTCCAACCGGTGATACTAATCCAACTCTAGACTCTTGTCCTGGAACCTCGGGAATGTGGAATGCTGCTGAAACTCCAGCGTGAACTGCGGAACCTCCAAGAACGTCAGAGCCGCTGGCCGATGGAGTCTCAATATCATCATACCCCATACTCCCTACAATTACTAAATCCAAAACTAACCTCCTCCTGACAAAAGTCCCTTATGTTTTTCGAGATAATCAGTAGTGATATTTCTTTCCATGAAGTCTATTTCCCCAAGAATTGCTCTATGCAGGGGAATTAGGGTATCGACACCGATAATGATAGTTTCATCCAGAGCAGAATCTAGTCTAATTATTGCCTCATCTCTTGAGGGTGCCCAAGCAATTATTTTAGCCAATAATGAGTCGAAAACTCCAGGCATTTCATACCCAGTAGAGCCATGAGTATCCACCCTTATTCCATGTCCATTCGGCCAATGACATTCCCATAACTTTCCCGGAGATGGTTCGAGACTGGTGGGGCTTTCAGCATTAATTCGTGCTTGGATTGCGTGCCCGTTCAGTTTTACTTCGTCCTGAGAAATAGGCAGAGACTCTCCCGAACAGACGATTATACCCATAGAGACTAAGTCAAAACCAGTTAACATCTCAGTAACTGTGTGCTCGACTTGGACTCTCGGATTAACTTCCATAAAGTAGAATTCTCCATTATTATTCCTGAGAAATTCAAATGTTGCAAGGCCCCGATAACCTATTGCTTCTGCGCCAGCAACTACTTTTGATCCGATTTCTTTTCTTTCCTGGTCAGAAATCCAAGGACCTTCTTCGATAATTTTCTGATGCCTCCGTTGTATGGAACAGAATCTCTCACCGAGATGTATGGCATTCTTACCATCAGCGACTACTTGGAATTCTATATGTTCAGCCGAATCCACATACTCTTCAANGAAAACTCTACTATCTCCGAAGGCTGATTCCGCCCTTCCCTGACACAATCTCAATGCTGAAGAAAACTCAGAATCATCATGGACCACTTGCATACCAATTCCACCTCCTCCTGAAGCTGCCTTGATCATGATGGGGAATCCTATCTCAGAAGCGATTTTCAATGCGATATCAGGATCTGAGACAGGTTCCTCGGTCCCTCTGGCCACCGGTATGCCTGCTCTGGACATGGCCTCTCTCGCCACAATTTTATCGCCCAACAGCCTAAGAGACTCTGGAGAAGGTCCGATGAATGTTATTCCCTCCTCAGCTAGTCTCTCTGCAAATGTTGCATTCTCCGACAGAAATCCGTATCCAGGGTGTACAGCATCTGCTCCTACCTCCCTTGCAGCCGAAACAATTGCTTCGATGTCCAAAAAAGTTGCAAGAGGATCTTCTCTAGGGATAAAAAAGGCCTCATCAGCGAGCCTCACGGGTAAAGAAAGTCTATCCTCTCTCCCGTAAATTAGTACAGACTCTATTCCTAGTTCTCTAAGAGAACGAATGATTCTGAGAGCGATTTCACCTCGGTTCGCAACCAAAACACGTCTGAACACATTACTCCCTAGAAGATGGACCGTATGAGGCAATCGGAGAATCAGTATACATCTCTTAGGTACCTTTTCTCAGTCTTCATTAAACCGGTTTCGACGAAATCTTTTGCTTCGACGGGAGTCATGTTTCCAAATTTTACACATATTTCTATCAGAGTTGTGTGAACATCCTTTGCCATGTATTGCTTATCCCCACATACATAGAAATATGCTCCATTTTCTATCCAGTTCCAAATTTCCTCGCCATTCTTCTCCATCAGATGTTGGACGTATACTTTCTCATCTCCTTCACGGGACCATGCCAAATCTTGCCTAGTAATTATTCCGCGTTCCTTCCAGTCTTCCATCTCATCTCTGTATAGATATTCGCCCTCTTCAGTCCAGTCTCCGAAGAAAAGCCAGTTTCTCCCAGATGATGAGTCAATTTCTCTCTGTTGGAGAAAGGCCCTAAATGGAGCTATTCCGGTTCCTGGGCCAACCATGATGATGTCCTTCGAGCCATCCTCGGGTAAAACAAATGAACGGGTGGGAGACATGTAAACGCCGACTTGGGTTGTATTCGTTTCACATCTATCTGCCATGAATCCGGTACATAGCCCAGTACGATCTCTATTATGATGATTGTACCGAACTATCGCAACAGTCAGATGGACCGTACCAGATTCGAAATCTGGACTGCTGGCTATAGAGTACAGTCTTGGTTTTAGTCTATCCATACCATCGATAAGTTGTTGGGCTGTAAAGCCTAAACTGCTGAAATCATCTAATGCATCCACATAATCTCTTGACCAAATATAGTCCTCCATAGAATCTGTATCGGAGGTTAACTCGTGAAGTAGAATTGCAGAATTATCTTCGAAATCTCCTATCTCAACGTAACCCTCGGGCAGGTCGGAATCTTGTATTGGCTCCCAATCAAGAATAAGCGAGCCATCGGTGGATGAATATCTTTTTCTACCAACTATCCTAATTTCAACNTTGCCCGAGCTTTCTCCTGCTCTTTCATAGAGCCCCTTAATCCACTTCTTCGAAATTCGATGAATCTCATACCTATTTGTCAAGGCCTCCCTTATTGTACAGACGCCAAGATGTGTGTCTACTTCCTCCCTTCCAGAGAATCCGCATAGTGACAGTATGTTATTTACCAAATCTGGGGGACATTGCGGTACAACCCCAAGGGCATCTCCTGCTTTGTATGTCAATCCTGAGTCCTTAAGTTGGAAAACTATGTGCCTTGTCTCCTTTCTCGAACCCTCTCCATTGAGTACATAATTATCTGAGATTGTGGTGGAGAATGGATTTTTCGCACTCCACTCAGACTTAGCTGGTATTTGGGTAGAGGTGTTTTTGACATCCTTCTCGGCACTCTCTGGGGCGGTAATTTCAATCGCATCTTCTTCTTGGCCACTGACCTCCATTACTGGGCCGTCTTCAATCTTTGACATTATCTCTAACACTGACTTAGTCCATTCCTCTGCTGGCTCTTCAAAATCTACATCACAATCAACCCTAGCAAGAACTCTGTTAGCGCCCTTTGATTCTAACCATTTATCCCACTCTTTTCCCGATTCGCAAAATAGGTCATAAGAGGTGTCTCCAAGCGCCAAGACGGAGAAGTTCAAGCCCTCGAGGCTCGAAATGGTCCCACTATTGGCGGCTTCCCAGAGATCTTCGGCATTATCCGGTTGTTCCCCATCCCCCCATGTACTACAACAAATCAATAGCCTAGTATATTCCTTAATTAGGCTAATATCAATTTCATCCATCCCCCTTACTGTTGGGTTAAGTCCTTTATCCGTACTTGATTTACCTGCCTGAATCGCTATTTCCTCGGAGTTTCCAGACTGAGATCCATAGAGGATCAAAATGGATTTGGGTTCGGGCATTTTGTTCATTCAATCGGAAAAATCGGTTGCTTATGAATGAGTGGTTTCTTCGGTTTCCTCCAAAGGAATAATTCCGATGGGGTAAAGTCATACATCCCATGACGAACATTGTGGCTAGCATCAAAATTCTCGGTACAGGAAATGCTTTTTGCCCTCCGGGAAGAATGCATGCACTAGTTTTGATCGATGACAAAATATTGATTGATACTCCGCCAACACTAATGCCCCAATTAAGAAGAGCTGGTATTCAGACAAGTCAAGTTGAACATAACCTATTCACTCACTGGCATGCAGATCATACTTTCGGGTTTCCGTTCTTTTTGCTCGAAAGAAAATATATCTCTGATCCAAGAAAAGAAGTTCCTCTATCTGTTTATTTGCGACCTGGGGGAAGATTGATTCTATCTGAACTTTGTAAGGTCGGATTTCCAGGCAGTCTAGAAGACGCCTTGGATGGAATCATTTGGATTGAAGAAGAAGAGGTGGAATTAAGTGACACTGACTGGAAATTCATTAGATTCCCCGTCTGCCATACTCCAGAAACTGACCCCCATGGCTATGAACTGGTACATTCTAGTGGATTTAGGTTACTGCACTGTGGAGACTCTGGGCCTTGTGAGGAAATTGAAAAAAGAGCTGAGAAGGCTGATGCTGTTATTCTAGAAATGGGGATGCCGGACATAGGGGAGTTTCCCCACCATCACCGTCCATCGGACGTAGAGTCATTCAAGACAAAATTCCCGGATGTGAAAGTTTTTGTTACTCACAACTACGCAAGGTCGGCAAATGGAGAAGGAGGTTTTCCTGTAGCTAAACTATCTTCCGAAATCACGCAACTTGAAGATGGAGATAAAATTGAGATTGATAAAAATGGTAATTTTTCTGTAATAAAAGAGTAGTTTTTTTTTTCATTATATATAANATAGAAATTTTGGCGAATCTCTCGAAGAAAGCTAGATCCATTTTTTTGAGGCTTTTTTTCATTTGGGGTCTAGAATCCGAAAGTAATTCTAGAAAGTTTCTAGATTACAAAAAATTGTAGTGACGGTGTAAAAAATAAACTAACAATTTGAAAATGGAAAAGGGATACTGGGAGTAAGGTTAGGATAATATTTCTCTAAGCTTATAGGAGGAATAATTAGGGTTGTAAACATAGAAAAATTTGAGGATAGTTCGATCTTATCAGGACACTCTTATTACCTCTTACAGTCTCGCTTAGAAAACTCTACGATAGATTTCAATCCAAGTGGGTAAGGATTGTGGACATTGTAGGGTATTTACAGAAGTGAAAAAAAATGGATGGAAATATTTTCGAAAAAATACTTGGACAGGATAGTCTTTTCATCGATAGGAGGGCATTTGATCACGCCTTCGAACCCGCTACACTTCCACATAGGGAACATGAGTTAGATTCGCTAGTAAGGAATCTAGTCGATGCGCTAAATGGNCATATTCCATCAAATATGCTTCTCTACGGTGTGCCAGGATCCGGTAAGACCGTAGTAACAAGATACGTGCTAAGTCAATTGAGAGAAAAAGGTTCTGAGATGAGTCAAAATGTGAAGACTTATGAGATAAATTGCAGAAATGTGGATACAAAATACAGAGTAGTCCAATCAATTGCTACTCAGCTTGCACAGAGGGGAGATTCTCCAGTTCCATTTACTGGATGGCCGACTGATAGAGTTCTAGAAACAGTGGTTTCTAGGATGAGCAGGGATGGTGGAGTTCACATCATTGTTCTGGACGAAGTTGACAATCTAGTCGACAAGGGCGGAGATGATCTTCTCTATGCTTTGACAAGTTTAAACACATTACTAACTAATGGCAGGTGCTCTATTATAGGAATAAGCAATGATCTTCATTTCACGCAACATCTAGACCCCAGAGTAAGTTCTAGATTGAGTCAAGAAGACATAGTTTTCCACCCATATGTTGCTACTGAGATTCAGAATATTCTGAATGAGCGCGCTAGAATGGGCATAAGAGAGGAAGTTTTGGAAGATGGTGTTGTGAAGTTATGCTCGGCGCTGGCAGCTCAAGAGCATGGAGATGCTAGAAGGGCATTGGATTTGCTGAGGATATCGGTTCAGAAAGCTGAACAACGATCCCAAGACATGGTAAACACAAAACATGTCAGAATGGCTCAGAGTCAATTAGAATATGATCAAGTAACTCCAGTAATCAAGACTTTGCCTCTACATCAGAANTTAGTTCTTTTCTCCATATGTCTTAANGAGGAAAATGGTCTTCGAAATATCTCAACTGGAGAGGTCTACAGAACTTATGCTGAAGCATGCTCAAAAATCAGTACGGAGCCCCTAACAACAAGAAGGGTGTCTTCATTGTTAAATGAGTTGGATACAATCGGTTTGATAATGGCTAGGAATGTTAGCAAAGGGCGGGGAGGGAGGAGCAAACAGGTTAATTCAGCAATTCCCAAAGCAATTGATGCAATATCTTTGATGAGTGAAAGTGAGCCCCTGGTTGGTGAAGCCGCGACGGCGAAGTATAATCTTCAGGGNCATCTTTAACCGTCTGCTTGACAACGATTAAACCAAAGGTTCAGTTCGTCGTCTCGATGCCAGAAGAGGAAAATGAATGGTCGGAGTCCTTACTTAGGTCAAGCAGTACACTCTCAGTAGGCTCTTTTGTAATTGGTTCGTGGATGGTTTTTCTTACTGTGGTCAATATTGTTTTAGGAGCTTATTCCGAAGGTAGGAAGGTGAATTGGGTAGACTTCTTCATGAATGGAGATGAAACTAATTCCGCACATGAAATAGGAATTGAAATTGGTGATATTGCTTTTGGTATTCTCAGCTTGATAGTGATTTTAATCGGGTATCTAGGTATTGCTGCTTCTACGGAGGGAGGATTTGGCAGCTGGATTAGAAATTTACCTCAGGATGTCAAATTTGTCAGTCTTTTCTCTTCAGAAAATGGTATGGAGAGGACTTTAGCAAGTTGGATGGTTATCTTTGGAGGATTATTTTACTTCATATGGAGTATTTTAGAAACAACTTGGGTCGACCCGGGAGTTTACTCGGTTACGATTAGTCTAATTGCGATTGGAATGGGGATTCACTGGATCCAAGATTCAAAAATTAGCTCTGATTGATTTCAAACTGGCTAAGTAGATTTCTACATCTTTCCTTTGATTCCTCATCACACCATCTGATTACTATTCCTTTTCCAGGTTGGCCATAGAGTATTACTGACCCAATAGGAGAAAGTGGATGGAGAATTAAAGGGGCGAGGTCCTCTTCTCCATCCACAATAATCAAGCCTTTGTATCCTCTTTGTTTCCAAGCCAAAATGGAAGATTTGCAGGCTTCAAAAATCGAATTGGTCAATTTTCCTGCCGGACTAGTACAATGAAGAATACTTGTAAATCTTGATTTGTCTATTTGATCTGCTTCTGGCCAATTTTCTCTCTTAGTCATTCCATCTATAACTGCTATATCTGGAATAATACCAATTTTCTGCAGAGAAAGCGTTGTAACGTCACCTACAGAGATCAATGGATAGGAAGTTTTGCCGATTAGAGAGTAGGCTTCTGATATTGCAATTTTTGGATCTTCTTCCGAACCATGTATCAAGTGACCAAAAGGCTCTTTCAGTTGATTTTCTACATTTTCAGAAAGTGAAATTTCCGTTCTAAATAATGAGTCAGGAATCCATGATTGTCCCATCCTATCAATAACCCCGGATCTTATCCTAGAGCTAGATATTGGCTTACCATCCCACGCATCTACACGATTAACTGAGATTATCTCGAGAGGTTTGAGCCGATTGTTGATTCTGGTACTGT
The DNA here is from genome assembly GCA_002720055.1 of Methanobacteriota archaeon. The sequence continues at coordinate 77,498 of PBGH01000011.1, read as the reverse complement.
TTATCAACTCACACTTCTCCAAAGTTTCCTCGGTGCAGAAAATTACTGATGCGTGTATGTGCTCTTGGGCTGGCCCAAAATCGTCTTCAAGGATATTGATTGACACGCTAGCCTTATTTTCAGAGAGAAAGTCAAGTAACTCTCGAGAGCGTTCGTCCCAATTCTTTACTCTAATGTCTTTAGACTGAGCCTTTTGATCATTTGTCAGCCAAATCTCCAATTTTTTACAATTAGATAGTGCGGTATTGATTAGGTACTCGTGACCTGCATGAAATCTGTCAAAGGTCCCTCCAAGTAGTCCGATTTCGTGCATCTTCTCTCGCCTTCTAAAAATGTAGTGTGTGCCCCGAGGCGTAACGGCCACCTTCACTGCTTTGCTCTAGCGCCTGACCCACCTCGGGACGTCTGTCGGACTGCGGGGTAGTCCCTTGATTCATTCTATTCCGTCCTCAGGGGACCTTTCGCAGTCCGGCCACCTGATTTGCGTCATCAATCATCCCTCGGAAAGGTCATGATGGTCTTCGTCAGATGGTCACCCAATCCGTGGTACCATACTTCACTCTCTACCTCCGGCGAGGGGGTTTTGTCCGCATGGTGTTGCCGTTTGGGCAAAACTTGGCAGACAGGTTTGCTCAAGAACCCAGCGGTTGAGTTGAATCACCGATAGATATCATACTAGGATGATAACCTGATTTACCAATTATCAGCCTCTCCGAGATAGCCAAATCTCCTTGCATTATCGTTTCCATTGTGAATTCTGGCCATCTTTCGGGAGGCTGTGCAAGCCAACCTGAGAGACTGTGTGATTTACCGGATTGGGGGGTTCGTCCTACGCTCACTGACTCCAAGGCATTTTTTATATCTGAAAGTTGATTTATACATTTCTCATTGACTGAATCTTTTGAAACTGTACGAAAGAAATTATTCAGAAGAGGAATTATTTCAGGTCTACAGCCATGGTAAGTTATTGATTCTAGTCCCGGAGACTTGGATTTCTCGCCTACGGGGCAAAGAATCACTGCACACCAAGGAATCTCGATATTAGCTAAACGAATTGAAATTGGTTCTTGGAGAATAGAAATAAGGAAGTCAGAGGAGAATGGAGCCCACCATGAATATGGGAGATTTATTAGGAATTTCTCTATATCTTCTAAATCCGCATTTCTGATTCCATGAGCATGATCATAAAGTCTTGACCAGGTATTCAGCTGATGGTCCTCTGGAAGGCTAGAGGAAATATTCCTGACTCTCTTGACTATTATATCGAAATCCTCTTGCGGCTTATCTAGAGCTCTGTAGAGCCAAGATAAACCAGTCAAAGCCCCCAGTGAATCCACGGGAGGTTGAGAAAGCCATGCTTCAACCGCCCAGCCAATTAGATCAGAGTATGACTCTACGGGTAGCCATGCACAGTTTTGAATAAAATGTGAGGCTAACCAAGCTGCGCCAATATTTGCTTGATTAGGATCAATTGCAGGCCAAGATCTGAGAAGATTATCAGGATCTTCCCGAAGCTTCGCTGTAATTTTCTCAGAAAATATTCTTCTCACTGATTCTGGAGCTTGATTTGCTATTTCTGAGATTTTCTCAATCGGTAAGAAGTCCAAATCTAGTAAAGCTAACCACTCAGTTTCTATTCTAGTCGATACCCTCTGCCATCTTTGCCAGCGATTTTTTGATGGGGAAGCAATCCATGAAGCCAAGGGATAGTTGGCCTCCATTTGATTAGCCCATTCTTCATCGCCTCGAGGGTATTGGGATAAAGAAGAGGTAATGATGGAGACGTCATCTCCATGGATTTCCAATTGATAGCTCCCATTATCCTGCAATCCCATAATCTCCCATGGTGAGATAGTAATTGTCTCTGAGTCTGAAGAAATATGGGTATTATTTCCCTGCTCCACCAGCCTCAGTGGTATCTCTGTTGTCGAACCAGTAGAAAATTTCAGCCAAGGTAAGGTTCTAATTTTATCAATTTGAATGGTGTCAAAATTTGAAAACTGTGAAGTCATCTCTTCTAGTATTACCAATCTGAGATTGGATTTTGTAGCCATACTAGAAAGAACCTCTCCCGGCAAATCTGAGCTTGCCTCCAAGACAAGCGGGATGTTTTTCTTATCCAAGGACCATCTAATTAATGACTCAGTAGCTGATTTTCCCAAACCTCTAAGATTTATTTGACTTATTCGAGAATCATCTAGAATGAAATTTGCACCGGGCCAGTCTTTGCGAAACTTTCTGATTGTTGAGTCATCTACCTTTACTCTCTTGGATTTAGAAATTCTATCTACGAGTGAGTTCAGTCTCCTTTTTCTCTCAGAACTAGTCAATCTTGGGTGGGCGCTCTCAATCCAATATTCNAGAGCATCTAAAGGATATTCATNATNACCCATTTCCAGCCCCCCTAGATCTGCTACAACTAGNGAGTTTATCCTAGCCGACCTCAATAGAACAGATCTTGGAAGTCTTTCCTTAATCATAGCAACAACTGGCTGTGTTGGCCTGATATCGGGAGATTGATTGTGTGGTGAACCCAATATCCAATCACCCCTATGATATGTAGGTTCGTGTAAGGGTGCATTTTGGATTTGAGAAGGCTGAAGGAACCATTCTCCCGGAGAAATTGTTGACGAGGATTCGGAATCTAGTAGTTTGGCCCTTATGACTCCAATAATCGGGGTTTTTTCGGAATAAGCTTCAATTCTTCCTGGTTGAACAATTTCTGGCGGAGAATCTAAAATTGTATGATTTTCTTTATCGAACCACCTCGGTGTAACCTCAGAAAGGACTGCCCAATTCCAAGACACCCCTTGACTTCTAGTGGACTTTTTTTTATCTTCTAGCTCGGGTAAAATACGATTGGGGATTTGCAACATTGGTTCGAGTGGGGGAGATAGAAAACATAAAGTCAGATTCTCCTCATCTCTGGAAATTATACAGCAACTTTCTTTGTTTGAGGGAATATCTTCGATCTTCAATAACCTTGACCACTCGTCATTCTCTAGGGAGATCCAACCCCTTTCAGTGAGACGAATTCTAGCCCCTCTGGAACCAGGAGGAAGGTCACTAGAAACCAATCCTTCCTCTCTCAAACGCCTAATTTCTGCTGAAACGTGAGGCATCCTAAGTCGGGAGTCGCTAGCAAGTTGTGAAACCGTTGCATCCCCAGTAGATAACCTAGATATCAATCTCCTCCTATGTTTACTTCTGATTCTCCTTGGAGAGATATGCGATTTACTCGGGGAAGCATCTGACATTAAGAAACACCTTCAAAATAAGTCTAATTGAAAGATAGTAATAAAATATTTGTTTTTGTTACATTTAATTACATAGTTCCAGTGGAAATATTTGTTTTTCTGCATGTATTTCTTTGTTTGTGAAGTAAAACTTGTTTAATTATGTCATCATGTGTAACAAATGAGTGGAAATACATACAGAAGCATTATATTACCATCCGGTATCCTGAGTATATCGGCCAATGGGGAGGTACGTAACAGTAGCGTGAACAATATGAGGACTACCAGACTGAGGCAGAAAATCAAGAAATTTTTAGACGAGCGCGGAGAAGCAAATACGACAGAGATTCTCGAGCATGTNAACTCAACAATGAGACATGGGACTACCCCTCAGCAGCTAGGTAATGTACTCTCTAAGGATAAGGATATTTTGAAGGTGTCAACTACAAAAAGGGGCGGTGCACTATCTGGCAGATACGAGATCTGCGTTTGGCAGGTAAGACCTGGCGCCTTGGAAGAAAAGGTCTGAAATATCATACCTCTAGACTTTCTTCCCATTCTCCGCTTCTGGCTAATCCATTCATAGAGGAACGGTGCAAGAAAGAGTTTCTGCTAGAAGAATTCGAGTGTTCGTCTCTTGCTGCCCACTTCCTTAGAGCATCAGCTTGGAGTGCACGCCCGTAAGAGTAAGAAAGTTGCCATGGCATTTCTACTTCCATCTTATTCATCAAGTTTAGATGGGCAGTAGCATCCTGATCAGACTGTCCTCCAGAGAGAAATACTATTCCTGGTAGATTGTGTGGTACATTTTCCATTAGGCATTGAATTGTCATCTTAGCCACTTCATCTCTGGAAATCTGATTTTCATTTCCCACTCCTGCAAAGATCATATTTGGCTTAAGCAGAGCTCCGGGGATGTGAACACCTTGTTTTTGACATTCGGAGAAGGTATGTGAAAGAATATTGGCAGTCACTTCATAGCATCTATCAGCATCATGCACACCTTCCATCAGAACTTCGGGTTCGATAATTGGAACCAAGCCCTGTTCTTGGCAAATGGCGGAGTAACGTGCCAAAGCATGTGCATTTGTTGAGATACATGCATCCGAAGGTTTGTCTGACCCTATTCCAATTACAGCGCGCCATTTTGCGAATCTAGCTCCCATCGAAAAATATTCGGAACAACGCTCTCTTAAACCGTCTAGTCCTTCAGTAATCTTCTCTCCTTGGTAATTTGCTAGAGCTTTTGCCCCAGTATCTACTTTAATCCCAGGCAAAATTCCTCGCTTGTTTAGATAATCTGGAATTAGAGTCCCATCATCCATTGATTGACGAATAGTCTCGTCGAAAAGGATCACTCCACTAATTGATTCCTCGTAACCTTCTGTGGAGAATAAATTTGTTCTATATTCCCTACGAGACTCTTCTGATGGTGAAACTCCCACGGATTCGAGACGATTAGACATAGTCCCATTACTTTCATCGGCTGCCAGAATTCCTTTTCCGGGGGAAACTAATTGGTTAGCGTTTTTCTCTAGTAGCTCTTTGTCCATGACACTCTCTCGGACTCGGGAAGGGGTTCAAAGAAAAGAATCCATCGTATTGTGGAATTACTTTCTATTATCAGATTAGAAACTTACAGTTGAAGATACGACTTTATGAGAAGCTGATTGTACATCAATGATTTCTGATTCGACGGAATATTTTCCTTGACCTAATTTAACGACGCCACTAGTTCTTCCATCGCACACTCCAGACCCAATGAATACCGAGTCTTCTGAGTTGCACAAATCATCACGATTCCAAATTCTCTCAATATCTCCTTCGATCATTCGTTCCGCTCTCTCTCTATGCCCCTCATTTTTGAATACCAAGCTACCCTCAAAGTGGGCCCCTAAACCTCTCAATGCCGTAGCAGTGATTACTCCCTCCGGGGCTGCACCAACTCCCATCAGTAAATCTACTTCTGACTCTGGATCAGCTGCATTAAGAGCGGCAGCAATATCCCCGTCACCAATCAATATCGGCTTAATATGAAAATTTTTCAAATCACGAATTAGATCTTCGTGTCTTGGACGGTCCATGACCACGACCTGAAGATCCTCGACTTTTTTCTCTAGACAGATGGATACATTCTCAACATTGTATGCGACATCTGCCTCAAGACTGACTTGCCCGATTATCTCTTTCGGGCCTGCGATTTTATCCATGTAACAGTCAGGGGCATGCAAGAGTGATCCTCGTGGTCCTGCGGCTAAAACTGCCATTGCATTCGGCTTATCTAACGCCACGTGATTTGTACATTCAAGTGGGTCTACTGCTATGTCAATTGATGGGGAATTAGGGTCTCCTTGTCTAGATCCAAGTTTCTCCCCTATCCAAAGCATTGGGGCGTCGTCCCTCTCTCCTTCCCCTATAGCTACCCTTCCATCGAATGGTATTGTGTCGAAAACCCCCCTCATCGCCTCTACTGCCGCTCCATCTGCAGCCTTTCCGTCACCTTGCCCAATCCACTTTGAAGCTGCTATTGCTGCTACTTCAGTTGCTCTTAGGAAATCGGGTATCAAGTCGCCTGTGGCCATAACTCTCGTGAGGAGGTTATGGGATTCAACTCTGCTGGTCTCGCTTCTTCTTCGAGATAACTCGGATTTCCTGAATTCGAGTTTCAGGGTATTGCCCGTATTCGTCCTTTTCAAACGATTTCAGCATATCCCAAGCACACAGAAGGCCGGCTGATACTCCAGAAAGAGCCTCCATTTCAACTCCTGTCGTCCAATGGGTTCGGACTGAAACAGTACAGCAAAGTTTCTCATCTAGGATCTCCCAATCTACTGAACAGCCTTCAATAGGAATTGGGTGACAATGGGGCAGAATACGAGAAGTTTCCTTTACAGCCTGAATGGCTGCAATTGTGGATGCTTCCATGATATCTCCCTTGGGTGATAGTCCCTCCGTAATCGCCTCCATCGATTTCGAACATAGAAAAATGTGACCGGATGCGATAGCCTCACGCTCAACCTTTGGTTTCGAGCCTACATCTACTATTCCATCTATTGACAACTTCACGAACTCACCTAATAGCGGGAGAGGGCCCTCATTATTCAGGGGCTTGGATGGATGATGATAGAGGGNATAGCCGAAAATGTAGCGCGAGTAGCACATGAAATCGGATGTTCACTTAGAAAATAACTCAACCTAATCCCGATTTCCAATACTCGCCATCATCCCGGATTTCCTTCTTCCACAATGGTGCCTGTTTCTTCAGTTCATCAATTAACCAAGAACATGCAATAAATCCTTCTTTCCTATGTGTCGAACCTACATGGATACAAACAATCTCCTGACTGGGTTCTACGGAACCTATCCTATGAGCAATGACTACTGATTTGACTAGGAATCTTGAAATCGCATCATTCGCGATTTTCGTCAGCACCTCTGGGAGCTTTGCCTCCCAAGCATCGAATTCCAATCTCTTGACTTTATTGCCTTGATCTTCCCCNCTGGTTAGTCCGACAAAGCTGACTATGCTGCCACATCCTTCTACCTCTATGAGCCGCCTGAGTTTTTTTGAATCCAGAGACTCATCAACAACTCGAATATGGACGCCCATGATTCCCGAGGGACATTCGTGGTTTGAAGACGACGGGCGACCCAACTGTTCAAGCCAACTGTATGCCTCGGCAGGATATGAGCGAAGAAATCCATATTCTTGGAGCAGGTCTCTCAGGACTAGCCGCCGCCACAATACTAGCGAGATCTGGGAAAGAAGTGCATGTTCACGAACTAAGAAATGATAGCGGCGCTAGATTTGATGGCGACTTTCAGGGGATTGAGAACTGGACAGGAGATATTGATTTCTTTGAAGAATTGGAAGAATGGGGATTCGACAATAAGGAATTCAAGTCTGATTCTTTCGGGATAATAGACTTAATTCATCCAGATGACAAAATAACTAATCCGAAAACAGATGGAGTAGCCTTCCGGGTGATTGAAAGGGGTACAGCAAATCATACAATCGATCAGGGCTTCAAAAGAATGGCCATCGAAAGCGGGGCGACAATACACTACGGTACTAGGAAATCCCCGGAGGATTGTCAAATTGTTGCTGCTGGACCGAGGGAATCCAGTGCTGTCGCATTCGGTGAAATCTTCAAAACCAGCCATGAAAATATTGTTGCTTTCCAGCTAAATGACAAGCTAGCACCGGGGGCATACTCATATCTAATCATAATTGACGGGATAGGATTAATCTGTACATGTCTTTGGAGNAAACAACGTAACAGTGGACGTTATCTTGATGAGACAATTGCTTGGTATGAAGAGAATTACTCTCTGGATAGGATACCGATAAAGAGAGTGGGGGGTAAAGGAGACTTTGGAATACCCACAAAATATGTACATGATGGCAGGTATTACGTCGGAGAGGCCGGTGGACTTCAGGACTTTATGTGGGGCTTCGGTATGAGGTATGCAATAACTAGTGGAGTATTTGCTGCCAAAGCAATAATCGGCGAATGCGATTATGAGAAAGAGGTTAGAAGACGGTTAGTACCCTTAGTCAAAGCCAGCGCAATTAATCGATTCCTAATGAATAGAGTGGGAAATAGGGGATTCAAGATGGTTGCAAATCAATGGATGAGGGATCAAAAAAAGAAAGGTGATGGTCTAAAATTCATGCAGTGGTTGTACAAACCCGGGTTAGTAAGGAAAGCTTTGTGGCCGATTGTCAAATTGAGTATGTTAAGGAAAAAGGAGCTTCAAGACGGTAGGATAGTCCACAGGATGCCATTCCGGAGAGCACTCAAGAGGGATGTGTGGAAAAGAAGTGATCGAGCTGAGGAAATACGCAACCAATGGAAGTCCACTCGTATAAAAGGCGGGAAAATCTCATTCAGGGACTCTGAAACATAGGTAATCAGAACCTCCGTTTGATTGATATGGCTGAACTCTGCCGATAAGACATGGCATCTTGGCCCGAACTTAAACCCATGAAGAACCGTCTAGTAAACTACGGAGTAACGGAAAACGGTGTAGCCATTATTGAGTTAGTTTCAGATTCAGATGGAGAGCCTTTGGTAGGAGATAAAACATCGGTCAACACCTACACACGCGAAATGTGGCATGATATTGATGACGCAATATTGAGTGCTAGATTTGACGACGATGTCGCTGTAATCCTACTAACTGGACATGGAGAGAAATTTTTCTCGGCGGGAGCTAGCATAAAATATCTCAATAAGCTGACTCCAAGATACAAGTATTTCTTCTGTCTTCATGCGAATGAGACCTTATCTAGGCTAGAGCAGACTCCGAAGTTAGTGATTGCAGCATTGAATGGGCACACAGTTGGAGGTGGACTTGAAATCGCAATGGCTGCAGATGTCAGGATAGCTAGGAAAGGTAACTTCCAAGTCGGATTACCAGAGGTATCTCTAGGAGTTTTGGCTGGTACTGGGGGGACGGCACGTCTTTCNAGACTAGTGGGAAAGGCGAAGGCAATGGAAATAATGGTCACAGGAAGGAAGTTCTCATTCGAAGAAGCCAAGGATATGGATCTAGTACATGATATCTATGATAGTATGAGTCTGGATGAGTTTAGACAGGACGTTCTAGACTACTCGGGACGTTTTACTCTTCCTTTCGCGGCGGCTAAGGCTATTGGAAATATCAAGAGAAGTGTGCAGAGTGGTCTTGAAATCCCTCTGGAATATCACCTAGCTCTGGAGAGGGAGCTGCAGTCTGACTTATTTCAGTCTGAAGACGCAAAGGAAGGCATCAAGGCTTACGTCGATAAGCAAACTCCTAGATTCGAAGGCAAGTAACATGAGATTCCACAGANCAAGTAGGAAACAATCGCTAAAATACCCGTTAGTTTTGGGNTGGGTATGTCAGAGACTGAAGTAGTGCAAAACTACCCTACTAACTTCGAAACATGGATTGAGGAATTTAACGATTGGCAAACTAGGATTGGCTTCGATCCTTCATGGCTGGGGGACTATAGGTTTGACATCAAGTTTGACTGGGATACTGCAGGTGAAGAAATAGAGTTTGGAGACTTCCAGGGCATGCCAAAGTGGGATAGGAGGATGCAAATCCCGCAACAGAATATCATGGACGCTATAATTACCATGGTCAGCGTCCAGGGAGATACGGAGTTTGCNAGTGTTGAACAGCAGAATCACTTACTTGAAACGGCCCCGACTGAATATGACAAGAAATCTGCTCTTAGGATAATGTGTGAGGAACAGAGACATGGATGGCAAATGGCCTACCTTCTATGTACATTCTTCGGCGAGCAGGGCGTCCGTGAAGCTGCCAAACTTTTGGAAAGGAACGCCCAGGAAGGGACGAGGATTCTGGGTTCTTTCAATGAGCCAATTGATCACTGGCTGGATTTCTTCATGTTTACTCATTTCATTGACAGGGACGGTAAATATCAGCTCAAGATGCTAAGTACATCTTCATTCAAGCCTCTTGCAGCGAGTATGGGGCCAATGCTCAAAGAAGAGTCATTTCATCTGGGGACCGGGGCAAATGGACTGAGNAGAGTAGTGAAGCAGGGAGTAATTCCATGCTCCCTAATCCAAAAATATGTCAACAAATGGGTCAGTACCGGTCTGGATCTTTTTGGTACAGATGATTCCTCTAGCGCCCAATGGGCGTATGTCTACGGCATCAAAGGTAGATACGACGAGAGAGAGTCAGAAGATTCGGCAGATAGAGAGCACCTAAACGAAGCGAGCAGAGACCTGTATTTCAATGAATTAAGAGAGGAAATGAGGAGGATTAGTAAAGCAAGGAAGGAAGGCGAACCAGAACTTTACATTCCCTCAGACAAATTTAGGAGAAGTATTGGAAAGTATGCTGGAAAAAGGTTTACTGTCGACGGGGAATCCTTTACTGGAAGTGATACTGAGTGGGAAAATTACCTCACTGAGATGCTACCAACAGAAGAAGATGAAAAGAAATTGGTTAATGAATATATGAATCAGGAATGGATTCAGTATAGAGAATGGAAGGGGAAATAGGGATACAGATGCAGCACGTAGCACTTTCTTATTTCGATAAAGATCTTTGTCGGCCCTTCTTTGACAGCCTAACTGAATTATTCTATGAACATCATCACTCTCTAACTCAAGATTCGGATGGTTANGAGAATCTTCTCTATCGAGTTTCGAGACCTTACTCGCCTGAAATGCTGGATATGATTGACGATTGGATGGGATTGGAAAAAAGATCATGGAGGGAAGAAACTCAAAGGGAAGTTCTACTCTCCCTTTATGCGATAAAGTATCCTGACACGCTTCTTATTGAAAGTCTGACGGATAAAGCTAGATCCGATATTAGACGACTGTCTGCATATCTACACTTCACCCATCACACATACTCTATTTGGGACGAAGATACGAGAAAAGGACTGAGTAAACTAGGAATTTCTATCCCTAGTATCGACTACGCTGATCCATTTGTCTATGGAGCATATGTTTCTTCGATCGAACTGCTAAAGGATGTGGCTCCGTTTACCTGTTTTCTTGAGCATGATGTACCTCGGCAGAGATTGTTTCAATCAGCTCTAGCAGCATATGGTCGTGATGATTAGTACTGCTTATTTCCCAGCAGACTCTCGGNTTGCTATGACAATCCGGGAAGTGGCAATAATTGGTTCGGGAACGATGGGGGCTGGAATAGCACAGATTTGCGCTCAAGTTGGGTGGAAAACCCGTCTTTATGATGCTTTTCCAGATTCTCTTAACCGAGGAATTTCATCAATCCATTCTTTTTGGGAGAGAGGAGTCTCGAAAGGTAAGACTACAGTCGTTCAAAAGGAGGAATGGTCTAGAAACTTGTTTTCAGAATCGGATATTTCTAGAGCAGTAAAAGAAGCGGATTTTGTAATTGAGGCGATTCCGGAAAAGATGGATCTCAAGAGGAAAGTTTTCGAGGATTTGGATAGTCTTTCCCCAGAAGGGTGTCTCCTAGCTACTAATACTTCCAGTCTGAGTATCAAAGAAATTGCATCTGCAACAAAAAGTCCTGAAAGAGTGATTGGTATGCACTTCTTCAATCCTGTTCCTTTGATGGAACTTATCGAAATTGTCTGTCATGATGGAGTTTCCGAAGAGACTGTTACAAGAGCAAGAGAAATTGGGAGTTCGTTGGGTAAAAGTACCATCGAGGTACGTGATTTTCCAGGTTTTGCGACTAGTAGATTAGGAGTAGTCTTGGGTAATGAAGCAATCAGAATGCTAGCAGAAGGAGTAGCATCGGCAAGTGATATTGATACTGCAATGAAACTTGGATATCGTCACCCGATGGGGCCTCTTGAATTATCTGACTTAGTTGGCCTAGACGTTAGAAGGGACATCCTGAATAGCCTTGCGGAAGCTTTCGAGGATGATTCTTACAGACCTCATGAAATGCTGGATAAACTTGTAGAATGTGGCGAATTAGGTAAAAAAACGGGTTTGGGGATCTATGATTGGACTGGTGGAAAAAGGGAAGAGCGCTGTTAATCCTCTACCAGTCCCCTTCAAAGGTGCAAGTTGGATTGCATAAATCTTCAAGAACTCCTGTTAATAGATAACCGTATGCCATTAATTGCGCTTCCTCGACCTCGAATACAAGGTTATGAGCTAGAGAATGGTGCCATTCTGGCCCGTTTGTGTTTCCAGTGGGTAATGGCGGAAAATCTCCATCGAAGTACGCAGCTGCTGAACCATTTACTGGGCCATCGACTACCTCAAGTCCAAATGGATGGTATGCTGACCCGTTAATCACTGGAACATTACCAGTTCTGGCAGCTCTGTCTGCAGACAATGTAGATACCTGAGCATCCATCATAGAACTAAGGTAGAAAACATCGAATGATTTCAATTCGTCTTTCCAACCAGTTTCCCTAAACGGCAGGAAGGTCTCGCCGTCGGTTGAATCCCAAACTGATTGTAATAATGCGATTACAATGGCTCTATCTAGTCTGGAAGGCAGTGAAATTTCGCTTGATAGTAAGTTGTAGAACTCCATGGGATATTCTTCGGAGCCGTAGTGGGTAGATCGTTCGACTTGATGAGTGAATGAAGTCCCGCCCACCCATAATACTCCCCAATCCATCTCTGGGACTAATGATAGTAAAGAAGGCCCTCTCAGTCCTCCTAATGATATTCCCCAGTAATTTACTGTCTCAGTATCGACTAGATTTGTTCCATTGAACTTGAAGTTATCATCGTCAGAGCAGACTCCAGTTATCGTCCTAACCATAGTTATATGATTAATCACCGCCTGCATTTGCCGTTCTTGTTGAAATTGAAATTCTTCTATGTCCAATAGTGCGTAAGTCATCGCGTCTAGGTCTCCGTCTGAGCTCCAACCCTTGAAGTCGGTAGCTAACAATGTAGTTCCGTAAGCGTCCCCGTAATATCTGCCCATACTATCGCTGACATACCCTTTTCCATCCCCAAACAAACCATGTCCAACGACTGTAAGAGGGCCTGAGGCATTATTGTCCGCAAGAGACTGAGGAATCATCATTGTAAACTCTATTTCTCTATTTTCAACAAAAACTGGATCTCCATCGGAGTCCCTCATCAGTGGGGACCTCGCTTCCTTTGACACCATATAGTGTGGAGTAGTCACGGTTCCCTCGATAACCCTTAGTGCCCTCTGATCGTTACCGAAACCTTCGGTGACGGAAGTAAAATTACACGCTGTACCATCCACCCCAATTCTTGTCTCTGCATCATCACGCATTATTAGCAAATCACGCAATATGGATTGAGTGGATGCAGTGTGAAACCACCAAGCAGATTGAAGACCCTGTCGCGAAATTCCTAATGTATCGAATGAGTCAAAAATTTCCTCGAAATTCGAACGTTGGCCCTCTATTCCATCATTATTTGTAGGGATTTTGTCCCTTAAGGCTCTAAAACCATCAGAAGGAGAAATGGGAGTACCGTTATCCGAAAGTCCTGAAATTCCAACNGCATACCTTGCTCCATGATCCAATCCTTCAAGTGTTCTGATGAAAAACAGTGTGGGTTGTCCTTCTTGATTTCTGGCGTCCAGTTCGACCCAGTGGGGTAACACCTCTTTTGTATCCAAATTCATCAATATAGTACCATGACCGAGTTCAGTAGAAGCTGAAATATCAAACTGTGATGCTAGATTAGAGATATTGGGAACTTGTCGACCAAATGAGGTAAAAATTTGAGTAGACGGACTAAAACCGTCCAACCTATCTAAAATAATCATATTTCTCGATCTTGCGGAATTAGTATCTGGAATCGAATCCCCTGAAATTGAAAGGGAGAAGCCGGTCTCTGTTTGATTATCGACATTTAGGAATGAGCCTGATGGGAAGGGGAGCATGCAATGATCTAAATTCGTATCATCACAGTGAAGATTATTTGGCAGAGATATTGTAATTTCTTCTTCTAATTCTGTTTCTTGAGAAATATCTGATTCAATTTCTTCCTCCTGTTCTACTACAGGGGGATTTTCTATCTCTGTTTCACTTGAAAGGCAGCCAGAGAAGACGAGTAGTGCCACAATGAGGATCGCTGCCTTTCGCTTTGAATCAAATACTAATTCTTGATTAATGGACATAAGATTCACCAGCCTTCAGACTCACGCCTTGAAGACCTAGTAAATATCACAAGCATCAGAGTTAATGTGATTAATAGAATTGAGAATCCCGGAGTGGATTCACTGGTATCTTGTGTCGAATCTTCAGGAACCACGGGCGATTCGAATTTTATGTCTATTGAAATCACACCTTCTATATTGATTTCTGACCAGTCCCCCGTATATTCTACCCCATCTATAGAAACTGATAGTTTGCCCCCGTCTTGTAATTCCATATCAAAAATTTGTTCAGAAGAAAAATTCTGGCCCCAAATTTGGAAAAAATGATTCAATGTTAGATTATTTTGTATATTTGAAATTACATTTATGGATCTCTCGCCACTATACATAACATGTGTCGATTGTCTGCATACCTCTGTATTGAAACCAATATAGCTCGGAACTGGCAAATCCTCCCCATCTATGGTAATTGTTAGATACATGTCTCTGTATACTGAATCGGTCCAATCAAAGCATGCCTCTGTAACGTCGCCCTCTATTTCGATTTCTTCCTGGGCTCCCTGAGTCATTCCGAAGTTGGCTAGAGAAATTAGCTCATCATCGGAAAGTAAAGGATAATCCCCCTCCGGAGAAGGAAATTTTTCGTTTATTGCCGACATCATGTAATTTGCTAGAAGCCCCTGACCCACCGAAGTAGGATGGAGAGAGTCGACCATTATGCAGTTTTTATCACACATTACCGGGGGAGATATTACTTCATATTCGCCAATAGTTCTAGATGATTGGTTTTGTAATAAATCATCTGAAGCTGCCATCAGGTCGAATATCTGTACACTTTCACCATAAAAATCTGAGAGTTCTTCGAGCCTGTCTGCCCACAATCTACTCGCTTCAGTGAAATAGGGGTGCTTCTCTGTTGGGAATATCTGGGTTAGGAAGGGAAGAAATGACATATTTGGTAGGTTCCAAACCAAAATATCGATTTCTGATTCGAGCAGGGTTTCAATTATAATCGTAATATTTTCCTCTAATTTGTCTATAAAGGCGTAATCGCCATTTACAATATCCCTATCAGAATCAATAAAATCCCAGGCCCCTACCATCATTGTTACTAGAGTTCCATTCCCATAATTTTCTGCGATGTCTGTGTGCCTTCCAGCTTCAATGAGTGTCCATGATCTATCCCCTCCTATCGCTCCTTCATAGTAATCCACATCCATCAGGTTAGCTGCGTGTAGGCTAGCGAATGGGCCCCTGTATCCTGTAGGGTCTGATCCTAATGTGCTGTCTCCCAGTGAAGCTATAGTGTGATAATGGAATCCATTAGTCTGTGTAGATTGGTTTTGAGAGGATGCAATGGGCATAGATATTGTAGCCAACAAAAATATGACAATTAGGACTGATGAGTATCTCTCAGGCCGGTTCATTGAATTAATCGGAGAAGTCTTACCTTTTAGCTGGAATGTTTCAATTATTCTGTAAGTCCCAATAATTTAGGATATTTTTTCCGTCAGAATTCTATGAAAATGATGTACTCCTGTTTCTCTAGTTGGAGAGTATCTTCCTCGATCATAAGTCCCTGAAGACACACCAAGATTAACTGACTCCACAATTTCCTGATCTTCCTGCTCAACCTTATCCAGATTTCCACCTGCTCCGAAACCCAGCATACTCTTATCCCAAACAAATCCGTGGTAAATTATTCTGGTTTTCCTTGCGGAGAGAGGGATGATCAGATTCACGGATAACCCCCATGGATAGAAATTCAGCATTAATCCAGGATATATCCAATAGTAGTAAGCAGCGATTTTTTTTCCGAAGTCAGGGGCTTCTTCAGGATGTAGGAATGAGGGTTGATCATCATTGGCTACTCCGATCTGTAAAACTCCACCCTCGAATATTTCAGTTTGATAGTTGTCATAATCTAACACAGTGTTTAGATCCTTATGTACAAATGGAATGTGAAATCCTTCCAGGTAGTTATCAACATATAGGGCCCAATTTGCTTCGATATCGTAGCTTCTATTTCTTGATTCGTCATATTCGAAATCTTCTATGGGCATCCATCCTATTCTTTCTTCCATCTCATGGATGGCAGGTTCCAAGGATGAGGGGTTAATTCCGGCAAAAACTAATCCCTTCCAAATAAATGTGGAGAATCTTTTGAGATCGTCATTGGAAGATGGGAAACAATCTACTTCTTCGAATTCCGGCATAGATCTAAATGAGCCGTCTAGAGCGAATATGCGACCATGGTATCCGCATTTTAGAGCCCTATTGGGGCACTTATCTTTCACGATCAGCATCCCCCTATGAGTACAAACATTGGATAAGCAGCGAATCATATCGCTGGATGTTGCAATCATAGGTTCGCCGATCAAGTCTTGCATATGAGACAATTCGATGGCTCTATTTTCTCCGAATTGGCTGTGGTGACACGCAAAATGCCAATTTTCCCTAAAACTACTTTTAACCTTGAGAAAAGTATTCGAGTCTGTATAGTATGAAGATGGCAAAGTATGGGCCTTTCTTATATCCGGATCTATCATGATGCCCAAGTTTAGCCCCGATTAACCCGTGACGCACTCAGATGTAGGCATTTCTACCGCTATGATATGCTTGGTAAAATCCATGACTCTCTGTGAATTTACACCGATATCTGAAATTCCTAATCTTGATTTGGAGTATACTTCGAGGACGGTTTGTCCGGTATCGCAGTACCCCCTAACTACAAAGTCATCCGGGAATCTAAAGGTAAAGGAACGAAAAACTGAGTGTGTATGCTCAGGAAACCAATTACCTATTATTTCTGTCCTTGGTTGCGAGTTTATCCAAGTATTTACCTCTTGCATTACTTCTTCTAGGCTAGAGTTGAGTCTGATTTCAGTTAGGCCCTCACTTCTATGAGAGTTTGAAGATATTATTGAGCAATTCAAAGAGTTGTCAGGGCATTTTTCTGGAAAGTCATCAGGTTCGATTACTCTATCCGGTGCAGAAAAATGTATGCCTAGTACCGAGATAAAATAAATCAATAAAATCCCAAGAGGGATTGTATACTTTCTGGATTTAGTCATGAGTCACCTTCGGCGACGACTACTTTGGATGCCCTTAATATCCTTTCATGCATCCTAAAACCACTCTCAATGACCTCAACTACAGTACCCGGTTCCTTATCATCAGGACATGGAATTGTGGCTATTGCTTCCATACAAGTTGGGTCGAATTCTTTACCTAGTGCTTCAATCTCTGTTATTCCTTCTCCTTCGAAGGATATTCGAAGATTTTCCAGAGTAAGTTTGANNCCCCCAGTAATTGATTCGTTTGCCCCCTCCTCTAAATCGGATACGGCCACTGCTTTTTCCAGAAGGTCAAATATTGGAATTATCCTTCTGGCTAGTGAGGCGCCGCCGTATCTCAGAGATTCGGCCCTATCTCTTGCTGCTCTTTGCCCGACATTTGCTATCTCTGCTTTAGCATACTGTAGTTCCTTTTCCAAATCTTTCAGCCTTNCTTCTAGGTCTTGTTCTTGTTCTACTGAATCNTCTTGGNCTGCGTCGTCTTCTCCTTGCACGTTGATGGGCCGGAACTTCTCCTCAATAATACAATGGTAATTTCAGTCAGAGTAGAAGTATTCCCCCGAGTTTTTCTGTTCGCGATCTTTGCGACTAGATGGTTTGTTTACTCTGGGGCGATGGGACTCAACATCTCTTCGGAAGGTTACGTCCGCATCAGAGAGGAAGAGATTCATGCCCCTGCGTAGTGGAAGAGGCCCTATGGCTTTTCCATTCTTCCCTCCTTGACCTTGGAAAACTAATATTGAGTCGCTAACAATATCAAGAAAATAGGTATCGTGATCGATCACCATTGATGCTTTCTCATTACTCTCCATTGTTCTTCTAATTGCCTTTGCTGCTTCCATTCTAGCATTAGAATCTAGATGAGCACTGGGCTCATCGAATAAGTATAGATCGGCTTCCTTGCCCAAACAAATAGCTATACTTACAGCCTGCAATTCCCCACCGGAGAGTTTTTTGGCCTTTAGTTCCAGCATTTTATCCACCTGAAGTGCTCTAATCACTTGTGTATTGAACTCGCCGCTACCCCACTTGGACCCAAGTTCGGAATCTAGCCAGTTCCTAACGGTTCCATCGAAATCTGATCTAACATGTTGGGGTTTGTATGATACCTTGGCATCCATAGTACGCCAACCTTCGTCTGGATCNATNGCACCTGCGATAATCTTCACAAGAGTTGTCTTTCCAGTTGCATTTGGGCCAACAACTCCTACGACCTCTGCAGACTTTACTTCTCCTTCTCCGGTCTCTAATTTGAAACCTCCAAGAGATTTCTCTATTCCGCCCCATTTTAGGACGGGTTCGCCAACTTCTTCACCTCTATTTCGACCGCGAAGAAACTGGATGGGTTTCTCGCGAATCCTGATATTCTCCTCAGGAAGAAATCCTTCCAAATACGCGTTTATTGCTGTTCTTGTGGATCTTGGCGGGGTGAAAATTCCATACGCTGATCTCTCTCCATAAATAATATGAATAGAGTCGCAAAGAACATCTAGGATAGCTAAATCGTGCTCTACGACCAACACTCTCTTACCACGTTCGGCGAGACTCCGAACGACTCCAACCATCCTCATTCTCTCGTAAATGTCCAAGTAAGAAGATGGTTCATCGAAGAAGTAAACATCCGCCTCCTTCAGGAGAGTAGCACATATCGCAACCCTCTGCAATTCACCCCCAGATAATTGGCCAAGTTTCCTCTCGATTATGTGTTCTATTTCCATTAGCTCGGAAAGAGTTCTTAGTTCCCCCCTATCGTCAACCCTTTCAAGTAAATCTCTCACTTCTCCAGTAAAAATCTGAGGTAACTTATCTATATATTGAGGCTTTACAGCAATACTTACTTTTCCTTCAGATACTAATGATAGGTAGTCTCTAAGCTCACCCCTTGGAAATGTAGAAATGATTTCTGACCACTCTGGAGGAGGTTCTCTCCAATCTCCAAGATTGGGTCTAAATGACCCTGAAAGCAGATTTATTGCAGTAGATTTTCCTATTCCATTTGGACCTAATATTCCTATGATTTTATCTTGACTAGGAGATGGTAGTCTGAAAAGTCTGAATGAATTCTCTCCGAAGCTATGAGTCAAATCCGTATCAAGTTCTTCAGGGAGATTGATTATCTTGACTGCTCCATCAGGACAATGCTTCACCCTGGTTAAGCATACCGGGCAAGAAGACTCAAGGATTTTACATTTGTTTCCCTCAATTTGGATACATTCTCTTTCGCACATCGTAGAATACTTTTGCAAATATGCGAATGCATTGCTGTTAGGTTTGCAACGTTCTTCTATGAGAACTGCTACCCTCATATCTTTTCCTCTAAATTATCAATAATTTATCTTCCCTTAGATCATTAGTAGGCTTTCTTTTATTCAAAAGCCAAAAAATCTGTACCTCACGTAGACGTAGGCTGCTAAGAGAATCTTCTCTGTCTTGGTTAGTTGTATTCTCTCAGTGAAAACATCCCCATTTTTCTTAGTAATTTTCGCCATTATTGACTGGTAAAATGAGGCCATTGCTGCCGGTGAATATCTTGCAGATTTATCTAGATGAGAAAGCAGCTTGAAGGCTCGTTGCCTGTACCCATCAGCTCTCTCCAGATATTCTTCCACAAATGGGGCCCATCCTGGGTGGTTTAGTAATTCCTTACCACTCTTCAAATCTTCCTCAGTAATTCCCCATCTGGCTAANTCATCAAGTGGCAGGTATATCCTATCCCTCTCAGCATCTTCTGCGACGTCTCTAATGATATTGATAAGTTGCATAAAAACGCCCCAAGATTCAGCATATTCTTTAGCTCGAGGATTGTCATATCCATATATTTCTATACAAACTAGTCCGACTGTGGAAGCTACTCTATAGCAGTAAGAATACAGTTCTTCGAATGTCTGATAACGATTCTTATGGAAATCATTCTCCATCCCGCTAATCATATCGTCCAGCAACTGTCGTTGAATTCCAAATTTTCTGACAGTATCTTTTAGTGCAATAAAAATCGGATCCGTGGATGTTACTGTTCCAAATGCAGTAGAGAGTTTCTTTCTGTAGTAAAAAAGTTGTGACATTTTGTCATTATACGTAGATCTATCCAAAACCGGAACTCCTGGGCTTAATCTTTCTATTTTTGATCTATAATTTACTGATTCTGGATCATCGGAAGATCCTCCTGGAAAAATATCTACAAAATCTCCATCTGCAATATCATCTGCTCTTCTGCAGAATGCATAATATGCCATAATTGATCTGCGTTTTTCTTCTGGGAGATACTTGAAAGAATGATAGAAGTTTCCTGCCTCCCTTCTTGTTAACTCCTCACAAAAATCATATGAAGCTTCAATCATACTCTTNGGTATTTCTGGCTCGGTCCAGATAGCTGCATCTATGTGACTGAACGGGTCCAAGAGTTCACCTCTTGAGCCAATGACGCCCATGAATATAGCACTTTCACGGACGGCCTCCAGAGCAGTGATACTGATTGCACGTGCTGCTTCTTTGGTAATATCTACTGTCGCTCTAACAATATCTATTTGCTCTTCGTTCCCCTCGGGACTCTGAGAAATATAACCATCCATTTGCTCTTCAGGAGCAAATTCGAAGTCTGAATCTCCCGTATTTACCATGTGACTGTCGAATTTGCGACATCGCGTTCCTATTCAATGTCTCCCGAAGACGNTTGGTTGATTATTCAAAAAAATCGAATTAGGCGTGAGTCCGTGATTTATGTTTACTCCCTGAGGATTTTTTGGCTTGAGTTCCTGAATGGAACAGCCATGACAACAGTCCTGACAGTTTTATTAATTTCTGATCTATCGATTTTAATCCTGTTTTCTGAGTCTAGGACATTACCTTCTCTAAGCAAGGAAGAAGTTCTCCTTCCAATGATTACTGGGAGCATGCACGCCCCTCTAAATCGAAACTGGCGGTGAGGAATTTTTTCGATATACTCCACTGCTGATTCAAAATACAAATCGGTGAGATCCAGATATTTATCGTAAAGGGGTCTGAAAATATCCATGTTCCCCTTATCCAATAGATCTTCGGGATTAAGTCCTAAATCTGCCAAGGAAGTAGCCGGAATGTAGCATCTGCCTAGTGAAAGATCGGCAGGAATATCTCGTAGAATATTTATCATCTGTAGGGCTTTTCCAAATTTTATACCCGTATCAAACAATATTTGCTCAGACTTTTCATCGATCTCGAAAAGATGTTGTAATGCCATTCTTGTCCAGAACTCCCCCACACTGCCTGCAACCCTGTATGCATAATCATCCAATTCTTCCTCTGTATTTATTGAAATTATGTTGTTCCCCTTAGATGAAAATCTCTCTAAATCTAGAATTTGGCCGCTAATTATTGTATCCAGGGCTTTCCTGATATTTTCAACATCTGATTCGGAGAATTCTCCTAATCTAAATACAACTTTCTCGGCCTTTTCCAGCAATGAACGCTCGGATTCGTTTCTTTGGAGAATGGAAATATCCTTCAGAACCGGAGGATTTTCAGATTTATTCATGCAGAAATCGTTGAATGATTGCAATGCATCCAATTTTCTGCTGGTAGACCCTTTTTCTGAATCTGCAATTGTATCAGAAGTTCTTGCTAGCAAGTAAAGTAAGCTTACTTGTTTTCTTATTGGCCTAGGAAGCTCCTTCAGAGAGAGGTAGAATGAGCGGGAAGTTCCTTTTAGTATTGCATCGATTTCGGAGTTGAAAATTCTAGACATTGTTATCCGACCACTCTTTTGAGGAGATTGGTCCCCCTAAGCCTCTCTGATTCCCGCTTCGACCAAAGCGCTTACCAAAGCTTCGCCGATCGTAGAGGGATCTCTTGCTATATGTATTCCTGCATCCTCAAATGCTGCAAATTTCTCCTCCGCAGTTCCCTTTCCACCAGAAATTATTGCGCCCGCATGCCCCATCCTTTTTCCGGGAGGAGCGGTAGCTCCGGCTACAAAACCAACAATTGGCTTAGAGAAATTATCCTTTGACCATTCGGCTGCCTCTTCTTCGGCCGTACCTCCGATTTCACCAATCATCACTACTGCCTCAGTCTCAGGATCATTCTCAAAGGCCTCTAAACACTCAATGAACCCGGTCCCGTTTACTGGATCTCCCCCTATTCCAACACATGTCGTTTGCCCCTCNCCCACACTCATTGTTTGCGCTACTGCTTCGTAAGTGAGAGTTCCTGACTTCGAAATAATACCTATTCTACCTATGGAATGAATATCCCCCGGCATTATTCCAATCTTGCATCCACCTATTTCGCCGGGTGAGATTATTCCTGGACAATTTGGTCCGATTAGTCTAACTCCGGCGCATTTTTGCATATGAGAAACTACCCCAATCATATCCAGAGTAGGTATTCCCTCGGTGATACAAACGATTAGTCCCCCTCCTTTCAAACTTTGAAATGCATCAGCTGCTTCGACGATAGCTGAAGCAGCAAATCGTGCCGGGACATAAATTACTGTTGCATCAGCTCCGGTAGATGAAATCGCCTCTTTCATGGTATCGAAAACCGGGACTGTCCTTCCTGAGAATTCTACAGATTGTCCTCCCTTTCCAGGTGTGACCCCTCCTACGATAGCTGTTCCGTATTCTACCATTCTAGTTCCATGGAAAGTTCCCTGACTACCGGTGATTCCCTGGATCAAAACCTTGGTATTCCCATTAATCCATATGCTCATTACTAATTTCCCCCAATTGTGTTAACTATGGCCTCACCTGCATCCCCTAGGGTACTAACAGTGATTACGTTTAGTTTGGAGTCCTCGAGAGCTTTTCTTCCCTCCTCATGGTTTGTTCCGGAGAAACGAACTACAAGGGGTATGCTAAGTCCAGTCTCTTCTGAAGCCTCGATGATGCACCTAGCTACCATATCACATCTAATTATTCCTCCAAATATATTCACTAATATTCCTTCTAAACGGGGATCCTCCAAAATAATACTGAAAGCAGCAGTTATAGACTTGCTATCTGCACCTCCACCGATATCTAGGAAGTTTGCTGGTTCTCCCCCATAGAGTTTGATAACATCCATAGTAGCCATAGCCAAACCCGCTCCGTTAACTAAACATCCAATATTTCCATCTAGGTCAACATACGAAAGATCGTATTCCTTAGCTCTGATTTCAACGTCTGACTCCTCTGAGAGATCCCGTAAATCTTCCATCCATTGATGTCTGAATGAGGCATTCTCATCGAAGCTCACCTTAGCATCCAATGCGACCATGAGATTATTTTCTGTTCTTACAAGTGGATTGATTTCTATCATAGAACAGTCCTTTTCTACAAACATTGTTGCCAGATTGCTGATCATTTCAATGAAGGATTGCTGCGATGAATCCTCTAAGCCTAAAGATGAAGCTAGTCCTCCTGCACTATGTAGATCAAGTCCCTCTGAAGGATCAAACCATAATTTATGGATAGCTTCAGGAGAATCCTCTGCTACCTCTTCTATGTCGACGCCTCCTTCAGTAGAGGCCATAACAAGAAGAGAGTCCTTCTCTCTGTCTACAAGAAGGGCCAGATAGTACTCATGCACTATTTCACATCCTGCTTCGATATACAGATTATTGACAATCTTACCCGATTGTCCGGTTTGCTTGGTGACTAACCTTCGTCCGAGAATACTTGATGAGAAATCAAGCACTTCCTCCCTGGATGAAGCTATCTTCACCCCTCCATGCATCACCAAATCTCCTGAGTCTGTACAGAAAAGATCGCCCTTCCCTCTTCCTCCGGCATGAATCTGACTTTTTACGGCAACGATTTTTGAACCAAGGGAGTCGTAAGCTGATAGTGCCTGATCCACTGTGGTGCAGTGAAAACCCGGCTGTACCGATACTCCATACTCCCTGAACATAGTTTTTGCTTGGTACTCATGAATGTTCATTNGCCGTTCGAACAGAGGTTTGCCCTTGAAAGATGCGGAGCTAGGTTTCGACGCTTCGAGCGAAGCGATGAAAGGGTATTTGCAATGCGGAACCCATGGATGTGATTGTCTTGGCAGGGGGATTCGGAACTAGGCTGAGGCCCTGGACAGAGAAAATGCCCAAACCACTTCTGCCAATTCTAGATAAATCAATGATCGAGCATGTTGTCGATGTCCTACCTGAGTCTCAGGTTGACAGAGTGATAGTAGCAGCAGGATATGGGGTTGAGAAAATGAGAGAGCATTTCAACGGCATCTCACTTCCATACGAACTGATAATTGTTGAAGAGACTGAACCTTTGGGGACGGGAGGTGCAATAGTCAACTGCAGATCCTATCTTTCGGATGACACCTTTTGTGTGATTAATGGTGACTTGGTGACAAGCCTCAGAGTAGAGGAGATGCTTGAATTCCATAGAAACAATGGAGGGATAGCAACAATATCACTATGGGAAGTAGAAGATCCCTCAAGATTCGGAGTAGCCGATTACAGGCAAGAATCTGGGAAAGTAATGAGATTCCAAGAAAAGCCCCCCAAAGAGGAAGCTTATTCCAACCTAATCAATGCTGGCACATACATCTTGGAGCCAGAGATCTTCCAACTAATGCCTCAGGGTGCCCATAGTATCGAAAGGGATGTTTATGAGGATTTAGCCGCAACTGGTGGCCTTAACGGGTTTCCCTTTGAGGGTTGGTTCGTAGATGCTGGAACACCGAATTCATTTGTTGAGGCGACGAAAGTGTGTATTGGAGAAAAAAGATTCTCTAGCGGTAAAGTGTTGGGAGACTCTTGGTTCGGAGAAGGATCGGAAAACAGAGGAAATGTTAGAGGGAGCTCAGTGGGGCCTTCGGTAGTCATCGAAGAAGGAGTGGACATATCCAATAGTGTAATTCTTCATGGTGCGATAATTGGTGCCGATAGTGTACTTGAAAACTGTTTAGTAGGAATTGGTGCANAAATTCCAGAGGGATCTAAGTTGTCTGCAAAAATAGTTAATCATTCTTTACTTTGAGTTTATATTTTAGATTTATATCAGCTTCTGGAATTAGATTTCCGTTATTGTCAAAGAGGCGGAATAGCTCGGAGTACCGTGGACGGACCCCTGATAGTTGTGAACTTCAAGACATATCAGAATGCCCATGGGGCGTCTGCAGTGAGGCTTGCTCAAATTATGTCTGATATTGAGGCCGAATGTAGGATGGTTGCTGTAGTATCACCATTTGATCTGTCCTCGGTAGTATCCGCTGCACCCCAACTGGAAGTTTGGTGCCAACACCTTGATCCAATAGGATTCGGGTCAAATACCGGATGGTTGCATCCAGAAACTGCAATCGATAGAGGAGCTAGTGGGACACTGATTAATCACGCAGAGCATAAAGTAAGTATCGAACATGTTACCATGCTAATAGAGCAGGTTCCTGAAGAGTTTGTGGTTTGTGCTTGTGCGGCAGACGTGGATGAGGCGAGAAAATTAGCCTCTTTGAATCCTGAATACGTTGCAGTGGAACCACCGGAACTGATTGGTGGAGAAATCTCTGTGACAAGTGCCGATCCAGAGATCATCAACAGTACTCTACAGGCAGTTAAGGAAATCTCGGGCTCAGTTGGAGTCCTCTGTGGAGCGGGTGTCAAAGACGGGGATGACGTGGCTAAGGCAATTCATCTGGGCACAAGGGGAGTTCTCCTAGCCAGCGGGGTTACTAAATCTGTAGACTCACGGAAATCTTTAGAAGGACTAGTGCGAAATCTATAGCAAATTGCTAGTTTCAGAATTAATTTTTCACCACAGTGCTTTTGTCAGTTCCTGCAATCGGAGTAACATTGGCAAGGGCAAGGTAGGTGAATAATATGGAAAGAATTGGTAAGAAGAAGTATAATGCGGAGTTGTTCAGACTTCAACTTGAGCTGATTAAGCTCCAGGAATGGGTGAAGGCAAAGGGACTCAAAGTAGTAGTTGTCTTCGAAGGAAGAGATGCAGCGGGAAAAGGTGGAGTGATAAAGAGGATTGCGCAATATCTCAATCCAAGAGTGGTGAGAGTAGCAGCTTTGCCTGCTCCTACGGAGAGGCAGAAAACGGAGTGGTACTTTCAAAGATATGTCAATCATCTTCCAGCTGCTGGAGAGATCGTGATGTTTGACAGAAGCTGGTATAATCGAGCAGGAGTAGAAAGAGTCATGGGATTCTGCGATGAAGAAGAGTATGAAGAATTCATGAGATCCTGTCCGATGTTTGAGAGGATGCTAATGAGGTCAGGCACTATTCTAATCAAGTACTGGTTCTCGGTATCAGACGACGAGCAGCTGAAGAGGTTCAAGGCAAGATTGGACGAACCTCATAAGAGATGGAAGCTAAGTCCAATGGACTTGGAGTCACTGACTAGATGGGAGGACTATTCCGAGGCCAAGGATATTATGTTCGCGCACACGGATACCAAACAATCTCCTTGGTTCGTGGTAAACTCAGAGATTAAGAGACATGCGCACCTCAATTGCATAAACCATCTTCTCTCAATGATAGAGTATGAGGATTTGACTCCAGAGCCAATTGAGCTGCCTGATAGGAAGAGTGCGAGGGGCTATGTAAGGCCCCCGATGAACGAACAGACTTTCGTCCCGAATCATCATGAGAGTATAATGGATTGAAGGCAGATTTTCTCGAAGAGGGGCAGAGAATGGAGAGGTTTTCCGGATATCCTCTGTTTGTCGCTCTTCTATTCATATCTGGGTGCATTTCTGAGATAGAGCCTGATTTGGATGAGGATGGCATTCCTGATACGGAAGATTGGGATTCTGACGGCGATGGATGGGGGAATTCTGATGAGGAAATTTGTGGAAATGACCCAATGGATTCGCTTTCTATTCCTGCTGATCTTGATGCAGATGGAATATGTGATAATTTGGATGATGACTTGGACGGGGACGGACTGCCAAATGAATGGGAATCTGAGAGGGGCTTTGACCCCATGGATCCGGAAGACTTCCTAAGCTGTCATGGGAAATCTATTTTCTGCCTATCAAGCTATGATAGTTTCATCTTCCCTCAAACACACAACTCATTCGCCACCTCAGATGCTCAGTTCGCAATAGCAATTAGTCATCTAACAGGACTAGATGAACAGTGGAGTGGGGGGATCCGGGCTTTCATGCTTGACACACACCATAGAAATGAAGTGAACACAACCACGGAAGATGTTCGGCTGTGTCATGATACTGGGGTTCTATGGCCGTGTGCTTTGGGGGAGGACGATGCTGAAGAATGGTTGAGGAGTCTAAAATATCTGATGGATAATTCGACGGGAGATGTTGTTACATTGAAATTCGAGAGTTATGTTCCATCTTCCCATCTAGAGTATCTTTTCAATATCACCGGACTAAAGGATANGGCATATTCACACGTACTTGGTGAGCCTTGGCCTAGCATAGGAGATTTAGTCCTCCAAGGAAAGAATCTCGTGGTTTTTCAACAGAGCCATCATGATGATTATCCATGGTTACATGGTTCATGGGCTCACACTTGGGAGACGAGATATGAAATGGAAGATGAGAATGATATGAACTGTCGAGTAGACAGAGGAGACGGGGGGCAAACAGTTTGGGTTTTGAATCACTTCTTCAAGAATGAGTTCGGGAGTCCAGACCCAGTGAAGTCGATTTGGGCGAATGACTACGAGACAATTATCAATAGAACGTTAGAGTGCTGGGAAGAGGTTGGAAATAAACCGACTTTATTCGCAATAGACTTCTGGGAAGAGGGGGAAGTAGTTAATGCAACAATTACTCTTAATCAGATGTCTCATTGGACCGAGGAAGTTCCTGAAAGACCTTAATTCTGCAAATCTTTGGGCCTAATGACGTCTTCCAAATCCCAAGTAGAGTCAGACTCTACAAGTAATGCTGCTGAAGCAGTGGGCATTATAGTCCAAATTCCTGAAAGTCTATTGATTAGAATTTCGGATCCCGGATTATGCCCTAAAATCATAGTAGTCCCGTTTATTACCATATCATCTAATTCTTTCAGTAAGTCGTGTAGAGAAGCATGGTAAATGCCCGGCCTAACTTCTGATGGTAAATCTCCGAATCTATTTTTCATCATCTCAAGCGTCTGAATGGTCCTTCGAGAACTACTTACCAATATCAGATCTGGGGTCCATCCCCTTGAATGCAACTCTTCGGCGATTCTTGGAGCGTCTTTGATCCCTCTTTTATTCAATGGACGGTCGTGATCTTCAAGACGTGGGTCCTTCCAACTACTTTTTGCATGACGCATGACTATGAGTCTTCTATACATCCTACTCTTCCTCGGACTTTCTAAAGAGAGGTTCCCTATTTTGGTAAAATGCTCTAACTCCCTCTTCAAAATCTTCGCTCATAGAAGATGAAATAATCAGCGATTGTTCAAATTGTAATTGTGTCTCAAAAAACGTTGAGGTGGATGCATCAAGAAGTTGTTTGGTCCCCCTCCTACTATTCTCAGACCATCCTCCCCACAATCTTGCTATTTCTACTGCCCTTTCGATAAGACCTTCTTCCTCTATAATTTCATCTACTGCACCCAATTTTAGAGACTTCTCAGCGGACCAAATTTCTGAGTTGAAGAAGAATCTCTTTGCTTCCTGGTTCCCAACGAGTCTGGGAAGAAGCCAAGTCATCCCTCCATCCGGAGAGAGTCCTAGTCTGAAGAATGCCGATGCAAGTTTGGCATCCGGAGTACATATCCTGTAGTCACACGATAGTGCAAGTCCCAGTCCACCGCCTGCTGCAGACCCATTTATGGCGCAAATGAATATAGTTTCTGAAGTTCTAATCTTCTGTAGTAATGGGTGTAGCTTTTCTGTCATTTCTTTGACGACTTGTCCGATATTTCCTTTTTCGATTCCTGTTGAGAAATCATCTATATTACCCCCAACTGAAAAGAACCTACCTGAACCTGTGAGTACTACTGAACTACATTTCTCATTTGTTAGTAGTTCATCTAAGGTTGCTAAAATAGCAGTAAAATTTTGTTTTGAAAAGGTATTTCTCGATGCTTCGGGAGACAATGTTACCAATCCCACCCCCCCATCTAGTATCTCCATAGAAACAGGCATGACTCTCGAGAAGGGGTTTTACTATTGAAATGCATGAACATCTTAAGACAATACAGTTTGGAGAGGTCGTGGACGACAGAAAGCGGAACTACATCGATGGTGAGTGGAAAGAGGCGAACAGTAACGAGACGATTGATGTAATCAATCCGACATCAGAGGAGAAGATTGGTTCAGTTCCAGTAAGTAAAGAAGAGGATGTTAATTTAGCAGTAAATGCTGCTCGCAGGGCCTTCCCTGAATGGTCTGAAACTTCGGTTGAGCAAAGATCTGGATATCTCAATAGTCTGTCATTAGCAATCAAAGATAGAGCGGAGGAGCTTGCAATTCTAATTACAGAAGAAGTTGGGACCCCCATTCAGTACTCAAGGATGGCAATGGTTGGTACTCCAAGAGTCGTTGCTAGATCTTATGCGAAAATAATCGAGGATTACGCTTGGGAGGAGCGAAACAGGAACTCGTTAATCGTAAAGGAGCCGATAGGAGTTGTAGCTATGATCACACCCTGGAATTTTCCTCTCCATCAAATAATTGGAAAGGTTGCTCCGGCGATCGCAGCTGGCTGTACCATGGTTCTTAAACCATCGAAAGAGGCTCCTCTAAACGCCTTTGCTCTGGCTGACATCTTTGAAGATATTGGACTTCCGAAAGGGGTTTTTAATCTAGTTTCAGGACATGGGAGAGAAATCGGAGAAGCTCTAGCTAGACACTCGGAAGTAGACATGGTTAGTTTCACTGGTTCTACGAATGCTGGAGTGAGAGTATCAGAACTGGCAGCTCCAAGTGTGAAGAGAGTATCACTAGAACTAGGAGGAAAAAGCGCTAACATTATTCTAGAAGATGCTGATATTGCACGGGCTTCTGCCTCGGCAATCTACGCATGCTTCGGAAACTCTGGACAGGAGTGCTCTGCATTAACTAGGCTTCTAATTCCAGAAAATAAAAGAGATGAAGTGTTGGAAATAATTTCGAATAAGATTTCCAGATATTCTGTTGGAAATCCGATGGAGGAAGGAATTCGATGTGGCCCNATGGTCTCAAAGAGTCAGCAACAAAGTGTTTCCTCGTTTATCACTGGTGCGATAGAGGAAGGTGCAACCCTCGTGGCTGGTGGGGAAGGGGTTCCCGATGGACTAGAAAGGGGGTTCTTCGTCAGACCAACCGTGTTTGCTGACGTAACTCCTGAGATGACTATTTTCAGAGAAGAAGTGTTTGGGCCCGTATTGTCTGTCACAACATATGCTGACGAGGAGGAGGCTGTGTCACTTGCAAATGATTCTGAATACGGACTTTCTGGGGGAGTCTGGTCCAAGGACACGGATAGGGCCATGAGAGTCGCTCGAAAGATGAGGACTGGGCAGATTAGTATCAATGGTGGAGCGTTCAATGTCACTGCACCCTTCGGAGGATACAAGAAATCTGGACTAGGCAGAGAGTTGGGGATTCATGGATTAGAAGAGTTTCTCGAAATAAAATCGATTCAGAGCTGAGGTCGATTTGATGGTTGTTCCTAGACTAATCATCATAACTGGTACCAGCGGAGTGGGAAAGTCGACGATGTCGGCAAAACTGGCATCTAGTCTAGGATTCAGCAAGACTGCTGCAACGGATACTATTAGGGAGGTACTGAGAATGAGTTTCTCAAGGGAAGAGAGGCCTTCCCTGCATAGATCTTCATTTGAGAATGCAGGTAATTCTGCTAAAGAAGATTGGATGGAGACAATTGAGGCGGTCTCAGAAGGTATCGATGCAGTGATTAATAGGGCTAAAACAAAAGGTACCGATTTACTTCTTGAAGGAGTACATTACTTCCCAAATAATGAGATTATTGAGACTTGGAAGGAGTCCGGTGGTGTTGCAGTAGGTGTGGTCCTGTACATTACCAGTGAAGATAGGCATAGAGGAATGATTGCAAATAGAGAGAAGCATAATGGGAAGAGGATTGACCACTATCTGGAAAATCTGGATAGGATCAGGGAAATTCAGGATGAGCTGGTGGTTGCAGGAACAAAATCAGATTGGATATTAGTTGATCCGACTAGGGAGAGTGATGCTATCAGCATAATAAGAAATGGATTGTGACCTAGATTAACGGCCTAGCCAAATCGCTTCATTTCTATTGAGGAATGCCGAAACTCCGATTTCCTTATCCTCGGTGTCAAACAGGGCAACAAACTCAGATCTCTCCATTAGGATTCCCTCGGAGAATGGCAGGTCCAAAGCCCCTCTTACTACCCTTTTGGCTACTCTAATGGTATAGGGTGACTTACGAGAAATCTCCTGTGCCAAATTCATTGTTACTTCCTCAATTTCTTGGAAGGGGACGATTCTATTCACAATCCCTGAAGATAATGCTTCATCTGAGGATACCATGCCACCAGAAAGTACAATTTCCATTGTTTTTCCATAACCTATCAATCTACAGAGTCTTTGCGTCCCACCACCGCCTGGAATCAAACCTAGATTAATCTCAGGCTGACCAAATGTGGATCTGTCTGATGCTATTCTAATATCGCAAGAAAGTGCTAGTTCAGTACCGCCACCAAGTGCAAAACCATCCACCATCGCTATAGTTGGCTTTGTAAGGTTCCAGACTGCCTCCCAAGCATTATCCTCAAAGAAGGACCTAACGTCTTCTGATCCTTTTTTCGAGAACTCTGAGATGTCAGCCCCCGCTGCAAATGCTGGAGGCTTCTGTTTGCCGCCCTGTTCAGGTTGCGGGGGTGCTCCTCTTATGACTACACATCGAATGTTATCATCGGACTCAGCTCGTAAGCATTGCTCTTTGATCGCTTTGTGAGAATCAGAATTTAGGGCATTTAGCTTGTTGGGACGGTTGAGCGTCCATAGGGAAATAGCCCCTCCGGCCGGGCTAGAGCCATTTACAGGAAGATCCTCAACAATTAGTACTCCTTTTGTCATACCACTGCGAGTAAGGGATAACGCTTGAACGTATCACTAGCTATTGTCTTCTCCGGAAACTGGGGGAGGCATTTCAGGAAGGGGCATTGGTGGCATTTGGGAATCAATTGGATTCGGAGGTGGAGGATTCTCTATGAAATCATCTAGGATATTTTCCGAAACTTTTGAGCTATCCAAATCCTGTGGGAAATCCAGAGATATCCTAATTTTGAGAATCCTCTCCTCGTCGATTCTAATATATGTGATGCCTTGAGGAATTGTTGGATCGGGAAATTCTGGCTCATACATTACGGCTAGGCCGTGCCCAGGGATTCCCGTTAGAGTTGAAAGGTCCTCTCCGTCTTCAACATCTCCCCATTCCCTGACCTTTTCTGCAACTCTATTCGCCATCTCTTGGCGTCGTTCTTTGTACAATTTATCTCTGAAGACTGATCTTCTCTCCCTCTGTTGGGCTAGGTATCTGTCGACCTCTGCCTCGGCCTCTAGCTCAGGGTCCACCTTAGCCACGTGAACCTTTGCGACTCCTTCGATTGAATCATCGGCCGATAAGTCAGGTACAGTAACGCTTTCTAGTGATACAGCGTTATCTGGCATAGGCAAAGGTGGCAGAGTTTCAGTAAGGTTGGATTCCTGGATCGCACTTCTCCTACGGCTTCTTCTAAGTTTAGATTCTCTGGATTGGCTAACAGAATCATCTGAAATTACGGGTGGGGGAAGTTCAATATCTGCGAATACTGGATCTTCCTTGATTTCTACTGTTTTCTTCTTTCGATTCGGTATCGAAGGTCTTCCCGTAAANAGTAATAANGAGATCAAAAGAAGTATNATTACTGCTCCTGCAATCTGCANNAGAATGCCTTCAGGAATAATGAACACNAAGTAAAGCGGGACTGATGNGANTGTAATGGCAATCAAAAGTAGTCGGGTTGCGGTGACCATTATGCACTGTGCACGGAAGAGCCCTTCTATTCACTTTGACGGGAGATTAGGAGTTTGGCGGCCTCCTTTAGAGCCATACTCCTGTGAGAGATAAGGGATTTTTCTTCATTTGAGAGCTCTCCACATGTTCTACCGTCCCCGATATTAGGGATGAAGATCGGATCGTATCCGAATCCATCTGTGCCCTTGATTTCTGAAGAGATCGTGCCCCTACATGTTCCTACTGCAAATGTGGTTTTTCCATCACAATAAATTGCTGCTGCGGCCATAAATTGAGCTTCCCTGGAAGAGCTGTTTCTCAAAAGTTCTAAAATCCCTTTTAGACCTATTTTTTCCTTGATGTACGAAGAATAGGGTCCGGGGAATCCTCCGAGAGAGTCTATGAAAAGTCCCGAATCCTCGACCAGAATCGGTGCCACCTCTAATCTCGACCCAGCGATAATTTCTCTAACTTGCTTAATCTTTGATTTTGAGACTTCTTCAATACTATCTGTCTGAGGTTCGATAAGCTGTGGTATTTCTCCATCTATGATTAGCTGGGAAACGCGAAAATCGTATTTAGAAAAAATATCTTTTGCCTCTTCAATCTTATGCTTATTTCCAGTTGCGAATAATATCTCCAACTGATCATTATCCATGATATCTTACCCTACTGGTGATTTTTTTGAAACGATCTATGACGGCATCAGAGCTCTCAGAGTTACTCAAACCTCCTTCGCTTAGATAGCCTTCGCAAACTGTTTCAATCCCTTTAAGGATTGTAGAATGGCTAGCTCCCAGGCATTCGTTTAGAACCTGCAGATCGAGGCCCATGTGCTCAAGTTCTGGTGACTGTCTAGAAAGTCCGAAGTCAATGAGAGATAGATTTCCATCTTCTGAAATCATTATATTATGGGTAGTTAAATCTCCATGTGAAACCCCATCAACATGGAGTCTTCTAATCAGAGAGCCCAAATCTCTGAGTTCCTTGGAACTAGCTTCTCCTGATTTTAGTGAATCGTACAGAGTACTCCCATCTACCTTAGTCATAAGAATCAGAGAATTTTGTTGGTCTAGATGGATCAGAGAAGGGCATGGGAATCCCGATATGGAAAGCTTTGAGAGAACTCTTGCCTCNACTGANAATCTTTGTTTTGTTAGTCTCCTATCCAAGTCTGGATGTCTGTAACTACGAGGCCTACGAGATTTTAGTACTGCTTTCCTACCAAGCCAAAATCCCTCAGTTACTGTGGCCTCTGCACCCTCATGCAGTACTTCTCGTGGTTCCCACATTAGTGTCGCCGCATCGGACATGGAGCTCCGAAGCTAGATGACTTGAAAGCGGTTGCACCTAGACGGGTGACCGTTAACATGGTAATAGACATGCCAGCTGCCCCCCTGCCACGGGGATTTGTCGGGACTTTCGGATACTCTGAAAAGGATATTGAGAAAGAGGCCCAGAGGCTTCAGTTTGCAATAAAGCAGCCTATGAGATGGAGTATTGAAGTATGTAGATCACTAGCTCCAATGACTCTGGAAATTAATCGATTTAAAAGAGAGAATGATGTTTTCCTTATTGCACNCTCTTACCAGACTCCCGATATCACCTATGGAGTGGCTGATTCCGTAGCTGACAGCTACGCCCTATCCAAAGAAGCCAGAGATGCTCCGCAGCAAACAATTCTATTCTCTAGCGTCAGATTCATGGCGGAGACGGCAAAAATTGTGAGCCCGCATAAAACCGTGCTTCATCCTTCTCCTGATGCAGGTTGCTCTCTTAGTGACAGTATTGATGCTGAAGATGTGATNGCTTTGAAAGAAAAATATCCGGGAGTACCTGTTGTGTGTTATATCAACACAAGTGCTGCTGTNAAGGCTGAGTGTGATGTTTGCGTTACTAGTAGCAATTACCTAAGAATATGTGAAAAATTACCTGGTGATCAGCTGATTTTTGTTCCTGATCGATTCATGGGAAGACACCTTCAGAATTCACTAAAGGGGGAAAAAGAGGTGATAGTCTATGATGGAGAGTGTGAAGTTCACGCTGAATTCACTGGTCCAAAAATTAGAACTTGGAAGAAGAATATGCATGATAACGGAATAGATCTAGTTGTTCTTAGTCATCCAGAATGTGATGCTGATGTTCTTGCAGAAAGCGATTTTATTGGTAGTAGTGAGTTATTGATGAATGAGGCAATTGGTTTAGCTAAAAAGGGAAAGAGGAATCTGATGCTGATAACCGAGTGCGGTACAGCTGATAGAGTTCTAGCTGAAGCGGATGAACATCTTAACCTCATGGGGACCTGCGTGATGTGTAGGCATATGAAGAAAACACAATTAGAAGATATCCTGCAGTCTTTATTGGATCCTAGACCAAATCAGATTGTAGAGATAGATGAGACCACATTGAATAGAGCTTCTAGGAGTCTAGAGGAGATGTTCAGACTCGCTGAGTGACTCTTTGACGAGTTCCATAAGTTTGTAGAGTCCATAAGAACAACAATGGTATCAGAGCCAATATTGAGGCTTGTAAAAGGATAGAGTTTCGAGGCTCAATAGTGTCGGTTAAAGAGTAAAGTTGCAGCTGTTTAGTACCTTGTTCATTTATCTGAATGTAAGCCAATTTATCATATAGAATCTGAGGTTGGGACTGGTCAATATTCTCATCGAAGGTGTACTGCTGAGTTTCTCCTGATGATAAGTCGTGGACATAAACATCATTATTTCTTACGGAGTTCTGACCAACTAAGAATAAATCATCTCTTGTCACCTGAAGAAATGCAACCTTTCCATCCCCTATAGATGGAGATGATGAATCCCAACGTGGATTAGAAATTAGTGTCTGATTTATTGATAGAGTGTCTACAAGAATTGTACGATTAAACGGCCCTAGATCTACGGTGGCGACTAACCAATTATTCTCCATTTCCAGTTCTACAACAGTAGAGTTCTGGAAATCTAAAACTACGCCTGAATCAACAATCGACTGCTCAATTCTGCTTGAGGCAGTGGAATCGAGAGAGATTGAAATGGTCAGATTAGATTCTATGGAGGTCAGGTTCACGTACGGACCATCTTCGGAATTTTCCGAAAAACCGACAAGCGGGCCAGAAGAAGCAACTACCGAAGAGTTGGCTTCTATGATATGGTTGTCGGTTGAGTTTACCGCTGTACTGATAATTCTAAGTTCATTTTCTAGAAGTACAGCTAATTTCTTCACTCCAATCGAATCTGTAGTAATTGCTAAATCCACTATGGGTAAATCTGAGTCGTACCTGAAGACTGGAATAAGCGGTCCTAATTCCTGATTATGCTCGAAGTAGTCGGCACGGAAATCATCGAATAATACGAAGCACCCTCCTGATGATACTATACTCGGGGCGGATCCCCATCCCTGGCCACCAATACTCTTGTTTTCTCCCGAGCTTACGTTGGTAGAGGTAATAGTCACNCCCCTTTCAGATTCCTCCACCCAGACAAGCCAGTCTCCAGATCCAGACGCTGAGGTTGGAGATTCTGCCTCATCTATTGAGATTCTTTGATGCGTTACGTCCCACAGTAGAACCGATCCAGTTAGGATCAACAGCCCCATTATCATAGCTCCAGTCTGTTTCTTTCCTGGTTCCCTGATTGGGTCGATAACTGATACTATCGATCCCNTAACGTATCTAACTGCTCCCTGGGGATTATCCAATGTCCTAGCAAGTCTTCTGGTGAACAGCCTCTCATCAGCAAATTTCCAGATTGGCTTGTGAGTTCTTGAGGTCAGATTAACTGCCATTATTCCTACTACCATTCCTCCGATTATATCTACAAACCAGTGTATTCCGAGGTAAACAATTGCAATTGAGGTTAGCAGGATGAATGAAACCAGAAATGCTCTAAATTTTTTCCACCTACCATCTTCATCCCATCTATGCATTGTAAGCCAGATGGCAAAGGGTAGTCCGATGTGTAAGCTAGGCATCCCATTTGTAAAAGGATCTATCCTGTTGAACCAGTTATGTATCTCAGGAGTCAGGTCATATGCGATAGTCTCCATTCCCTCGATGTAATTTCCAGTTACCTTCACATTCAAAAAGAGGTAAAATGGAATGGCGAGTATGTATACCCAGAACATCGAGAGGGATACCCGATCTGCCATATGTCTATCATCAAAATAAATTGTGAAAATGAATGAGGAGAAGGTTGCTGTCATGAAGCCCATGACGTAAAAATGAGTCATTGCTACATCCAATAGATCATTCCTAAGTGCCTCCTGTACCCAAAGGACTGCATCTCCCTCTATTGCATAAACTAGGAAGGTCATATCTAGCTGAGTGTTAGCCATGAGTATTCTATCCAGGCCATCAAGTAAATCCTTCCAGAGATACACAGAAAATACCACCAACATGTGTGCCCAGTATCTTCTGAACATGTCTATGAAGCCATCAGAGCTAATCTTGGCAAATGGTGGTTTGAACAATGGCATCATTGCTAGAGTAATTAGAATAGCACCAGAAATCCACGTGATGTAAATACTAGTTTCGGCCACCATTGTGCTATATGGGGAAGAGTCTATGTCATCAAATCGACGCTAAAGCAATNGCTCAAATTATCCTTAATGTACGTTCTGTACCGCTATCGAGTTGTTCGAGCGTATTATCCACAATAGATTGGAAAGCTTTCGCGGTTTCACCTTCCGGATCTGCCACTATTCTATGTACGCCATCATCACCACCCCTGACTATCCCAGGATCGAATGGGAGCGTTCCTAGAAATGGCACTCCCATCTCAACTGATGACTCCNTGCCACCCCCTGACTTGAAGACGTCCAGAGTAATCTCCCAGTTTCCATCTTCGTCTGCCTTACATTCTTCATGAATGCCATTTGGGCTCAATAACGAAACCACTGAGTTTGGCTCTGACTTTCCTCGTAGCCTGTAACCACTCATGTTTTCTACAACTCCTAAAACCGGTACTGAGATTGTCTTTGCAAAATTTATTGACTTCCTGCTGTCAAGAAGTGCGACTTCTTGCGGGGTGGTTACTATAATTACTCCATCGATCCCAGGGAGACTCTGACTAACCGTAAGTGGCTCATCACTTGTACCTGGGGGGAAGTCGATAATTAGAGCATCCAGTTCGCCCCAAGCCACGTCCCCAATGAATTGCTGTATTGCCCCCAGTTTTATGGGACCTCTCCAGATAACCGGTTTATCGGGGTCCTCCAAGAGGAATGCCATGGATATTACCTTCAGGCCGTAGGGGCCATCTGCAGGATGGATTTGACCCTCCTCAACATTCAAGTCTGCTTCCTCTAAACCCAGCATCTTTGGGACGTTTGGACCGGTAATGTCTATGTCCATTAGGCCGACTTTCTTTCCCATCTTGGCTAAAGAAAGGGCCAAGCCTGTAGCTACAGTGGACTTGCCAACCCCGCCCTTGCCGGAAAGTACCATGATTTTGTGCTTGATCTGCTCATCCATCTTGCTGATACGCATCTTTCTCTGCATCTGCTGATATGCCTGTTCCATCTGTGCTCTTTGCTCATTAGATGCATTTTCCTCGTTTTGCTGGCCTGTTCCAGAGGGGTGGTGCGATACAGGTGACTCTGCCATCATCTANNGGGTAGATGGATTCGCTATTGAATTCTTGTTATATCAANTATAGAAAAGATTCTCTATTGGTTCTATTAATTAATCTGCACACATTAGGGGATCTATGCGTATCCTCTTTGTTTGCGTGGGAAACACATGCAGAAGTCAGATGGCAGAGGCGATAGCTAGGGATATGGGNCATGACTCCGTCTCTGCTGGGACTCATCCTCCAGACGACAAGGGGGTCGCNGAAAATGCTCTAATTGTGTTGGAGGAAGCTGGGATCGAAACATTAGGATTATATCCCAAATCAATTGATTCTGTAGAATCTGAGGGGTTTGATAAAATAATCAGTATGGGTTGTGGCGTAAGTTGTCCAAACCTGCCGATAGACAAAGACTGGGGCCTTCAAGACCCCAGAGGAAAGGATATCCAGACTTACAGGGAAACTAGAGATTTGATTAGTAAACTTGTGTCTGAATTAGTGTCCTTTCCTACCGACGCTTAGAAAAACAAAAGTTGTCTGCAAGCATCAGCGCGAGTGTAGTGTAGCGGTTATCACCCCACGTTGCCAACGTGGGAACCCGGGTTCAAATCCCGGCACTCGCACCAACTCTACTCCAGTTCGGAATTTCTGATAATATGGAAGAGTGAACCTACTCCAATGAGTAATAGGATTGAGATAGATGCCAGCAGAAGCTCAGTTGTGTTCTCTGCGAACCAAGAAGGACCGGAAGATGACTGTTGTGACTTTTCAATAGAGACATATCTGATTTGATCCCCTTCCTCAGTAATAGACTGAAAAACATCAGTAGCTCTGATCATTATGCTCATTTCTCCCTCGCTCAATGATTGCCTGGCTGAGAATGAGAGTGAAAATATGCCGTCATTAGAATGCCTATCAGCACCGACTCCATCATCAAACATGAGAATCCAATCTTCCGATTGCCCGATTGGAGCAAGTCGGCCAATTTTAGCTTGGACAGAAGAGATCCCGTCATAATCTGAGACTGATACCTCCAAAGTGTGCTCGATTGGGGCCCCTGAAATTGGGGAGACAACGTGCTCGGACTCAAAACCACCTACCATTATTGAAAGATTTGAAACAGAAGGGGGCAAATTTCCAATGGTTAACTTCTCTGCCATGCGTGACTGAGATCCGGGAGAGATTCCCGCAAGGAAGTGTGTGGATACAGAACCTCCTTCATTATCCTCTAAAATTATTGGGATACTTTGCCTCCCGGGGGATATGGAGGGAGGTATTGAGAAAGACCCATACCAAGCTTCTACCGTGCTGGTTATGGAAATCCCTTCCTGATCCCAATTCCAAATGATGTCCTCGCCCCTCTGNAGATAAATTAGTCCACCACCGAATCCTTGGAGATCCACAGAGACAGATCTGAGACCATGTCCATCGAAGGCAAGTATGCTTAGATTTACTGTTTCGGCTCTGTACGAGCTATCCGGGGAGAATTCGAGCTCCAGCATTCTTGGAGGGGCGTTTGAAATCATGATAGTAGATTCCTCTTCGACCGTTACCCAATAATCTTGCATCGTAATAGTAATTGGAAAGTTGCCAAATTCCAATCCATCATGAGAAACCCTGGTAGTCCAGATATCATCATGGATTACTTGGTCACCATACAGTCCAGAGTCGGAAAGTTCTACCATTCCAAGGCCAATAGAGGATAAGTCTGCGACAACTGACCTTGTATCGGTATCATGGTCATATATCAGTACCTCAAGATGCGCAGTTCCACCCTCATTTGTCAGAATTCCTTCGCGGAACCTAACTGATGAATCGACACCTTCAGAAAGTGTAGGAGGCGTATTTTCGTCGAAAGTTACGATTGGGGGATAGAGAATTCTGTCTACCCTCTGATTCTCCACAAAGGAAACTTGATCATTGCTTCCAAATCCTATCTTGACAGTCCTGCTGACCTCATTCAGTAAACCTGAAAGTGGGCCCTCATTTATTATCGTCCCATTAGCTGCGCTGTTGTCATCATAGACTCCAAACCACTCAGACACAGATACTAAGTGGCCATCGATAATTTCTGACCTAAATCCATCAACTGAAACCTCAAGAATCATTTCCATGTTTCCAAGAAGTGAAAATGAGTCTCCTGTAGCTAGAATCTGGGGGCAAGCGCCTGTTTCTCGTGAAATATGATCGGAGAAAATTGCTCTAGATTCTGGAGCTTCTGCATTGTTAATTATGGGGGAGTTTTCGGGAAATTCCTCCTCTACAGTTCCATTATCCTCGACGTATGTGTAACGAATGGTCCTATTGAGCCAGTCTTCCTGAGGCACTACGTATTCGTAAGTCAAATTGTGCTCAGCTCCAAATTCCTGATCAATTGGGCCAAATGGTAAGGCAGAGACATTCAGCCAGAACTCGTTCCTAATCTTGTCTGCCTCAAAGGGTACTCCGGTATGATTATCAAAAATGCCTGATTCTACAATTTGCCTAACGAGTCCGAAGGTACCCTCGACGTCGCCNCTATAGGTTCCATCGACAATCGTAGTATCTGAGACTGTCTCTCCACCCTCTGATTGAATGTGTATCAATGGAATAGTTCCATTCATCACAATATACGGGGATTCAGATGCAATAAAATCGAATTCACCGCTCCCGAAGATTCTGTAGAGATGGTTAGTTCGTACTCCTTCTTCCCACTTTTCGTTTAGAATTAGATCGTCAAGTTCGAAGGAGAAGGCTTCACCGGGACCGGAAATTCTTGCTGAGGCGTTAGCTTCTATTTGGAGATCCTGGAGTCGTCTGAAACCATCATCATCCCATGTCTCGAAATATAGCTTGAATACTTCGCCGAAGACTCCTTCTGAGCTCTCGTTATCTCCACCATTAATTGAGATCCAACCATTTCCATCAAATCTCATTCTCTCCGAGATCTTTCCGTCAGTAAATGATCTTAGGATGTATGCATCGCTTATGGATGCATCAACCACTGCTCCTTCTGATCCTTCGTCAATAGATATTGATAGTTCTCCGAATCCCTTCATCTCGAAGTCTTGACTGATAAGTTCCATGCCGTCGTATGACTCATTCAACCAAATTCTATCAAGTTCTAGATCAGCCACTGCTCCCTGAGAATTTTCAGTTAAATTGATTGACAAGGAGCCGTTTCCTAGCTCGCTTGATTGCAAAATACTTCCCGTTCTTTTCTGCCATCCTCGTCCATCGAAACTTATTCCTTGAATTTCATCCTCAATTCCCAAGGTCGCCCAACTGGTCTCCCTGGTTACCTCATGATCAGAGATAGGTTGATTCCAATTCGTCACATTAATTGTCCTAGAACAATGAGCATAAGTACTGGAAATAGAGATTGAAATAGAATCTCCGAAAATTGGTTTTTCTGATAAAATAAATTCTACTTCTCCTCCCGCAATGAAAGTGGAGTAGTTTCCTTCAGAAACTTCTGTCTCACCTCTAAAATGCTGAATTGTAGAGTTGACGGAAGTGGGAGAGGTTCCATTTGTAAATTCGGGCTCAAAAACCACCCTATATCTGTGGAGAATCGAAGGTTCCAGTTCTCCAGACTCCCCCCATTGCCAATCCTGTCCCCAATCCACCAGAACTTGGCAACTAGTTGGCTGTTCCTCTTCGCCCCAGACCATAGAAGAAGAGCTGCTAATAGTTAGCAATGAGAAGACGGCTACAACTGCGAAGCCTCTGCCCATGATACTCTCTCTACAATCGGGCATTTCAAGTAATTCCTGAGTTTATTGACACATTCAGAATAGCGGTTCCTCATAGTCATCATCAACACCTGACCTCTCCCTCCAAAGTCCCGCAGGCATTCCATCATAGATGTCTGCATATGGATCTTCATCCACCTTGTCTTTGTCACCAGATGCCAAATTAGCAAAGTTCTCTGCGTTGGGTTTGAACTTCCAATAATGAATTCGCCACTCTCGGCCGTCCCAGAGGGTGGTTTCTTCTGATTCTGTGGTAAGTAGATCATAATCCTGAAGCTGATAGAACAGGTTTCTATCTGTAGGTTCTAGAGCATTATCAATTATCCTGTTTGAGAATCCAAAAAAGCCGAGCGCGTGCTCGGCTATTGACTCAGCGACAGTGGTTTCCATCGAAGTATCTACCTTACTCTTGATTGCGTGAGTAAGCTGCGCTAAGGTTAGTCCCATCTTCCCACCATATCCCCATGTATGCCGAGGNTATTTCAAACATCTTGAGAAATGATCGAAAAATGACTAAAAAACTCCCGAAGTGGTTAATCTATACCCTCTACTCGAATTGACGTGGAGGAACAGGGGTCATCCAATTTTCTAGGATTGAAAGAGTCTCTTTCGGGACCATGGGATGTGATCGTGCTACAGATTCCACTAGAGCTGACTTCTAGTTATGGAGGAGGTACCCATTTGGGTCCAAGAGCGTGTATTGAAGCTAGTTCGCAGGTAGAATTGAATGATCCGGTTATAGATCGAGATCTTCCGTGTGGTTTCAATATCCATACTGCTGAGCCGTGGACGTCCGATGCTCCGACTCTGAGGGAGCAACTGGACTCAATTAGAGGATATGTCGGAAAGTGGATGACGGATGGGCAATTCCTACTGGCCCTTGGGGGCGAGCATGGAATTCTACTACCAATAATGGAAGCTATCGAAGAGAATAAGTTGGTTCCGAATCTGTCTGATTTGACAATTGTTCAGATTGACGCTCATGCGGACCTCAGGAATGAGTTGAACGGGGAGTACTTTTCGCATGGAACTGTAATCAGGAGATCTCTAGATTTGGGAGTAGGTAGGGTAATTCAAATCGGAGTAAGAGCATACAGTTCCGAAGAAGAGAATATNATCCGAAATGATAGAAGGATCCAGACATGGTTCGCAAGAGACCTGTTCAATTTTAGTCGTGGGACCTCGAACTGGGAGGATCTGCTGGTCGAGCTTGCTGAAATTGAAGGGCCGGTCTGGATTACCTTTGATGTAGATGGTCTCGATGGTTCGATTGTCCCCTCGACAGGGACTCCAGTCCCTGGTGGGCTGAGTCACTGGGGTTCAGTGGAGATACTTGAGCGGATTTTCTCTTCACTAAAATGCAAGGTAATTGGAGCAGATGTAAATGAGATCGTTCCAGATAGAGAAGGAACATTGACACAGTTCAGTTCGGCCATGATTGCAGCGAAGATTGTCGCATGTCACTTCTCCAATCTTTCGATCGACAAGGGAGAATCGTTGTAGCATAT
The DNA here is from genome assembly GCA_002720055.1 of Methanobacteriota archaeon. The sequence goes on along the minus strand of PBGH01000011.1, from coordinate 33,942 downwards.
GACTTCCTCAGCGGCGCTATGCGCCGCTTATTGGTGATGGCTTTGGTATCTTCTCTATCGATAGTATCGGCATCGCCAATCGTCAGTTCCCAAATCAGTCAGCCTGATATTGTNCAAGAACATTGGTATCACTCCTATGCAACTCTTACTCTCGACCTGAATGCTTGGGCGGATGAACATCCGGACATAGTAAATCTCCTTGTTGTGGGGCAAACAGAACTTGGAAGAAACCTCTGGATGCTTCAGATTTCTGATTGGAGTACAGGCGATCTCAAGGCAGATGGGACAAACAAGGAAGTGGTGTATATCGATGGAGGCCATCACGGTAATGAGCATCTTGGAACAGAATTAGCGTTCCTTACTGCGGAGTATTACATAGAGGGTTGGGCTGATGGGGAACAGGATATCGTCGATTTTCTCTCTAATACCGAGATCCACATCCTAATTATGCTNAATGCGGATGGGAATGATTTCGATACGAGGTGGAACGTCAATCAAGTTGACNTGAATCGAAACTACGACCACTATTGGAACACATGCCCNACAACTCAGCCAGGCTCTAGTGCATTCAGTGAATCAGAAACTCTCGCGAACTCGATATACATGAATACAGAAGTTCCTGATGCCGACCTTTACGTCACAATGCATACGGGGGTTTGGATTATACTATATCCCTGGGGNAAATGGCCAGAGCAACCATCGGACTGGGAGCTCTATCACTCAATTAGGGACGACGTGAATTCAAATATCTCAGAAATACCGATTAGAAATGCAAATCAGGGCCTTTACCCAAACTGCGGCACTAGCAGAGATTATGGCTATGGGGTGATGGGTTACCCTACGTTCACTTTCGAGACTGATGATGAGCAGTTCCTTCTGGGCACAATTGAGCCATTATCACAAAGGTTGGATGAGGAGCTTGAGGTAATGAAGTACCTAATTGATAATGTCTGGTTTTGGAGGGCTAGGCTGGTAGTTAACTCCCTCGTAGTTGATGGCCAATCAGTAGAAATCGACATATCGAATCTTGGTCGAGCGAGTACTTCCAATGTAACACTGAATTATATTTCTGAAGATGGGATGGTTTGGATGCCAAGAATTGATGCTCCTGACGGAATTTCTTGCGAGAATGATGATTTGGAGTTCAATTACTCCATACCAGGATGTGGCTTTGGAGTAAATGCAACAAATAGTACCAATGTGAGTCTAGATTTTGGNAACGCTCCGATCTCCTCTGGTAATGGAGAATTCATTCTAGTATATCAGAAACGAGTGATTGATTCATCTACTTGGGTTTCAGAGCCAGTTAACGAAACCAATATTGAATACATAAGTGCAAATAAAAGGGCTCTAACTTCGCCTACTGTGATTCTAAGCATGGTTAGCATTCTCTTTGCTGCNTTCAAAAATAGAGATGAAACAAAGTAAACTATCTCGTAAATTAATCCTAAAATGGTGATTTTCAGTAGGAATTGTTTGTAAACTAACCATTAATCGGGTATTTTGGTATAAATATGGAAATAAGCATTAGTGAATTCTTAGAGCCTGGTTCTCAATTGATTCTACCATTGTTTGAAGGAAACGAGAAGGCGCCTAACAACTCACTCACTGGATTAGGGAGGAACCAGAGGAGATTAGTCAGAGAGGCGATATCATCAGGAGATTTTGATCCAAAAAAGGGGAAGAGGCTATCCATTTGGACACCTGGATGTAATATAATTTTAGTCGGTATGGGTGAAAAGGAAGCAATGGGCCATAAGAGAGCTAGAAACATCGGAGCTAGACTTATCTCAGCTATGTCAAAAAAAAGGGGGGTGGACGTCACTGTTAGGTTCACTTCCGGATGGAATAGCGAACGGATGAATGACTTCGCTGAGGGGATGATGCTTCGAGATTATGAGTTCCTCGAACACCAAGAGGTTCCGGAGGGCCATATTGACGAGCCATGGTCAGTGAACTTCCAGGCTAATTCAAGATACCAAGCCTCATTGAAGGAGGATTTATCTGAGTCACTAGCGATAGTTGGCGGAGTTCATGTTGCAAGAGATTTGGGTAACGAACCGGCAAACGTACTGTATCCCATGGAATATGCTAGAAGAGCCCAAGAGTGGGCTAAGAACAAGGATAATGTGGTCGTTGAAATCTATGNCTGGGAAAAGTTGCACGAACTAGGGATGGGTGGATTGATCAATGTAGGTAAGGGTAGTGAAAGAAAACCATGCATGGTAATTTTCACTTTGAATCCTAATGAAGACCAAGGCACCAGAAGGCCGTGCATAGTAGGAAAGGGGATTACCTTCGATACTGGAGGCATTTCTATCAAGCCCACAGGTGGAATGTGGGATATGAAGTACGATATGTGCGGTGCTGCCACTGTTTTCGGCCTGATGGAAGCTCTACACTCAACTGGATATGAGAGAAGAGTGAATGGAATCGCATGTCTGGCAGAGAATATGCCAGGATCGGGTGCTTACAGGCCCGGTGACGTCTTCAAAACATACTCTGGTAAAACTATCGAGGTCTTCAGTACAGATGCTGAGGGACGAAACGTACTATCTGATGGCCTCTGGAAGGCAGGAGAGTTCGATCCAGAGTATATCATTGACCTAGCAACTCTTACTGGAGCAGTTGTGACTGCACTCGGAAACCAAATCTCAGGGATGTGGGCTAATGATGACGATATCGCTAGAAGGCTGAATAAGGCTGCCAGCAGATGTGGCGAATCGGTGTGGAGGATGCCACTGAATGCTCAGTTTCGGAAATACATGACTGACTCTGCATTCGCAGACATCAGAAACGGATCTATAGGTGGGAGAGCGGGGTCTTCCAATACAGCAGCCTCATTCCTGGAGTTCTTCGTCCCGCATAGAAACTTCGACAAGGATGAAGAGAAGATTCCTTGGGCTCACCTTGACATAGCCGGAACGGCATGGGGCCCTGGTTCGAAGGCACGTTCCGAAGGTGCCAATCCTCTCTTTCAATACGGAACTTCAGGAATCCATGTAAGAACTCTGCATAGGCTGATTACGTCCGAGTAATCAAGACTCATCCTCTTCGGAATCGACTACTTCGAAGTCTGCATCGACAACGTCATCTCCGCTATCGTCCTCCTGTTGTTCTGCCATTTCTGCCGCTGCGGCCTCGTACAACTTAGTGGAAATGGCATGCATCGATTGTTCTAGTTCGCCCATCTTGGTCTGTATTGCAGCTTCATCGAGGTCATCCAAAGGAATTGGCTCGTCTTCTCTTATGATAAGGGACTCCAGTTCATCCAACTTTTCCAGAACTGGTTTAGTATCCTCGTCGGAAAGCTTCTCTTCATTGTCGTCGATCATCTTTCGGGTCTGGTAGACCACACTATCTGCAGTATTTCTCATTTCTACCTTCGCCTTTCTTCTCTTATCCTCTTCAGCAAACTTTTCTGCGTCTTCTACCTTCTGCTTGATTTCCTCCTCAGAGAGAGAAGTCTGACTCTCAATCTTGATTGATTGCTCCTTACCAGTTCCTAGATCTTTTGCTGAAACATCCACGATGCCGTTTGCATCGATATCGAAGGTAACTTCTACCTGGGGGATTCCCCTTGGAGCTGGAGGAATCCCCATTAGATGAAATCTCCCCAGAGTAATATTATCTTTAGCGAAATCCCTCTCGCCTTGAAGAACGTGAATCTCGACTGCAGGCTGGTTGTCTGCAGCGGTAGAGAATGTCTCTGATCTTCTGGATGGGATTGTCGTATTCCTCTCAATCATCGTTGTAGTGACGCCCCCTAGGGTCTCAATCCCTAGTGTCAGAGGAGTCACGTCCAGGAGTAAGACATCAGTAACACCTTCATCTCCAACAATGATTCCTGCCTGAAGAGCTGCCCCCATGGCAACGGCCTCATCGGGATTTATTCCTTTGAATGGGGCCTTACCAACCTCTTTCTCGATAGTCTGTTGGACGGAAGGTACTCTGGTTGAACCTCCGACTAGCAGAACCTTATCGACATCGCCCTTCTTGATCCCTGCATCCTTCATTGCTTGTCTGGTTGGCCCCATGGTCCTCTCAACCAGCGGGGCGATCAGCTTCTCAAACTTGGATCTTGACAACGACATATCCAGGTGCTCTGGCTGTCCTTCATTCATAGTGATGAATGGGAGATTGATTTGAGTTGATGGAGTTCCAGAGAGTTCTATTTTGGCCTTCTCTGCGGCTTCCCTAATCCTACTTATCGCAGTAAGATCCTTCTCCAAATCAATNCCTGTAGACTTTTTGAATTCTGAAATCACCCAGTCCATGACAACCTCATCGAAATCATCACCGCCCAATCGATTGTCTCCACTTGTAGCCTTAACCTCGATTTGAGGCTGCCCATCTACCTGATAAATCTCTAGGATTGAGACATCGAAAGTACCCCCTCCGAGATCATAAACAAGAACCGTTTGGTCTTCCTCTTTGTCGACGCCATATGCCAGTGCTGCCGCAGTTGGTTCGTTTATTATTCTCAAAACTTCTAATCCAGCTATTCTTCCGGCGTCTTTAGTGGCCTTCCTTTGAGAGTCTGAGAAATAAGCCGGACAAGTCACCACCGCTTGTTTAACCTCAGTTCCTAGATATTCCTCTGCGTCCGCCTTGAGCTTCTGCAAAACGAAGGCGGAAATTTCTTGGGGGGAAAATTTGTCTTCATCTACGTCCTTAGTCCAGTCTGTACCCATCTCTCTTTTGACCGAAATAATGGTCCTTTGAGAATTGGTTACGGCCTGTCTTTTGGCCGTTACGCCAACGAGCCGCTCTCCATCCTTGTTGAATGCCACAACACTAGGAGTTGTCCTAGAACCCTCTGAATTCGGTATAACTACTGGCTTACCTCCTTCAATTGTTGCCACACAGCTGTTTGTCGTTCCTAAGTCAATTCCAATCACTGCTGATCCCATTTTTTTCCCTCATTTGTTGTTCCGAGCTAATTTAGATCGAACGTAATATCCAAAATTCCATTGTTGATTGCCCATTTTGGCTGGCCCCTTGAGACTCTAGGAAGCACGAAGGTTCTGAAAGGCCTGATTTGATTCTTCCTTAACAACTGCAGAACCTCTCCTCCACCGGTCAGACTCAATTCAAGACTGTCCGCGCTGATGTCGCTATGCTTCGAAACATCGATCGTAACAAGCATCTTTCGTCCATCGATATAGACGTCTTCGTCAGGAATTAAGTTGTCTTCCGCAGACTGCTCATTTTCGTCTACATCCACCTTTACCTCGGAAACCGAGGGTTTGATATGAAGATCAACGCCCATTTTTTTCAGAAATTCCCCAAGGCCCTGGGGTCCATTGATCATAGATTCGAAGTTCTTCATGAATTCCTCTGGATCTGAGTTAAGTCCGAACTTTACCTCGTTCATAGACATCTTCTCTGGATCAATACCCATTTCTTCGAATTGATTCCTTACCTGATCCATCATTGACTTCAGAGTTTTGACATCCAACGGCATTCCCATTTGTTCAAACATTCGAGCCATCTCCTCTATGGCTTCCTCTTCATCGAATTTATCCCAATTTTCATCAACCATTTTATCACTAATCAACCTGAGGTTGTATAGTCGGAGATACTGGTGGTATATGAATCAAACGGATTGTTCGCATCGAGAATAGTCCCAATTGGTCATGAGCGGATTGAAAACGAAAGCATTCGTGGGTATACTTGTATGACCGAGTCGGATGACAATGTGGTCCTAGAGGACACTGACAGAATTCATGGAAGAACAGCATTGGTGAATAACGTCAGAGCTGCAACTTCTCTAGCTGGCGCTGTTAGATCCACTTTGGGACCTAGGGGCCTTGATAAGATGCTTGTCGGGGAAGATGGTGATGCATTGGTCACCAATGACGGAGTAACTGTACTGGAAACTGCTAATGTCGAGCACCCTACCGCTAGATTGCTAATTGATGCATCTTCATCGCAAGACAAGGCTGCTAGGGATGGGACGACTAGCACGGTTTTATTGGTCTCGGAAATGCTCCAGAATGCTCTTGAATTGGTGAGAATGGGAGTTCATCCCTCGATAATAGTAAAGGGCTACTCAATCGCACTAAAGGAGTCTCTTGAAGAAGTCATCAGAGTTTCGTTCGAGGCTGAAGAAGAGCATAAGTTTGAGGTTGTAAATACCTCATTGNATGGGAAGGGGGATTCATCCCTGTGCAGTTTAATTTCTGGGTTAGCAATCAAGGCGGCGAATGGACTAGTTGGCGAAGGCGATGAGGTTGACTTGGAGAGATTCAGGGTAAAGCGATTACAGATTACTCAGGGGAGCGTTATGGACACCTCACTTGTTAGGGGGCTGATGCTCCTTAAGTCGAGAGTGGACGTAAACAGTCCTCCTGACAGCAAGGGAGGGAAAGTAGCGATAATAGATGGGGGCCTAGAGAAATCGAAGCTTCAGACTAGTGCCTCCATAGAAGTGGGTAATCTCGGTATTTTACAGGGTTTTCATGACAGAGAAATGCAAGTCCTGCGAGATCAGGTAGATCACCTGTCTTCATTGGGAGTGGACTTGCTAGTGACCAGGGGCGGTATTGCTGATGAGGCCATACCAGTCCTTACGGATGCAGGGATTACGGCATATAGGAGATTCGAAAAGAGCGATGTAGACCTACTTAGCATAATTACGAATGCAAATCCAACAAGAAGTGTTAGTTCATTNAAAGAGTCAGATATTGGAGAATACTCCAGAAGGTCAGAGGAGAGTATTGCAGATGTCAAACATACCCTTCTTGAGGGCGAGGGTATGGGGATGACTCTGATTGTAAGAGGTTCCACTCCAAATGTTCGTGAGGAGTCTGTGAGAATATTCGATGATGCAATAGGTGTTGCTCATAGGATGAGCTCTTCGTCGGGCATTCTACCAGGAGGAGGGGCTATTCAGGCTCATTTAGCAAGGCATCTGCGTACCTTCTCCAAGACCCACTCGGGTAGGGAGCAACTAGCGATTGAGGCATATGCTTCTGCTCTTGAGTCAATTCCTAGAATTCTCGCAGAGAATGCAGGAAGGGACCCAGTTGATGTCATTCTGTCTCTATCGGCTGATCAGGAAAAGTCGGGGCCATGGATTGGATTCGATATCATGACTGGAGAAAACTGTGATATGAGAGCAAGAGGTGTTTTAGATCCTGAATTCGTAATCAGGCACTCTCTTTCATGCGCTACTGAAGCTGCAATTACAATTCTGAGAATTGATGATGTCCTATGGGCGAGAACAGATCCAAGTACGCCGGACTGGGGAGAGGAGGAGCTGGAAGACTAGCTCTCGGAAATTCCTGTCAGCATTGAGTCGACGATATCTTCCAGATCGAAATATGGAGCCCATCCCCATTCCCTTGTCGCTAACCCCCCATCTACTGAATTAGGCCATGAATCGGCGTAATCCTGTCTAATATCAGGTACGAAATCACACGTGAAGCCCTCTACTCTCTCGGAAATTGCGTCTGCAAGTTCCTTTGCTGTGAAAGATAAGCACGGAATGTTGTAACCAGCTCTAAACTCTCCTAAAGATTCATGGGGAGCGTCCATTAGAGATATTGTTGCATTGATTGCATCGTCCATGTAGAGCATTGGAAGACGAGTGTCGGAACGGACAAAGCACTCGTAGTGGCCGGAATTTAGAGCCGCATGGAAAATATCTACCGCATAGTCCGTAGTACCCCCTCCTGCTGGTGCTTTGTAAGAAATTAGCCCTGGGTAACGAATACCTCTTGTATCAATCCCCGACTCGGAAAAATATTCTCGTGCAAGAGCTTCGCCAGTGACCTTTGTTTCCCCGTAAACTGTAGTTGGGTTAAGATCAGCGTCTTGCGGTGCATGTTTCGGAGAATCGGGTCCGAAAACCGCAATTGAGGATGGCGAGTAAACTCTCAATGAGCATTCCTTTGCAGCCTCAAGAACAGAAATCGTCCCTCCTACATTCACCTTCCGACAAAGTTGTGGGTCCTTTTCCCCGGTGGCTGAAAGTATCGCAGCTAAGTGATAAATGGAACCTATCTCATTCTCCGTGCACGTGCTGATTATAGATTCGGTGTCTAGAACATCCAGTTCGACAAACGGCCCTTGGTTAGCAGAAATGTGTCCCTTCTGGTATCGAATATCAGATGAAATTACGTTTTCATTACCGAATTTCTGCCTGAGCGCCTCAACCAATTCAGTACCGATCTGACCTAGAGCTCCGGTAACCAAGACTCTGCCCCCCGACNCGTCCGACATGTCCGACCCTAATTCTGGCGATACTTGAAATTAAAGAAGGTCGAAGCAGGGGAAAATTGCCAATGTTCATAGGCGAGGGTCTTCGGATTCTGACCCCGTTGATGTCATGAAGTATGTCATTGTGACGGGCGGGGTCCTATCAGGACTAGGCAAGGGAGTAACTGCCAGTAGCATTGGTGTTCTTCTGAAAAGCGCTGGACTGAGAGTAACCGCAGTGAAGATTGACCCCTATCTGAATAGTGATGCAGGGACTATGTCACCCTTCGAACATGGCGAAGTTTTTGTTTTGGATGATGGAGGAGAAGTTGATCTAGACTTGGGCAACTATGAGAGATTCCTAGACGTTTGCCTGAAGAGGGAGAATAATATCACTACTGGGAAGGTATATGACAACGTAATCCAGAAGGAGAGGAAGGGGGATTATCTAGGAAAGACCGTCCAAGTTATTCCACACATTACGAACGAGATTCAAGACTGGATCGAAAGAGTTGCACATACCCCTAGCGATGGAAATGGGAAAGAGCCTGATGCCTGCGTAATTGAGCTTGGAGGAACCGTCGGTGACATCGAAAGCGCACCTTTTGTTGAAGCCTTGCGACAATTCCAGTTCAGAGTTGGTCAGGAAAATGTTTGCTTCGTTCATGTAAGCCTAATTCCCGTAATGGGGCCGGTAGGGGAGCAGAAGACGAAACCTACCCAGCATACAGTGAAGGAGCTAAGAGGCCTAGGAATAAATCCACATATGCTAGTTTGCAGATCAAAGAACCCCTTAGTNGATGAGACTAGAGAGAAGATTTCCGCATTCTGCCACGTCACCCCGGAAGCGGTAGTTTCGGCACACGATGTTTCGAATATCTACCAAGTTCCCATTATGTTGGAGGAACAAGGCGTAACTAAGATGCTCTCCGAGAGATTCGGTTTCAGTCTGGCTAAGAATAGGAAAGTACTAGATGACTGGAAGGATTTGGCNGATCACGTGGACTCCCTAGATCATGCGGAAGAGGTGCATATTGCTGTAGCTGGAAAATACACAGATCTAGCTGATTCATACTTGAGCGTAATCAAGGCACTTCAACATGCATCATTCAAAGTCGACAGGAAACTTGTCATTGACTGGATTGAATCATCCGATTTAGATGATTATGCTAAGAGTTCTAATCAGGAATCATACGAGTCAGCATGGAAAATTCTCAGAGAGGCAGACGGGATTTTAGTTCCAGGAGGATTCGGNATAAGGGGCATAGAGGGGAAGATCAAGGCAGCAGAGTATGCCAGAGTAAACAAGATCCCATATCTAGGAGTGTGCCTGGGACTACAGGTCGCAACGATTGAATTTTGCAGAAACGTCCTGGGACTAGAAGGGGCTAATTCAACAGAGTTCGAGGAAGATGCAAAGCACCAAGCAGTGATTTTCATGCCAGAAATTTCGAAGACCCATATGGGGGGGACAATGAGGCTGGGTACCAAACCGACCCCATTCCTGGTTAAGGATTGCAAGATCAAGCGCTTGTATGGAGGGAGCGATCATGTGAATGAGCGTCATCGGCATAGATACGAAGTGAATCCTGAACTGATCAAGGACATAGAAGAATCTGGGCTGGTTTTCGTAGGCAAGGATGAGACAGGAAAGAGGTGCGAAATCATGGAACTAGAAGGACATCCGTACTATGTAGGCACTCAGTATCATCCTGAATTCAAGTCGAGGCCCGACAGGCCTAGCCCTCCATTCCTGGGCCTACTAATGGCATCCTCAGGAATAGAAATCTAGTCCACTGAAACAGGTAGGATCCGAGTTGTCCTGTATCCCTGTAAAATCTTCATGTACTTCNTAGATGCAAATTCAGAATCTAGGTCATCGTCTCCCGTCTCTATTCTCAGAGTCCTAACTGTGAGTAGTTTTGCCGGAGTAACTACGCCAAGTACGTTTTCTGATCCAACTTCTCTCAGTACCGAGGGAGAAAGCTGCAAATTTCCCCTACCAATTAGGAAACCCTGGCCCCCCATTGGGGATAGAAGAAGTGTTCTCGGACCGGAATGAGATTTCAACAATTGAAGTATCCCTGACTCATCCAGATCAGTTCCGACTTGTTTGTCGCCCGAAGTAACGTCGATCCCCAAGGTTGTAAGCTCGAAACCGATTTGCCCACCAATGGTCCTGAGAGTCCCTCCAGATCCCCATACAATCATTCTGTCTTCAGAAACGAAAGACTCAGCAATATGATCGGAGAGACCTGCTAGGATTTCGTCCTCNGATTCCGTCTGGATAAGCTCCTTTGATCCTTGCATCCATCTTGGTGAGCTTGGTGAAAACGCCTCGGCATAAAGCCTGACAACCCACTTACCTTCTCTGTATAGTTCCTCATCCAGATCGAGGACCTCTGTGCTTGAGACAAGTAAGTCACCTTGAATCCAAGCTGATAGGACCTCAGCCGATGCTTTAGGGGAGCTGGCAAAGCATCCCGAGTGCATCTTCACCCCAGATGGGATCCCGATTATCGGTAGCTCGGGAAATCCAGCCTGACCTAGAGCCGCAACTACGTCCCTGGTAGTTCCATCTCCTCCGGAATAAAGCAGAAGATCTATTNCGTTCTCAATCATCTTGAATATCGCATCCTGGGTATCTGATGCCGAAGTAGTGCCCTGTGACTCGTGGACTATTATTACTTCACCAATCTCTAAATCTTCTGGAATCCAGTCTGATCCCATCCTACCTTTACTGATTATCCACTCAATTTCCTTAGCTTCTCTGTTGTGGATAGCAGAGAAGTGTAGTAGCATATTCTTCATCCTTGGACCTGACCTGTCCTCAGCTCCCTTGGAACGTGCGAATTCTGCCTGACCATCCGATCCTTTTAGTCCCAGACGACCACCCAAGCCAGCGTCTGGATTCGCAAGAAGGCCCACTCGCACCATGTGTACCCCACAGGGATCGTGTTCTTATCGGTTCACGCTCGGGAAGATGACATGAGGGTCGTGGTGGCACTGGGTGGAAATGCCCTTCTCAGNAGGGGAGAGCCCCTTACTGCGGATAATCAAAGGAGGAACGTTAGAGAGGCATGTAGGGCNCTTGCCCCACTTGCGGAGGAACATCAAATCGTGATCACCCATGGTAACGGCCCACAGGTCGGCCTTCTAGCTCTTCAATCTGCATCCTATGATGGAGTTGAGGAATATCCACTAGATGTCTTAGGAGCGCAAACGGAAGGAATGATTGGGTATATGATACAACAAGAAATGGGCAATCTAATGCCTATGGAGACGGCTTTTGCGACTATCCTTACAATGGTTGAAGTAGATCCCGATGACCCTGCTTTCCAAAATCCTACAAAACCAATTGGCCCCATGTATGACGAAGAGGAAGCAAAGAGAATTACCGCTGAGAAGGGTTGGTCGGTTGCTATGGACGGCAACGGTTGGAGGAGAATCGTTCCCTCTCCCGAGCCGCACAGAATTTTCGAGTTACGCCCCATACACTGGCTTCTCGAGAAGGGCACAGTGGTAATCTGTGCTGGGGGCGGGGGAATACCCACTGCTTACAACTCAGATGGGAACCTAGAGGGAGTTGAGGTTGTGATCGATAAAGACAGGGCTAGTGCCTTGCTTGCGAGGCAGCTCGATGCGAGACTACTGATTCTAGCTACAGATACCGATGGAGTATACGAAAACTGGGGAGAGGGGAATCAAGAGAAAATATCCAGAGCGACTCCGGAGCAAATGGAGGGGAGAGATTTTGACGTGGGATCAATGGGTCCCAAGGTTGAGGCAGCTTGCGACTTTGTTCTTCGTACCGGTGAGCGGGCAGTCATAGGGGATCTTTCTGATTTGGAAGGTATGGTCAAGGGAGATTCGGGCACCCAATTCACCATAGAATGAGCGTTCTATCTATTGGTCCGGCCAAGGCCTTCATATCGGCGATGCTTCGGCGTAGCTGGTGGGGGTACCAGTGACAATGATCTCTGTAGACGTCGGAGACGGTGAGCTTCATGAGTATGTAGCTGGTATTTCCGCGGGAGAAATTCTGGAAAATACCCATGGAAAGAAGTCGGGAGCAGTAGCTGCTCTGGTAGATGGGGAGCAAAGGGATATGTCATTCGCCATAGGTGAAGATTGCAAGGTAGAGCCCATTATGATGGATTCTGAAGACGGACTATACATACTCAGGCACAGCTGCGCACATTTACTCGCCCAGGCTGTTACCGAGATATACCCAGAGGCTAAACCAACAATTGGTCCNCCGATAGAGCATGGCTTCTACTATGACTTCCACATGGACCCAATAGGTGAAGATGATCTAAGAAAGATCGAGAAGAGGATGAAGGAGCTAGTTAGGGAGAACATTCCAATATCTCGTGAAGAACTGGGCAACGATTCTCTTAGGGAGATGTTCTCCTCAAACCCATTCAAAATAGAAATATTGGACGATAAGATTGGTCATGACGTGGGCTCATCCGTGTATCGACAGGGCGATTTTGTTGATCTATGTATAGGTCCACACGTATCCTCAACATCAAAAATTAGGTGGTTCAAACTTACAAGCACAAGCCAAGCATACTGGAGAGCAGACAGGAACAGAGAGTCTTTAGTTAGAATTTACGGAATGTGCTACTCATCCAAGGATGGCCTCAGGGAAAGAGAGAGGCAGATCATAGAGGCAGCAAAGAGAGACCATAAGAAGATAGGCAGAGAGATGGGCCTCTACATGATTGACGAGATGATTGGCAAGGGACTTCCAGTCTGGCTTCCAAATGGAGAGATTCTGAAATCTGAGATTGAGAAATTCGCTATAGAGACCGAGGATGCCTACGGATACGTGAGAGTGACGACCCCCGCCCTGGGCAAGAAGGAGTTATTCGAAACAAGCGGCCACCTACCGCACTACTCCGATGGGATGTACCCGCCGATGAAAATGGATGATGGAGAGTACTACCTCAAGGCCATGAATTGTCCAATGCACCACCTAGTTTTCACCAGCAGTAAGAGGTCATACAGGGAGCTTCCGATGCGAATTGCAGAATACGGAACCGTGTACAGAAACGAGCTGTCGGGAACTCTAGCAGGACTACTGAGAGTCAGGATGCTATCGATGAATGACGCACACGTATACTGCACTCTGGAGCAAGTGGCGGAGGAAGTCGGGAGCAATGTTAGGATGGCAAGGGACTATTACGAAATATTCGGATTCGAAGAATTCGATTTCAGACTGTCCCTCTGGGANCCAGAGAATAAAGACAAGTACATCGATCAACCAGAAAACTGGGAAGCCACTCAGGACCATCTTAGAAGAATTCTCGATGACTTGGATGTGGAATACGTCGAGGCTGTGGGTGAGGCTGCATTCTACGGGCCCAAGATAGACATTCAATTCAGGACCGCACTAGGTAGGGAAGAGTCCCTAGCAACGATCCAACTGGACTTCGCAGCAAAGGAAAGGTTCGGACTCTCATTCATGGACGAAACTGGTGCTGAGAACGGTGAGGTATTCGTGATACATAGAGCGCCTCTGTCCACTCACGAGAGGTTCGTCGCTTTCCTTCTGGAGCACTGGAAGGGCAATCTACCGACCTGGCTATCCCCAATACAGGTGCAGATCATCACTATTTCTGAGAAGCACAAAGAGTATGCCAGTGAGGTTAATGATGCCTTAAAGCTGGCAGGAGTGAGGGTCCAAGTGGACGATTCCGACAATACTATCGGAAAGAAAATCAGGACACACAGGAAGACCCGCCCTGCATACATGGTCATCCTAGGCGATGACGAGATGGGGAGTAAGTCCGTTTCGATAAGAGACAGATCCGGAGAGCAGAAGAATGGGGTGGACATGGCTGTCTTCGTTTCTGACCTGTTCGCGGAAATCTCAAACCGATCCATAGACCAAACACTGGTCTAGTGAAGTATCAATACCATGTCCCGTCTAGGACAGCCCCACATGACGGCAAGTGATGGCACTGGTGACGCCGGAAACTCAGAGGAGCTACTGTCCACTGCACGTTCAATAGTACGGACGTGCCTACAAGTTAGAAGAGAGGAGGACGTTCTAGTCATCACTGACCCCGAGACCTCAGAGGTGGGTCAGGCGATATACGAAGAGGCAGCCAGAGTAACGGACAGGATTCTTCTCGTAATGATGCCACCGACACAGAAGCCCGGGAAGGAGCCCCCTCTCCCTGTAGCCGATATAATGAGAAAGAACAGGGTGATTATTATCGCCACAAAAGACTCCTTGACTCATACCAGAGCCAGGCAACAGGCATCCAAGGAAGGGGCTAGGATAGTGTCAATGCCCGGAATAGGAAGGATCTCTTTCGAAACAGGTGGGATGACCGCTGACTACAACGCACTGCAAAGGGAAATCAGCGGAATGAGCGTTATTTTCCGCAGGAAGAGGCNAGTGCAGGTCCGAACCCCGGCTGGAACTGATATCGAGTTCATGACAGGTAGCAGATGGGTCCTGGAGGATACCGGAATCTGCAACCGACCAAGCCAGGTCTCTAACCTGCCCGCAGGAAAGGTCTTCGTCCTACCCAAGGAAGGNAGTATGAATGGGACAATTGTCGTGGACGGATCATGGGAGGGGGGNGTTCTAGATGAGCCCCTGTCATTCCAGGTTCGAGACGGAATGGTAAAGGAAGTTTCAGGAGGAGAGATGGCTGCTGAGATCACCTCATTATTCGAGCTAGCGAAGACCGGAATCAGGGGTTCGAAGAAGGACCTGGTATGGACGGTGGCGGAGTTCGGCTTCGGGATGAACCCCAGGGCGAAAGAGATTGTAGGAAATCGTGTAGAGGACCTTGTAGTCAGGGGAGGGTGCTACTTCGGGATCGGGGACAATACCCACCTAGGGGGGAAATCCAGAGTCGGCATACACCTGAGGGGGACTCTGCTGGAACCAGACCTTGTCCTGGAAGAAACATCGATTATTTCCTCTGGGAAGCTGGATTTGAGGTAGTAATTCTATGCGAGCCGTACTCTGGTGTAATGGCATGTCCCCATCGAATGAGGTAATTGAATCTGTCATTTCCCCTCAAACACCGGTTTTTGGAGTCGATGGGGGGGCGGACAAAGCCTCTGAAGCGGGAGTTGAGGTTGAGGGGGTATTGGGTGATCTTGACTCCTGCAATAGGGAGTATTGGAAGGATAAGGCAATACAGATTAGTGATCAGACAAAGAGCGACCTAGCCAAATCGATTGCTTACTTGGTAGGAATTGGGTACGAGCAAATCGAAATCGTCGGTGCAGATGGTGGCTCTCCCGATCATATTCTTGGTAATTGGGGGGCTCTGATAGAGTCCCCGACGGTTCCAAGCTTGAGGATACACCACGAAGACAGCATTTCTACCAGACTTTCTCTGGGTGATGTCTTTAAGATGCGAGTAGGAAGTGGTGAGGTGTTCTCGATTTTCTCGTTCTGCCCCGGCAGGGTTTGGGTCACTGGTGCAAGATGGGGCCTCTCTGGAGATGAAGTTTCTTTCTCCACAAGAGGATTGCACAATGAGGGCACTGGCGAGGAAGTATCGATTAAATCGGATGTTGAACTAGTGATAATTCACCCTAGGGTTCACTCTTCCTCATGAACTTCTTTTGCGAGCATAAGCGCGATTGGCCTGGTCCTATCGTCCTCCTCCAGGGCTATTCTGGCGATAATCATAATTGGTACCCCAATTATTGCTCCAGAAATCCCCCAAACTGAAGCAGATACCATGACTGTAAGAAGTAGCACTAGAGGTGAGATTCCCAGCCTCTGCCCGGATAGATTAGGCTCAATTATCGATCCAAAAAGCTGTTGATTCGCGATCATGCCAAACCCAAGTATGACTGCTTGCAGCGGGTCCAGAACAATCAGTGCTATCATCATCGGGGGAATAGTTGCTAGGATGGCCCCTAGTATTGGAATGAAGTCTAGCAAGAAGCATAGGACTCCGAATAGAAACCACCCTGGGATTCCCATTAGCCAAAGCATCACTGACAGGACTATTGCCTGTCCTGCGCTACAAGTCGCCTTGGAGATAACATAAGTCGAGATCGACTCTGAGGAGTTGGCTACTATGTTCTCGAATCTGGAGAAAGAGTTNGGGAATGCTGCCTTGAATCTACCAGGAAGGCTCTTTTCCTCGAGAATAAGGAAAANAAGGAATATTGCTACNGTGAGCATGGTTGTCATGAATGAAGCTACGTCTGCGAGAATTGAAGTAGCGAAAACCTGAATGGTCTCTGGGTTCAGCACGTTCTCTATTGCATCTTGGCTGGTCAAGACTTCCTCTAACCCGTAGAGGTTTGTCTCCGATAGGCTTTCCCACTTCTCATCGAACTTGTCAATGAGTCCTCCTTCTTTGTCCATCTCCACAATGAATTGGTCTATGTTCCTGTAAAGGAGTATAGAAACCCCATAGGAAATNAGGGATCCGANCGCAATTATGACTCCATAGGCCAGCATTGGAACCCTCTGGACAATTTCGAAGTTGGCGATAAGATACTGCTCTGGGGCCCTGATCAAGAAATAGATAAGGATCGCAATGGCAAGAGGCATTAGAATCGCCTTTAGATTGACTAGAATGAGATACCCAACAAGAGTGATGATCGCGAAATTGGCGGCTGTTGAGCTCTTTGACCTCCTTGCACCGGAAGCTACGTCCATAACCCCCGGAACAAGGATTAGCAATCAAGAGTTTCCCCGGATCATGAGTTTGAGATTGCTCGTTTATAGACATCTAGGAAGTCATTTGCGTTGTGTTCAAGAGTGAACTTGTCCATTACCCTAGACCTACCCCTTTCACCCTTTTCCAGTAGTGCAGATTTAGAAGAGCTCTCAGAGACTATTGCTTCTGAGAATGATTCCACAGAGCCCATCTCGAAGAGTGCGCCGACGGTTTCATCAACCATCTCGGGGAGGGGACCGTGNTTAACGGTCACAACCGGAGTTCCGGANCTCATNGCCTCTAGAGGGATTAGTCCCTGTCCCTCGTAATATGAGGGGTAAACCACCAGATCTGCGACCCTGTACATCTCAGAAACCTCCTGAAAATTCATGCTCGACTCTATCGAGACTCGATCTCCTATTCCCAGCCTGTAAGCCATTCTAATCAGCTTCCTCCTGAGGCCCCCCCTACCGATAATTAACAAGTTGGCATCAGTTGATTCGACCANCTTTGCGAATGATCTCAGCAAGAAGCCATTTCCCTTCCTAGCTGCAAGCCTGCCTACTGCCAGAATGAAGAGTGAATCTTGAGGAATCGAGAATCTACTCCTTATCTCGTCATGTCTATGCACGACATCTTCGCTGTCCCTGTGTGGTGGAACGAACATTCCGGTATCGACGCCCCAATGAATAACCTGGCAGTCCCAATCATCTG
The DNA here is from genome assembly GCA_002720055.1 of Methanobacteriota archaeon. Next base: position 16,366 of record PBGH01000011.1, on the reverse strand, counting down.
GAGCGCCGTACCTAGAGACCAAGTCCTGCATAGTCGCAAAAGAGTTCGGTACCACGACTTTGGAGAAGTTGATTGCCGATTTCTCATATTCAGAATACCTCCTCGCCAAGAAGCGGATAGCTATGTCGTTCGGATTGGACCAGACTGCAGGCTCTCCATACTTTGCTGCCAGAAGAAGGCCGTCCCTCTCCCCCAACCATGTACCGTGCATTGAGGACACCACAGGTGCAATATCTCTATGACAGGTTTTGAACTGATTATCGTCCCATGATACCATTGGGCAGTGAAGATGGATGACGTCTATCTTATCCTCTTGATGGACCCTCCGCAATTCCTTCAGAGCACTCCTCCCATATGACCTAGTGAAAGACATAGGAATCTTCTTCCAGGGGACTCCCAAGACCCTGACCCCCTCGATATGAGGAGATTCCTCCTTTGATTGGCGGGTAATGACTGAAACCCTGTGCCCTAGCTGCGCAAGTTTAGATGACAGATGGTAAACTGTTGATCCCATTCCACCCCATCTTGGTGGGTACTCTCCAGAGATCATCGCTATGTGCATTAACTCCCCATCAGAGCGGTCAGGGCGTGCCTATTGAAGAGAACGGGCGTAATGATACCTCTACAATGGTTCAAAAATAAACCCCTGATGGGNCTAATTCCAATGAGTGATAGTCTGCCTGTTCACGTGACAGTGGTAATTCCAACTAGAAACGAAGAAGCCGCCATAGTTGATACCATCAGGAGCGTACCAACCGGTTGGTGCGATTCTCTAGACTTCCTCATAGTTGACGGCAACTCCAAGGACAGGACGCGCGAGTTGGCCGAACAAGAGGGGGCGACTGTGTACAACGAGCCCAGAAAGGGTTATGGTCGCGCATACAGAACTGGATTCGCCATGGCTCCTGGTGAGATCATTGTAACCATGGATGCCGATTGCACATATCCGGGAGAGGAGGTTCCAGGCCTAGTGAAGAAGCTGCTTGATGAGGAACTGGATTTCATCACTTGTGATCGTCTCAAGAGAGCAGAGGATGGCGCGATGTCTGGATTGCATGGATTCGGTAATTGGGTGCTATCATTTACAGCAAGGGCGCTTTTCTTCTATGGAATTCATGACTCCCAGTCAGGGATGTGGGTCTTCCGCAAGGAGATCCTCGACAATCCCAAGATGCGTCCGACCAACGACGGCATGCCACTCTCCGAAGAGATGAAGATTAACGCAAGGAGATGCCTTGGAAAGAAGAAGGCTATCGAGGTCTCGGTCCCTTACAGAACGAGAGTAGGTCAGGCTGAAATCAATACATGGGGAGATGGTTGGAAGAACCTTAGATTCCTTTTCTCTAAGAGGCTTGGCCTGAATCGAGAGAGGACAGAATGGGGTCCTGAGAACTAATCCTCCGAATCAAACCCCTCATCCTCTTCGCTCGGTTCAAAGGAAGACCATGCCTCAATTACCTCCATATCCTTTGCAATCTCTGCCATTGATCTGCGCCGGTATATGAATCCAGCGAAAGATAGCGCAATAATACTCAATACCAAGAAAGGAGCACCGAAAGAAGTCACCCATGATTCGAGGCCACTATCGGGATCTACGATGGGTACTGTATGAACCTGTCCAGGGCTGACTAAATCACCGTCGATCGCCCACACCTCGACCCGTGCCCATGATCCTCCAGAAACTACCCAAGGGAAACTGGAGGTCCAGATCCCGTCTCCCTCTTCTTCGTCACCGTTGGTCCCGTCATCCCTGAAGTACATAGCGTCAGACTGGCCACCATAGATCAGTTGGCCGCGTACGGTCTCAGTGGTTCCGTCCAAATCGGCCAACCTCACAGTGGTTATCACATCGGTTGAGATACCAGACTCAACCTTCTGCACTGAAACCATCAGATCGAACAGCTCTGGCGCACTGGACCCAACTGTGAGGTTTACCGATGTGGTAGAGATGGCTCCCCTGGAGTCTCTAACCAGAAGATCGATCCGAACTGGTCCGGGAGGGAAGGATGCGTTCAGAGACTGACTATCGCTCACTACTTCTCCGTCTATACTCCATTCGTACAGGACTATATCGTCGTCGAAGTCATATGATTGGTCCGCACTGATGCTAGCCTGCTGGCCGGGAGGGACGTATTGTCCGTTTTCCATCCCCGATATCACTGCGATTGGCCCTGTTTCCAGGACCGTGATTATCTGAGTGTGAGTTCGCTGCATCCCTTCCTCATCTGTCAGAACAAAGGTGAGATTGTGTACTCCAGCAATCAGATAGTCATTGTACCANAATTCACTAGTCTTTGAATCAAGAATGGTCCCCATTATATCCGAAGTAACTGAGACTGTGAACTGATCGCCATCCATGTCAACAGACTCCCTGAAGTCAAATAGAACCGGGAGGTTCGAGAGAACCTCGATATTGGGTGCAGGGGACTCCAGAACTAGCAATGGAGCCGACTCGGAAACAGAGATGTCGATCTGGTCTGAGATAGGGCCGCTGCCATCATCAAGAGTTAGTGTGATCTTGTGCTGTCCAGCAGGGAGCCTAGTCTCCACGTCCCACGAGCTTCCGAGTAAGACTCCACCAAACATGTCAGACTCCCAGATGATTGAGACCAAGTCTTTGCTTTCTCCCGCCAGAGGGTCGCATAGAAGCCCAGTCCCGTTGTCAGGGAGATCGTTGCAGGCCAAGTCCCAGTCTCCGGAACCTGTGGAATCTAGAGATATTAACTCCGAGGAATCGGTAAGTAGTCCCGACTGTGGACCTGAAATCTTTGCAAATGGCTGAGAATTACCTACTTCCACGGTCTGTGATATCGTGTCCCACTGTCCTGCGTGCTCTGGTCTCGAATCGCTCGCTCTCAACGTTATCGAATGGGTTCCCTTGCTGAGCGTTCCATACCATTCGACAGGTCCNTCTGAAGAAAGTCCTGAGGTAAGTAAGCCGTCCAAGTCGCTGAGGAACTCGAACTTCAAATCGTCTCCCTCGGGATCGATTGATTCTGATCCATCGAGAAGAATCCAGTCGGACGAGGTGGGGCCATTCCTGGTGATTGACATATTTGACTCGGGGAGCTCATTGTACAATTCCACGCTGAAAGTCCAAGAAATGGGGTTGTTTACCCCATCCCATGCGATTACAGATACTGAAAACGAGTNATCNGGGGAATCTGTGAACGACCTTACTATCGTTGGGGGGCAATAAGGATTGTTTGGATCGGGGTCGATGGTCTCGTAGGACGCTTCAGCCCAGCACCANAGCCCGGATCCCTCTGGGTCGTAAGTGCCGTTCAAGTCGATAGTGACGCTGGCCGTCTCNCCCANGTAAAGNGTGCCCCAAGATGAGATAGAGGGCGAGGTCGATACNGAGAGAACNGGGGGTTGATTCACCAATACGAAATTTCTAGTCTCGTTCACGCACTGACCGGTGGAGTCACAGACCTCCAGAGTGACCTCCTGACTCCCATCTGAGAGGCAGTATTCCGATCCTTCCAGATTAGCGGTGAATAAAGATGAGTTGCCAGTCTCCTGTGATGAGCATGATTCAACCAGGTTCCCGTCAATATTGCTTGTCCAATTATATGAAAGATCGTCGAAGTCTAGGTCCCAGCTGTTGCTAGCGTCGAAGATAATCTCGCTACCGCTGGGGAACTCTTCTCCTTCGATGGGAGTCTGCCACTGGATGAATGGGGGTTGGTTGCTGAGTTCCATTCTGCAGAAGACGGTTGCATCGGAGTCAAGAGGAAATTGATCTGAGTCATTGTGGACCCCATCGTATTCACAACCCACGAATGCGGAATTTGCAGACGACCACCCTTGGAGTGGTGTCCACCTTTTGCCGATGAAGGGACCATACTCGGATACTCCCTCGTACGGTTGCGTAGCGATTAACTCACTCTCGAATTGTTCGAACGAGATATTCACAGCTGCGAATGGAATGTTCAGAAGATTCTGATTAATGGTGTGAACTTCTATGTCCCACATCACGTCCAAGANTGTGTCCTCTTCCACATACTGTGGAGTCCCAATCGGTCCAGAGGAGATCCATCGGAGGTGTGAGTTGGATTTCAGCATGAATGTACTCGGAGCGGATGNGTCCTGCACTAACGATGACTCGGTGAAATTGGCGAAGGTGTCGATGAGTACCGGTAGCTCTTCACATATCAGAGATATACTGCTTACAACCAAGCTGTCATGTGAATTTAGATCGAGACAGTGAGACTCGCTATCGTGAATTACGCTGTTGGAAAGGGTCGAGGGCAGGTCTCCATTCGCAACCCAAAACATCCCGCCCTGTCCGCTGAGGTCCATTCCATCTATCTGAGCGTCCACCTCGTTCAGTATCACTGAGTAGTTGGATGAATCTGAGTTGATTGCGAGGTCATCGATTATCACGAATCCAGGGAAGATCGTCCCACTGTTGTCGATATCCAAAGCTGGCTCTTCGATCACGGAGGAAATCGTAGTGGAGATTAGCTGCAGGTCAATGCTGTCCCTGACGACTACTCCCCTCTGATCCCCGTCCGATGTGCATGAGTTGCAAGACACATTCTTCCCTCCGGTCGTAACGTAGTTTGATCCTGAGAAATAGATTCCAGCCCCGTCTCCCGAGCCAATACCATTTCCAGAGGTATGGACGGAGGTGAGCTCGACATTGCCCGAATCCGAAACGTAAACTCCGTTATCGTAGTTCCCCTCGCTGACCAGATTGGATACTCTAGGGTGGAACTCCGAGAATGTGACTCCGTTTGCCGAGTTGTCCCTTACCGTCCAATCGCTCCCTATCACACCACCCTTGGCCATGACTACGCCCGATCCGGATGAGTTCTCGACCAATAGGTCGTGGACCTCGGCAGGACCCTTCGTGGTCCAGCTAGTGCTCCTGAAGAGTAGGCCCGCTCCCTCATGGGCACTCACAGGAGCGATGGGGCCATTATCCCTGATAGTTAGATTCGATATGTAGGTGGATGAATCAGTTGTGTATGCCCTGAAGCCTACTAGTGGGTTGTCCTCAATGATGGCGTTGGTCACCCTGACTCCCGAGGTGTTCAGATCGAATGCTGCTCCTATCCCCAAACCCGGAGTCTTGGCTCCGGGGCCTCCAGTCCCCCTGATTTCTAGGACATCGAAAATTGCATTTGTCTGCAAGTTAGAGTAATTTGTGTGATCGAACCTCTCTACCAGTACCCCTCTGTACTGGCAATCCTCCACTTTGGTGTTGAGGAATGTTGGACGAGTAGTTGCATCCTGGGAGATATGCCTCACGATAATCCCGTTGTCTGACCTCGTCACGTTGGAGTTGGAGAAAAGGGGTATCGAATCCTCCACCCATATCCCCGCCGCAGCAGCCAGAGTAGCTCCTGTCACATTGTGTATGGATAGACCATCCCAAAGCCCCCCGGAGTTGTACCACAAATTGACCCCTCGGGTGATCACATTGCTGATCGAAGCACCGTGGATTATGGGCGATGAGAGGCTGCCTGACGAGATTCCTATGCCATACCTCCAAGATAGCGAAGATCCGTGGAGGTCCTGCCCCCCTCCATCTATCACNAGATCGGTGATGGTGGGAGATGCACCATCGAACAGGTCGACGGCGACCCTGTCCGCATTAATCACCGTAAGGTTCGCAATCCAAGGATTGCTTCCGTAGACTGTGACACCGAACTCGGAGTTAACGATTGAGAGGTTCTCGATAGTCGAGCCCAAGTTATTGGAGCTAGAGTTGAACTGTATCCCACCGTGCTTTCCAGAGAACGTGTCTATTACCACTGGAGATGCTTCTGTCCCCTCTATGGATATTCGCCCGTCAACCCCGATCCTTTCTCCGTCTCCGACAATGATTTGCGTCCCTGCCTGAATGACCAGCACCTGGTTTGACTCGACCAAATATCCATCTGGAAGTTCGACTATGCCGCTCCAAACCGAGGTTGAGCGTGGAGCGCTCGCAGATGCCCCCGATAGCAGAGGGGCCAGTAGGAGCAACATCACGAGCGTGACTCCCAGGCGCATAGGCCCTGCCATTGGCAGTCACTGTTAATCACTTGCGGGAACTGATTCGACCAAACTTCCTGGGATAGCAGGAGTCATAAGCGGCCATTGGGGCCGATAGTGCATATGTCGTCGCTTGCTTGGATACTAATCTCCTGTGAGCCAGGTCGTGAAAGGGACGTCTACCAGCAGCTCCTACAGATTCCAGCAATTTCAGAGGTCTCCGTAGTTTACGGAGAGCTCGATTTAGTGGCCAGAATTGACTTCGAAAGCGAGAAGGAGATGTCGAAATCCCTAATCGGCGAGATGAGGCACGTCGAGGGAATCAGGAAGACAGAGACGCTGATAGCGGTGGAGGTCTGAACTATGCCAGTGGGATTCGTTCTGATAACAACCGAGCCAGGTAAGGAGGTCAGTGTCAGAGAGAAGGTCTCGCAGATTGATTGCGTGAAAGGAATCTGGGTCGTGTTCGGCAACTTCGACTGCTTCGTCAAGGTTGAAGCCGATGAGGAGTCAGAGCTTACCGCGGCGATTGTTCAGGGCATCAGAGGGGTCCCGGGGATAGTAGACACCAGGACCCTGATAGGCGCTGAGATCTGATCTAGAGCTCCCTCGATAGCCTCTGAGTTAGCTCCCTAGATGCATTTCCGCACCCAGCTGCCCTCATCCTCACTATNGCCTCCTTCCAACTAGATAGCCTGTCATCCCTGTTGATGACCCCTCTCCAGTACCACCAGTGGGATACCGCCCTCCTGTGGGAAGCCAAGTCCTGTCTGAGTGAGTCTATTTCGAAGGAAGCATGGGCCTCAATCAGCCATTTGGGCGGTTCCGAGAAGGTCTCGAGGGCCATGTGAATGATCCTGATCTTGTCGAGTTGGTTCTTCGATTCCTCGAGATGCTGCCAGACCGAGTCCGTAGCCTGCTCGGAGAGAGCGTCTCCCTGGGATGCGGCAGACAGTCTTGCCCTCAGNTCCAAGGAAGGTATCCTGGGATCGTCCGGACCCATGCGGCTCTCTATGGAGTCCCGCGCGATGGAGGCATTCTCCAAATCCTTGGTCTCAAGCGCTAGGGAGTGCCTCAGGAGGTCGATGGACAGTGAGGCTAGTTCCCTGTCCTCTGGGTCAAGCTCGGATACGTCTATCGAGTCCGCTCCGGAAAGTAGCTCGTTCGCCAGTTCCGCCTTGATCGATCCTGGGAGCCTGTCGTCGTACCTCCTCACCAATGAGGAAATCTCGGCTCTCACTCGTTCTGAAGGTTGCATGGCGGATATCGCCGAAGCCTCTAGATCGTCAGCAGCATTCCAATCCCCCTCCAGCCTGGCGAGCCTGGCGAGCCTCAGATCTCGTCCTGGTCCCTCGCTAAGCGACTCGATATGGATGGATGCTATCTCCGGCTCCCCCCTCTCCAAGGCGAGGTCTATGGCCATCTCGACCAGCCCGTCCTCTGGCGATAGAGAGATCGCGTGATCGAGTACTACTGCAGCTGCTGCGGAGTCGGCGCTGATGATCTCCCTGACGCTCTCTGACACCCACTGGTGATCGAATTCCTCTCCCGACTCAATCCTGTGGTGGACTTCCATCCTCCTGGCACGGGCACCTGACCTCTTGGACCACATCTCGGCTAGCCTGGAGTGAATCTCGATATTCCCCTCGGCGATAGCGGCCCTCCTGACGTTTCTCACCAGGTGATGGGGTTCGACCATGGTTCCTGACCACCTCAATATGGCTGATTCGTCGAGCTCCTCCGTTCCATCCGGCCCTAGCATCTCGCCCACCTCCAGAGGTAGAGGCGATGCCGATAGCTCATCGAGTGAGAGCGAGGCGGACTCTGAGAGTCTCCGGAAAACAGTGGTCTCGACGTACTCCTGAACTGCTCCGGAGCCTGGCAGATCGTCTTCTGGGGACCAGAGCTTGATCCCCAGGGGATGTCCGGCCATCGCTCCGACNACCTCCTCTGCCAGCTCCTCTTTCATATCCTCAGGGAGTAGTNCCCTGGCAGGGGTTGGCTCCAGGCCCTCGAGTCTCAGGGACTCGAATCCCTCCAGTTCCGAGAATGGGTTCGGCGCCCTCGTCACCAGGAGGACGGANCATGATGTCGCTGAGCATTCCTCGAGGAGCTTCTGCGTTGCTTGCACGTGCCTGTCGCTAGACTGCTGGGCCTCGTCCAGAACAAGGAGGGTCTTCTTGGAGTCAATCTTGGTAGAGATGGCCTCTATGGATGAGGGGGCCCCTCTCCCGAGCCANNTTGATGCAATGGATGAGGCGTCGGAGTCGGTGGAGCATGTCGCCCATCTGACTAGCCACCCACCCTCAATGAGGGAGCTAGCTACTGCGGATGCCACAGAGGTCTTGCCCATTCCGGGTAGCCCCTCCAGAGCGAAGCTAGAGCCGCCCTCCAGACCCGATGAGAGTGATTCGACTACTTCCTCCCTTCCATAGAGCACGGAGGTTTCGGGCATGGGTCCCACGACACGGCCACTTGCGACCTTCCTGGNACCCTCCTGGGAGGAGGCCGCCTCCCTGCCGGAGTCCGTGATGTGGTAGACCTTCCTCTTCCTGTGAGCCCCGATAACGCGAGCGGACCTGGACGTAACTAGGCCCTCCCGCTCCAATCCCTTCAACGGTGGGTGGAGGGCGGAGCGTACCACTCCGAGATGCTCGGCCATTCCAGCTAGCGAGATCGCCCTAGGCACGTCCCAGGAGCCCTCCAGATCCCTTCCGTAAGCGGCGAGGAGGACGAGTATCTCGTGCTGGCGCTGGCTGAGCACGGTACTCCGTCTTGCAAAGTGTAAATCAAACCCCGCGGCCGTCGCTTCAATCACGATGGGAGTGAAACAAGGCGAATTGGAGCTCCCGGCNGAGCCTGGGGTGTACCTCTTCAAGCGTGCCGACGACCGCGTGATGTACGTCGGGAAGGCCACAGACCTCAGGTCCAGGGTCAGGTCCTACTTCGNCAAGAACCCAGACAGGGAGATGATCCCGCGACTCATAGAGGACGCGGAGAAGGTGGACTTCATCGTGACTCAGAGCCCCTCCGAGGCGCTCGTCCTCGAGAGGCAGCTCATCAGGNCCCACCAACCGAGGTACAACTCCCAGCTGAAGGACGGCAAGTCCTTCCCATTCATCGCCATGACCTCCGATGAGAAGCCGAGGATCCTCTACACCAGGCACCCTCCGAAGGGGGCGAAGATTTGGGGGCCCTTCCCGGACCCCGGAGCGGTCAAGCTGGTCATCAAGCTCCTTAGGAGGCACTTCGGGATTCACGACAAGAGCGCGAAGGCTCCCTTCGGCTTCATCGAGACTGGGGGCGAAGAGGGCTATGCCGAGAGGGTGAGGGCCGCGCAGAGCGTCCTGGACGGGAATGCGGCCCCGCTCATAGAGAGCCTGCAGGAGGAGATGGACCAGGCCTCTGGGAGGATGGACTACGAGAGGGCGGCCGGAGTCAGGGACATGATCGTCTCGGTGCAGACCGCCATGGCTGAGAACATCGTNTCAAGCAGGTTCTACCAGGACTGCGACGCCGTGGGCTTCGGCTCCCACGGGGACAGCGGGTGCCTGGTGATACTGCATGCCAAGGAGGGCATGGTGCAGGGACAGGAGGACTACCCCCTGATACACAGGGGCGATGTGTCGGACTCGGTCTCGCTGGTCCTCTCGGAGCACTACGCCAACAGGAAGCCGCCCAAGACCCTGCTAGTCCCGTCCCCCCTCGGTGAGTCGATGACGGAGTGGCTCTCCCAGAGGAGGGGGGGGCCGGTTCGAGTCAGGGTCCCCGTGAGGGGCGAGCTCGCCAAGCTGAGGTCGATGGCCGACAGGAACGCCGAGATCGGGGTGATGAGGATCGTCAGATCCGGTACGGGGAACCTGGAGAAGGCTGCCGCGGACGATGGCGCCAGGCTACTGGGAGTCCCCTCCTTGGATCACGTAGTGTGCTTCGACATGTCCCAGTCCCTGGGGCAGGAGCGTGTGGGTGCCTCCGTGGTCCTAAGGGAGGGCAGGCCCTCCAAGAAGGAGTACAGGACATATCGTGTCAAGTCGGACAAGGCGATGGACGACCTCTCCATGATGAGCGAGGTTGTCCTAAGGTGGATAGCCAGGCAGGAGGAGCTGCCGGACCTCCTCCTGCTGGACGGGGGCGAGACCCACCTCTCCGCCATAGAGAGGAGCCTGGGCGACAAGGCCGAGCTACTCCTGGTCGCAGCCCTCGCGAAGAGGGAGGAGACCCTCTTCATCACCGGGCGGGATCCGATCGTCCTAGACAGGAGGGGGAGGGTCCTAGTCCACGCCAGGGACGAGTCGCACAGGTTCGTCAACCAGTACCACAGGAAGCGGAGGTCGAAGGGGGCCCTCAGGGACCCACTGGAGGANGTACCNGGCATCGGGGCCGANAAGATCCAGGCCCTCNTGAGGCACTTCGGGGGNAGGAAGGGCATCAAGCACGCCACCNTGAACGACCTGATGGAGGTCCCCGGNATAGGCAAGGAGATGGCCAAGAGGATAAGGGCCCACCTGCACGGGTGATCCGATGCAGGAGAGGGACCCGCACGCGAGGCTTTACTCCGCACTCCTGGAACTGTACAACGGAGAGCTACCCGGAGCCATCCCACGGAGGTGGGAGAGGTTCGCTGACGTGGCGATCCTGCCCGCNGGGGCGTTCGCCTCCGAGGATTGGGCGCATACGGGCCTGTGGCCTGCGGTGGCGCTCGCNCTGGGCGCGGANAGGCTGGCCAGGATGGGCGAGGTCACCGGGGAGCTCCGCGAGAGCGGGGTCGAGATGCTGCTCGGGGACGACGACTGGGTCGTTCGGAGGGAGAGCGGCGTGGACTACGGCTACCGCATGTCCTCTTGCATGTTCTCCGCCGGGAACGTGAACGAGAGGAGGAGGATGGGNGAGGTCACCCGNGAGGGCGAGGTCGTGGTCGACCTCTACNCCGGCATAGGCTACTACACCCTGCCGGTGCTGGTGCNCGGNNGNGCCTCGNTGGTNCACGCGTGCGAGTGGAACCCCGAGGCGGCGAGGGCCCTCAGGTGGGGCCTGGATGCCAATGGCGTGGCTGACCGCTGCGAGGTGCACGAGGGCGACAACAGGGAGAGCTCAGAGATGCTGGTCGGGTGCGCTGACAGGGTCATTCTCGGGCTACTGCCGAGCGCGGAGGGGGGCATCGGGCCCGCCCTCAGGGTTCTCGGGGCCAGTGGCGAGCTGCACGTGCACGGGCTGGCACCCTCGACCGGCCACTCCGAGTGGGAGTCTGGTGTGCTGGGAGAACTGGCCAAGGGCCGGCCCGGGGCAGAGCTATCGAGCAGCATGACCAGGGTGAAGTCGTACGCCCCCCACTGGGACCACGTGGTCGCGGACGTAACCGTGGCGTAGCCTCAAACGCGGTCCCTGCGACGAGGGGGCATGGGAGACTGGCTCGTCGAGGCCGCATCATCGTACAACCGGGACTCCTACGAGCAGAGGGAGATGTACTCCACGCACCTGCTGATGCCGATCGAGACACTGAGGACCGTGATACAGTGGAGCATGGAGACCATACCGGACGAGGTGCTGATCGGTTTCGACCCCGATCCGGAGAGGCCTAACCCCGAGCACGTGGAGAGGGTCTTCGGGCCGGCCCAGAGCACCTTCTCGGGGCACGGCTTCCTGCTGGGGGAGCCTCGCATCGTGAACGTGGGGGACTCCTTCAGCGTGCACCAGGTCCCTGAGGAGTGGACCGACAACGTGTTCTCGGAGGAGAGGGGGGCCAGGGGGTCGAGGTTCTCCAGCTTCCTGCACTCCCACCCCAATGCGTACGCCCGCCCCAGCCAGTCGGACGCCGAGGCAGCTGACTGGACGGAGGGGGTGGAGATGATCCTAGGAGTGAGGTTCTCGCCCGCTCCCCTGGGCCTGGAGTGGTTCGACGATGACGACAGCCACAGGAGGGGGCTTGGCAGCGATACCAAGGGGGAGCTGGAGACCCTCGCCAAGGTAGCGGGGAGGAGCATCCACGCATTCGAGCTGATCGGCTACCTGAGGAACGGCGAGGGAGTCAACCTCCTCATCACTGACCAAGTTGGTGACCCGATAGGGATTGACCTTAGCTAGTCATTGCTCGGTATCCGTTAACGATAGAGGACATCAGCAGTATGGAAAGAGAGACAATTACCAGCCAAGAAAAGATTTGGAACATTGCTGGCATCTGATCGATTTCTGGAAGTAGGGAAATGGCAGTGGTTGCTATCCCGACGCCGATGGTTGACTGTAACCTGAATGACAGAGGGAGCTTGTCGAACGATCCGGATCTGGATAATTGAGAGATAACCACGAATGCCCATATCATGGTTCCAATGATCCACACGAATGAGTCAGCTGGAAGGTCCAGAATCTTCATCTCATTGCTTTCGATGTAAGAGGTCGCCAGCATCAGGAAAAGCGACCATATCACTGCGAATCCGATCAAGGCATAGGTCTGTCTGATGGTCGCGACGAAACCGAGATTTCCCTCCTCCTCTCCAGAGGAATGTGTGACCTCATTGCCGAACTCGCTCATTTCTTCTATCAGGGCTTCTTGCTCCTTCTGACGGACCTCCAATGTTGCGACCAGAAGCCGTAGCCTTTCCACCTCCTCCTCATTGACTGGGCCATTTTCAGTCTCGGCTAGAATCTCGTCTACGTCCTTTGCCATTTTGTCCATAAGTCTCTGCTGCCTTATATTATCGATCGAGTCTTTAGCCTGAGTCGCTGCCTCTACTGAGGCCTTTGTAATTCTCTTTCCCTGATCCGAAAGAATCTGGCCCACGTCTTTTGTCAGTATCGAGCCCCTCTTGGAGAGGGCGTCCCACTGCTCTTTCCATGACTTTTCTTGGGGCTCAGAGTCTTCTTTCGCCATATTTGGGGCTGGGGATAGTAATGTATCAACTTAGGCATTTCCTGATGTATCTAATTCCTAGGTTTCGCCCTCTTCGGCCCGCCACGAGAGCGATTATTCCGCTTTCCCCTCCCCTTTCGGTTCCCTCTCCTGTGTCCGGATCCACGCTTTGAGGACTTGAAATTGGAGCTCTTCCTGGACCTCCTCGCCCTCTTGCTGTTGTTCATGTGCCCCTTGGTCTTACTTCGGAACCTGTCCTTTCCAGGTGGAGCGAGGACGAACTTCCTCTCTTCGAGAGCTTCCGGCTCTGGGTCAGTAATCCTGCAACTGATCCCAACCTCTTCCTGGATCCTCTTGTATTTGCTATTCTGGGACCTCAGGATGAGAGAGACTACGGTCCCTGTGGAGCCAGCCCTCGCGGTTCTCCCGCTCCTGTGCTTGTATGCCTTGCCGTCGTCGGGGGGGTCGAAGTGGATCACGCAGTTGACGTCGTCCACGTCTATTCCTCGTGATGCTACGTCGGTCGCTATCAGGATCCTTGCTTGTCCTGAGCTGAACTTGTGCATCGACCTATCACGTTGCTTCTGCTTCATCCCTCCGTGGAGGGTCGTGAAGGAGGATCCGATCTCCTTCATCTCATCCCCGAGTCGGTTGACCCCCGCTCTCGTCCTGCAGAAGATGATGCTTCGTCCGCACTTCTCCGTTATGTAGGCCGAAAGCTCGGCTTTACCCCTAGAGTTGATCTTCCAGAAGTAATGTTGCATGCTATCCATGCTGACTTCCTCGGGACCTATCCCCACAGTCAAAGGGTCGTCCTGGTATGAGTCCACAATCTCGGAAACGTCGTCGTCGAGAGTCGCGCTGAAGAGGATGGTCTGCCTATCCTCCCTGCACTTGTCCAATATCGAGCGAACTGGTTTCATGAACCCCATATCGGCCATCCTGTCGGCTTCATCTAACACGACTATGCCGACGTCGTCCAGTCGGAGCGCGTTCCTCTGGAGTAGGTCGATCAGCCTGCCGGGGCAGGCGACTAGGATCTCGACGCCTTTGTTGAGTCTTCTCAGCTGCCCCTTGTATGGGGTGCCTCCGTAGACCGAGGCGACTCCGAGACCCTTTGAGTCTGCGAGGGGCTTCAGGACACTCCGAATCTGCTCAGCGAGCTCCCTTGTTGGCGTAAGGATGAGCGAAGTTGGCCTCTTCGGCTCGGCCTTGGGCGACAATGTGACCAGGGGGATGCCGAAGGCTAGCGTCTTCCCCGACCCCGTTGGGGCCCTGCAGCAGACGTCCCGCCCGAGCAAGGACTCCGGTATCGTCTTCGTCTGGACCTCGAAGGGCTCCTCTATGCCTTCGTCCCGTAGCACATCGACCAAGCTTGGCTCGACCCCCAGATCTGTAAATCGAACCAAGATACGCCTCTTTCCGAGCGCGCCTGAGTGCCCTATTTAGTATGAGGAGTGAGAATCGGTCCCCCGTACGCCATTGGCTCGTCCAATGGCATACTCCGTAGCATCTGAGCAGTATGGCAGTCATCGAATACATGTAGTGGGGTGTCTCGCGAACAGCATGGCGAGGGAGTTGATTCGGCTCGATGACGTCCACAGGGCCTTCGGACCGCTGACGGTCCTGGAGGGAGTCAGCCTACGCATAGAGGAGGGTGATCGGATAGGCGTGATCGGTCACAACGGCGCGGGCAAGACCACTCTCCTACGGACCATCAGCAACCAGGACCAGGACCTCGGGGAGATCTCTTTCTCTCCAGCCCTTAGGCTGGCATTCCTGACCCAGGTAAGGGACATCGACGACGATGCGACCCTGGGGGAGGAGCTGAATCGGAGGGGGAGGCAGTTCCTGGAGCTGGAGGAGGAGATATCCGAGATCGAGGAGAGGATGGAGGATCCCTCGTTCTACGAAGGGGATTGGCAGCCCACCATGGACAGGTACCAGGAGCTGCAGAGCCTGATGGCTCGCTCCGGAGGTGGGGACGTGGCAGGCCATGCCACCGAGATTCTCAAGGCGCTGAACCTCGATCAGAGCTCGATGGAGGTCCCCCTCCACACACTGTCAGGGGGCGAGAGAGCGAAGGTCGCACTAGCGAGGCAACTGGTGGGCCTGGACCAGATAGACGTGTTCTTCCTCGACGAGCCGACGAACCACCTGGACTTCGACACGCTGGAGTGGCTCGAGAGGTTCCTCATCAGGTTCGAGGGAGCGTTGATGATAGTCAGCCACGATCGGTACTTCCTGGACCGGGTCTGCAACAACATAGTCGAGATACAGGACTGCCACCTGCGTGGCTATCCCGGCAACTACACGTCCTTCCTCAAGCAGAAGGAGATCTTCCTCAGGACCCTCGACGCCCGTATCGAGAAGACGAAGAAGGAGGTCAAGCGCCTCCAGGGAGCCATGCAATCCATGAAGAGGGCGAACAAGTACGACAAGTCGGTCTCCCAGAAGCAATTCATGATCTCCCGCTCCCAAAGGGAGCTGAAGTGGCTCAAGTCACTGAAGCCCAAGAGTCGCCAGAGCCTGAAATTCAACCTCGATCCGGCCGAGAAGAGCAGTCTCGATGTCCTGGAGTTCCGCGGTGCCAGCCTGTCGTTCGAGTCCCTCTCGAGGCCGATACTGAGCGACGTGGGGGTCAGCGTCCGCAGGGGGCAGAAGATAGGGGTGATAGGGCCGAACGGGGCGGGGAAGACCACGCTGCTGAGGCTCATCACGGGGGACCTGGGCCTGGACTCGGGCCAGCTGGAGGTCGCACCGGGGGTGCAGATCGGCTACTTCCACCAGGACCACCGGACCCTGGACTTCGAGCTCACCCCCGTCCAGGAGGTCCAGAGGCTGAAGCCCAGGATGGAGTACGGTGCCCTCCGGGCCCTGCTCGGGCAGTTCCAGTTCACGAAGGAGATGGTCTCGACCAAGCTGAGCAGGCTGAGTGGGGGCGAGAGGGCCCGGCTCGCGCTCCTCCGCCTCCTCCTCGAGGAGAACAACATGCTGCTCCTCGACGAGCCGACGAACCACCTGGACACGGACGCGAAGGAGGCCCTGGAGACCGCATTGGCCGAGTTCGACGGCGGAATCATCACGGTGAGCCACGATCGGTATTTCCTCGACAAGGTGTGCGACACGATCTGGGACCTGCGCGGGGACGGTGGCCTGGTCGTCTGGCCGGGGAACTACTCGGATTACAAGAGGGGGACCATCTCAAAGACAGGCGGAGGATAGGACCTAGTCCGACCCAACCCGACTGGAAGGGCAACAATTATACTGACGAAAAACCTCAAGTAAAAACCGATATTACATGACATATGAAGTCACAATATGTTGTTTCTGTAATGATGCTTCTATCACTGCTGTCTGGCTGTGTTAGCGATGACCAGAGTACGGAGCCGGAGAACGAGCTGAGGGAGCTGGAGGACGTTAGGTTCGCGCTGACGCTCGCGGACCTGCCGGTCTGCGATGGCCAGTTGGAGGGGCGATTGTACTACGTCCAATCCGAGGAGAGCTTCCACGTCTGCCTAGCAGGCGATTGGG
>PBGH01000010.1 GCA_002720055.1 Methanobacteriota archaeon | reverse complement strand
GGCTGCGTCCTGATGGAACAGCGTCACTGGGTCGAAAGGAACCACGTCCGTGCCGTCACAGGTCGGGTCGAGGTCGAAGGAGTTGGTACCCGCGACTACGGTCCACTTCTCCTCGTCGGCGGTGTCCCACCATTCCTGGTGCTCGTCGATGTCGGCGTAGAGTATGCCGTAGACGTCCACGTCGCACCAGTCTCCCGGAGCGTCCAGGACCCAGTCCAGGTGGAGATGGGTATCGGGGGAGGTCGCTGCGTCGTGGAAGGTGAACGTGGTGAAGTTGTAGTACTCCCCCTCTATCGTGCTCTCCCCGGAGGCCGTGTGGCTGCTGGACCTGTGTGTCCACCACTCGAACATGTACTCCCCGCCGTGCTCCAGGTCGGAGAGGTTCCAGACCATGTCGTTGGACCCGTTGGCCAGNTCGTNGTCTGAGTTNGAGACGTCATCGACGTNNAGGGCGATGTCGCCCCAGTCATCGCACTCGGACTGGAAGGTCGCTGACCAGTAGTCCATGGTCACGNTCGAGTCGTCNGGCATGATCATGTGCAGGTAGGCATAGACGTGGGGGCTGCACTCGTCCTCGGAGACTGTTGCATTCCAGTAGATCGGCTCTCCGTCGAATACCATGTAATCCTGGGAAACTCTGGATCCCTCGTAGTAGAAGTAGAATCTGACCGGAGTGTCGACGACCGAGTCGTCGATGCCCCAGTAGAACCTCTGGAGCCTATCGGTGTCGTTCCCGACCCATGAGCCATCGCCNACCTCCTCCCATGACTGCACGCCAGCGGCGTTCGTCATGTTCCCGTAGAGGGTGAGTACCTCGTCTATCGTGCCNGTCGAGCCGTCGCACANGCCTAANGCTTCGATNTGCCTAGATCCTACATCTATCCAACCATGAGGAGATTGCACGTACAGGTCGATGTAGAGATCGACGTCGCAGACGTGATTTGCGAGATCGACTNCGATNTGCACCTCGCAGTGATCGAANCTGTTTGAGGAGCACTCGTCGGTCGAGAATGAAGTGGGAGTGTCATCCTGGTACTGCCTGACGGCTACTGCGTACGGCCGATCGTCCACAGCCACATCTGGGAGCCTGATCAGNAGGGGGTTGTACGAAAGTCCGCGGATGCTGAAATCGTGTGAGTCGTTCAGCTGCTTNGCGCTGGTTGTGTCTATCCTGTCGAAGACGATGAAAGAGTCGCCTATGGTGACCGGGCAGTCTACCGGCCTGTCCCAGTGGTAGTACTCGATCAGGGTGCCGGAGGATGATCCGGTCCGAAGCTGCACGTTCAGGTACACCTCGCAGGTCCAGTAGTCGTCAGAGTGCATCTGGAACTCAATTTCCGAGCCATCGGCCACGAAGTCGTAGTCCCTGCTCTGNGACATTCCTAATGGGGTGGACCAGCTGTAGTANAGCCAGTAGCTGTCTCCGTCGTTGAGNTTGGTNGTGTTGACCTTGAAGCTGGAGCTTCCGTTGGGGATAGTCGAGGTGTCGTCCGTCCAACTACCATTCTCGTTCTGGACGTAGAGGACGAATGGGTCTCCAGCGCATTCGTTGGTGGCATTGGGGGTCATCTCGTCGGGCTCGTTCCAGTCCCATACCCCATCGCAGAGCTCCCATGAGCCGTCTCTGCTTGTGCTGTANGAGGCACCGTCCCTTCCTTCTGAGTCGATGGTGGTTATCGTGGTGGCGTTCTCGGTGGATACGTTCCGTGTCGAGATTAGCATAGAGTCCGACTCGGAGATTGAGAAAGAGAAGTCGCCAGATGGCCTGCTGAAGTACATGAAGCCATCAGATGTGATATTCGTGCCATTGTCGATTACAAGACCAGAGGACGTGCCAGAGTCCCTGATGTGCCAACCGCCAAGGTCGCAGGTCTGGTTGCCCGAATTGTACAACTCGAACCAATCATCACTGCTGTAGGTGTAAACCTCAGTGATCGTCACGTTGGACAGTGTGCAGTCCTGTGACGTAGTGGAAGTGGTGTAGGCCGCTTTCGCCGCCCCATCCAGCTCCTTCTGGAAGTTATCGTTCATTATTCCAGTCTGAAGGGTCAGGGCTGGGGTGGCAATCATTAGAGCAATCATGAAGATTGCTTCAATCGCTTTTGGCTTAGCGGTCGCTCTATGCATAGCGCCCGGAACCTCGGTCTGGTTATCAAATCGATTACTCTATTTCCTATGGAAAATGCTCTATTTTTTAGTTGATAGATACGATTTTGCCAATTGCTCATAAGCAGTGGCTCTTCAAACCTNATTCAGGGAAGCGGCATGGTAAGGACTCTGGTTCTGACAATCGACAGGGACAACGATCTCGGCGTCAAGGCTGGGATTAGAGGTCCAGTTGTCGGTAGGAAGTCATGTCTCACCGCTGCTCTTAGATTGGGGATTACAGATCCCGAGGAGTCGGATACGAACGCAATACTTGGCGCCTTACATCATCATGATCGACTAGCAGAGGGGGCAAATGCCAGTGATGAAGTTGAGATCGCNATTCTGACAGGAGACGTTAGNGTAGGGCCAAGGAGTGATCGTGCCATAGCGAGCCAGNTGGATGAGGTTATCCAAGACTTCCAACCGGATGCGGCTTTGCTGGTGACTGACGGAGCTGATGACGAGGCTTCATTGCCCATAATCACCTCCAGAGTAAGGGTTGACACAGTAGAGAAGGTTATCGTTAGGCAGTCTAAGGGCATTGAAGGAACTTACTATTACATAATCAAGGCTGTNGAAGATCCNAGATTTAGGTCTAGGNTGCTAGTGCCNCTTGCCGTATTCCTAATCATCATAGGCCTAGGCCTGATACTCCCTAACGGAATAGCACTGATCGGTTCTCTACCTCTGATTATCGGACTTTGGGTGCTTGCCAAGGGTCTAGGTTTGGAGAATCAGATGGAAAGGGTTGCGATGGAGATGCGGGATAGTGCCACTGGGGGCCTAATCTCCTCATTGCTCTGGGGGATGTCGATAGTGAGCCTTTTCTTGGCAGTTGCNATTGTTTGGGCGGGATGGGGCGATCCAGTTCCANAAGATTCTTCTCGAGTTGAGTATGCTCTGGCACTGATTGATGAAGTTCTGCAATGGATTGTAGCTTCGGTTTTCTCCTTCCTACTAGCGCTGGGGGTTCTGAGGTGGAAGGAAGGTTCCTTCACAGGTAGGAGCGTGCTTCTCATAGGTCTTGCCGTNGTTATATACACCTTTGTTGCTGCAACCATCGATGTGGCGGTGATAATATCAGGAGGCCAGGAGTATAGTCCTACTTTCACCCAACTTGGAGATGATTGGGGATTGCCGATAATCACTCTAGTGATGTACTACCTATTACGCACAATCGTACAGTCATTCTCGGAAGACGATGAGTTGATGCAAAGTAGTCGTTTCTGGGGTGTGTGATGGGAAAGGCAACTATCTCAATAATTTGGAAGGGCCCCAAGGATAGAGCCGAGGCGCTACTAGCAGCTATTTCTCCGGATGATCCGGAAGATTTCAAGGCGGAGCTCATCGAAGGCGAGGAGTATGCTCAGCTCAGAATTAGCTTAGATGGATCGGGTCTCGGACAATCGAGATCCTCAGTGGACGATATATTGGCATGCCTCAGTGCTGCGGAATCGGGTATGGATTCTATAGATTGACTTTTTGCCCTTCTAGGATGCTTCAAGGAGGATGAGTGGTTCCGGAAAGATGTGGGAGCACTTCCGCACGATCGGTCTCATCTTCTATGCGATGATTTGGGAGATGGCAGATATTCGGAACTGTTCAAAGAATCAGTAGATAGGTGGTTGATTTCTCATCTGTCTGATGATCGAGCTTCGGATTCGAGTGAGGGGGTAGTTGTAACTTCGATCGCAGTTGCAAAATCAAACGGAGTAGTGGCTGGAAGTTTCCCTGTTGATAGACTAGTCGAGCAATTCTTCCATTCATGCTCAGTTGATTGGATGGTGGAGGAGGGCCAGAGGGTTTCCTCTGGGGACAGTTTGCTCTCACTGAAAGGACCTTCTTCCAGCGTTCTGAGTTGTGAAAGGGTCCTNCTAAACCTGTTAGGAAGGATGTCAGGAATAGCGTCCTCAACTGCAGAATGGGTTTCGGAGTCAGAAGGAGTTGCGGTGGCATGCACGAGAAAGACGGCATGGGGTCTATTGGACAAGTGGGCGGTGCATGTAGGAGGGGGGCTTACGCACAGACTCAGTAGGTCTGATGCTCTAATGATTAAGGAGAACGATCTTGCCGTTCTGGAGCCCCAAAAAGATACTGTTTCGGCTATTCGTTCGGTCATCTCCTCTATTGATCTCGAATTGAGCTCTCCTTTCACTGTACTTGAGGTTTCCAAGTTAGAACAGGCGACAACTGGTGCTAAATCTTGGTCAGAGGCGCAAAATCTCAGAGGAGGGGGGGAAAGGATTGTGCTTCTGCTAGATAATATGGGTCCGATAGCTTGCGGTGAAGTAGACAGGGAATTGAGAAGTATGGATTTGAGAAGTTGGTGTATTCTTGAAGGCTCAGGAGGAATTGTCAGAAGAGAACTACCAGAATGGTCGTCAGTCTCCGGAGTTGATGTAGTATCTAGCAGCGAAGTCAATATGGCCGCTCGTTCAATGGATATTTCCATGATAATAGGGGGCGAGTAATGTGGAGATTCAAGATTCTCATCCTAGGAAGTTGTCACTTCAATCGAGGCAAAAAATTGTTGATGGTGCAATGGGAGGACTGCTCGCCGATTCAGCTATGATTGCCCACGGTAGGGGCGAGGCTTTCGATTATCTCCTTGGTGAAAGAACCACTCTGTCTGCATCGAGGGCAATAATTGAGGCTTCCTCAAGGCTAGCATCGGCTGTCAATCCGGTGATTTCAGTTAATGGGAATACCGTCCTATTAGCTGGAGAAGATGCGATTAGAGTCGCAACTGTCCTAGGGTGCTCGATAGAGGTCAATCTATATTACAGAACACCGGAAAGGGTTTCGGGACTAATTTCTCTGCTGGAAGAGCAGCGAGTTGCTGTTTCCTCTCTAGATCCTCCTCCTGGCTTCGAGGGAAACTGGCCGGAAGCAGTGGGAAAGGTCCGCTTTCTCGGTATAGATCCCAATTTCAGGATTCTAGGATTGGAGGGTCCTCGATCAAAATGCACTGAAGAGGGAATAGGTCTTGCTGATACTATCCTTGTTCCACTCGAGGATGGAGACAGATGTGAGGCTCTGGTAGCACTTGGCAAGGAGGTTGTGGTTATCGATTTGAACCCCCTGTCCAGAAGCTCGATGATGGCCAGCGTTACCATAGTTGATGAGGTTTCTAGAGCTTTCAAGGGAATCCTATCAGCGCTTCTTTCTGGGGCTCCGTCTCCCAGCGAGTGGGACAACATGTCAGTCCTCAAAGAAGCGTTGAGAGAGATTTCAAAGTCTGTTGGAAGAATTCCGAGTGACTAGTTTCCTATTTCGAGAAGTATCTTTGCGCATCTTGTAGCAATCGACTCGCCAACATCTGTTGTCGATGCTTGTCCTCCTAGATCATAAGTAACCAACCCACCGGAAGACATATGTTTAGAAATTGCCCTTTCTAGAACNTCTGCACAAAGAGAAATCTCCGGGTCTTCCTTCCTCTTACCCAGTGTCTCGAACATTAGTTTGACGGAGGAGATTGCTGCGATTGGGTTTACCTTGTTTTGTCCTGCATACTTGGGGCTAGACCCGTGAACTGGTTCGAAGAGCATATGTTNGTCTCCGATATTCGCACTAGCAGCCATACCCATGCCTCCTTGTAATACTGAAGCAAGATCTGTTGCGATATCGCCGAACATGTTCGGTAGGACGACGACGTCCAACTCTTCTGGGCTTCTAACTAACCACATGGTGAAGGCATCGATGTATGCCTCGTTTGCTTCCATAGATGGATGCTCACTCGATACTTCCCTGAAGACCTCTCTGAAGAGTCTGCAGCCTCGAGTAACGTTACTCTTGTCTACGCAGGTTACATTCTGNTGGACTCCTAGTCTTTCTTCCCTGTCTTTTGATAGCTCAAAGGCGAACCTGATTACTCTCTCGCTGCCTTTTCGTGAAATCGGACGAACGTCCCATTCTACGTGCCCCTCTAACCCAGGGAAGCTTTCGATCACCATAGGTTCGTCTTTCTCGCCGCCCCTTGCAGCCATTGCAGAGCGCCTCAGGAGAGCATGGTAGAGGCCCTCAGTGTTCTCTCGAATCATAACCATGTCAACTAGTTCGTGATCCCAAACGTCCTTGAAAGAGCCGTGGACCTTGTGTCTTACGCCCTTGTAGAGTTTCACTGGTCTGACGTTAGCGTAGAGGTCCAATGCTGACCTCAGACCTAGCAGAGCCTGCCCNCCCGCAATATCTCCGTTGGGGAGTGAGGCTCCAGGCCAACCAACCGCTCCAACAATAATCGCATCTGACTGGTCTCGACAATACTCGAATGAGCCTGAGGGCCACTCCTCATCATTCTCGAGATAGTGTTGGCCGCCACAGGGTATTTCAGTGATTTCAAACTTCGAGGTCCCAAATTCATCGAAGACNGCGAGTATTCGCTTAACCTCCTCCATGACCTCTCTTCCAGTCCCATCACCGGGCAAAAGAGCTAACCTATACCCTGCCATCAATTCCCGCAGTTGCTTTTCATTCATCAACCCCACCCATAGAAATCCTGAGGAAGTTTGGGAGACATTGATAGACGGTCAAGCGGGCAAGGAGTGTGTGAGCGGCAATCCGGAAGAAGGTGGGCGAGGATCCAAGATTGACATTAGGACACTCCCCGAATCGGTATCTCTGCTGTGGGAGACCATGCTGAGACAGAATCCGAATTGGGATTTATCTAAGTGGTTGGATGAAAGAGCCAATGAGGAGTTGGAGTTACTAGAATCGCACTTGGGAAGGGAGAAGTTGAGGTTCGAACAGCGCCTACACAGAATAGAAAATCTGGCTAAACAGATGCGAAGGAGGAGGGAGAGGATCGGATCTTCTCCAATTAATGATCCTAAACAGAGAAACCTGTTTGATGTTTACAAATCCAGTGATGAGGGTGAGGGTCTTGCTTCTGATGCGGAAGAATCCGGCCCGTTNGTTGATTTTGGAGAATTATCGACTGATGATGATTTGATTCTCGCTTATGTCAGTCAGAAGATACTAATCGCTATTGAGGACTCTAGCATCCGTGGTAGTGGGCTTCATTTTGATGAGATTATGAGTTTGCTTGAATCTCCAGGAATCTGTTCTGAAGACATCGATGAATCCATCTCTTGGCTTCTTCAAGACAAGCAGATTATTGAAATCGAAAGGGATGTTTTTGTTATTGGCGGATGAGCTGGATTGGATTCTGCAATACAACCATTGAAAGAAGAAGAGCGTGTCCGTATTGAATATGCCAAGCGAGACTTCTGGATGGTATGCTAGACTGGACCATGAGTGCCCAGACAGAGAGCTACAGATAGGAATCTGGCTAGATTCTTGGTTGAATGCGACGAAGAACAATCAACCCATTGCAGCAGCGCTGCCTCAGAGTTGGCCGACTCTACCTGCTGGTCTTCTTAGTAACCCCGGGACTGTTCTAGACCACNTCCTTGCTAGGCTCGATGCCGAGAGTGATGGTCGGTCTCCTAGGGGCGTCTATGCGACTCCAGCTAAATTCGTTGATGCGATATTGAATGATGAGCTTCGGCATGGTCAGAATAGTAAGAAGGAGCCGCCCGCAACTCTTTCNCTAGCNGCCTTGCCACCGAGTTTCAGAGCATTTGCAAAGCAAATNAATGAAGACATTTCGGATGACGGTAGTNATGGANAGAGTGGAGAAATCGAGAAGAACATCACCATCTCAGGGGTTCCGCTTCCCTTTGCAGATCCATGTGTGGGGGGAGGAGTGTTTGCGGAAAGAATTCTTAGGATTCACTCCGAAAGATTGTCTGGATCGTCGCCTCAAGAAAGGAAGGAAGATACACTGAAATTGCTGGAAGGTCTTCAGCTAGTGGATAGTTCTGAGATAGCGGTTGAAAGTGCTAGGAAGAGGTTGATCATCGTACTGGCTAGACTTGGACTAGTAGATTTGGACGGAGAGGGAGATAAGAGTAGGATTGGCCTTAATGAGGCTGAGATGATTATCGAAAGCAATGTGAGATGCTGTGACCCTCTGTTGGGTGAGTGGCCTTGGAACGAAAAGCCTATGTTATTAGTCTCGAGACCCCCATGGCTCAGGATAAAGGATAGGTTCAGAGGACATCCAGAGGGTAGTAGGATGAGGAAGGACCTCTCTAGGAAGCTTCGTCAATTCATTGACTCCGATGGGAACCCTAGATTCTCAGCAATCAAAGGGAATGTCAATCTATACCGATTGTATATNGAGAGATCCTTACAGATTTCTGGAGAGGGTGGTAGGGTTAGACTGGTCGTACCGAGTTCCGTTCTCAGAGAAAAGAGCAGCCTACCACTGAGGAAATTATTAGTTGAGTCTAACGAATGGGATTCCGTGTGGTCTTTCCCAGAGGATAGCCAGCTCCTATTCGGAGGATCCCAGGGAGTCTCTGTAATCGGAGTGACAGTAGGCGGCAAGACCGATGTGATGACCAGTTTTGACCCACTAAGAATCGGTGATATCGTTCATGGCAAGGGACTCTACTCTGAGGCTCCGTTCTTAGAGTTGGAGAGGGGTCCATGGTCGAGTTGGACGGATGCTTCATGGGCAGTTCCGAAAATGCCAAGATCAGAATCGGCTAGGAACAGGACATTGTCAGCAATTGGGCAGCTCGCGGACAAACCCAGACTCGTTGAGCAGGGGACCTGGTTAAATCCGAGCGATGTTTCAATAAAGGTGAGAGTGGGAGAGGTTGACAGGTCATCTTGGTCAGAAAATATCTGTGACTGGATGGGCAGCAGAGGTATGTTGCCATTCATCAGAGCATCCCATGTAGAGTACTCAAGAGGCAAAGGTAGATTGGTTCATCCTGCATTCAATTGGGATTCTACCAAAGAGGCAACTACTAGTAATTCTGGTTGGGATGGGCCCAAGGATATGGCTGGACCTTCTAGGATAGTATGCCAAGCTATTGTTAGCCCCCAATTGGGTAGAAGGATGGTTTGGGCCGTAGTTCCTAAGGGCTGCATTCTGTCGAACTCTGTGAGTTTCCTAGATATTCCCGATTCTGTGGAAGAACTGCTGATAGAGCGTTTCGGAACTCTTGATGAGGGTTTACAATTCCTAGCTGCCAAACTAAATTCTAGCGACTTGGATTTATGGTCTAAGGCTTGGGCTGCGAACAACAATGTAAACAACTACGAGATTGAGATGCTTCCTTTCGATATTGAAGAAGGGGGGTCTTCGTTATCTATGATTGGAAAGGACGAGGCTTTTGGCTGAAAATTGCGGATTTCATTTTCCTATATCCGGAAATACACCCAATTCTAGCATGAGTTAATATTCGTGGTTTGCATAGGAGAACCGTTCCGAAGTTGGGAAAAGAGCTAGGAGAGGAAAATGGGAATAAATCCGAAGATTGGAATTACAGGCCTACCTCGCTCAGGGAAGTCAGCTGTATTGCAAAAGGTGGTGGATATGATTTCCACAGAGGGCGGTGGCTTCAGAAGGACGAAGGGGCCCTCGCCTCCAGAGCATATTGTCGGGGGAATGAGATGCGAGCCAGTAATAGAAAATGGAGAAAGAGTGGGTTACGCTTGTGTTAATATCTTAACCGGTGAAAAGGGAGTCATGGCTCATCGAGAAATAGATTCCAGGAATAGAATTCTTGGATTTGGAATTGACCCGACTGAAATCGACAGAGTGGGAGTTCCAGCTATCTTAGACAGCATAGGAAACTGTGAAATCTTAGTCATTGACGAAGTAGGGAAGTTTACCGTTGAGAGTGAAGGGTTTGTTAATTCTGTAAGATTGGCTCTCCAGCATGATTTACCCACTCTACTGACTCTCCACAAGAAAAGTAGGCACCCTCTTCTACAGGATATTAGAAGAAGGGACGATGCTAGAATACTCGAAGTCACTCCAGTGAATAGATCTCTTCTTCCGTACAAAATTCAAAAGTTAATCCAAGACTTTTGATTCTCTTTAGGCAAGTTGATGCAGTGTATCATCAACGGGTAGACATGGATACCCCTGCAAAGAAGATAGTGCGAATCCTCTGGGGTTTCTTGATAACTATGACTACAGTAGTTTCCATAGGCATCATAGAAAGGGGAGGCTTTTTTTGGGAAAGCAAAATATTGTTACCAATGTCACTAGGATTTTTATCGGGAGTTTTGCTGTTGATTCTGATAGCGGGAGGAAGCAGGTCACATGGTACATGGCCGACTGATAACTGGTTTAGTAGAGAAGTGCTATTTGAGATGCAATCGAGGCTTGAGGATGAGAGAGATGAGGCTAACATGCAGAGCGTAGGATCTAAGTGGGCTAGAATGGAAATGGAACATCTTGAGTCGAAACATAGTGAGGAATAGGAAGCGAAAACTTGACCCCAAGTAGCTCCACGCAATGATAGGTGATATGATGGGAGAAGTTCCAAATGACCTGATGTACACAGCAGAACACGAGTGGATTAGGATTGAAGGGGACGATGTAACCATTGGGATTACCGACTTTGCTCAAGACGCTCTAACAGAAGTAGTATGGGTGGAACTACCAGAGGTTGGAGCATTTGTAGCCGAAATGGAGTCTTTTGCTAGCGTCGAGTCTGTAAAGTCGGTAAGTGAAATCTATGCGCCACTATCTGGAACGGTCACAGAGGTGAATGAGTCTCTAGAAGACGAGCCTGAGAAAATCAATGATGATCCATATGGATCTGGTTGGATTTGTAAAATCAACACTGGAGGGAATAACGAGTCCGAGAAGCTTCTTGATCCAGTTGGTTACTCCAATCTGATCGGAGACTAATTATGAAAAGTCCCAGCAAGGTTCACATTTACGTAGATGGATCGTGTAAAGAGAATCGAAATGTGACTGCGGAAACAAGCGCTGGTTGGGGTTTTTGCGTAATAGAAGGAGACGTAGGTGGTGGGAATGGGAAGGGGGATCTTTTCACCGAGATTAGTGGCAAAGTCATAACCAACTCAGAAGAGGAGGGTTTTTTGGGGGCTGAAGTCGGTTCAAACAATACTGCAGAGCTTTCAGCGATTGCGAACGCTTTGAGGTGGTTACTAGCTGAGGGTAGTATAGAGAAATGCATCTTAAGAGGAGATTCGAATTATGCGTTAAACATCGCTTCAGGATCTTGGAAGGCGAAGGCAAATCTAGAGTTGGCTAGAAGAGTTGGCCTTCTATGGGAAGAAGTTGCTTCTATTATCGACCTTGTCGGGGAGCATGTCCCAGCACATAGGGGACACAGGTGGAATGAAAGAGCGGATCACTTAGCTTTCCGGGCGATGCAAGGCGAGCCTGCACTTCCACTTCAGTTTTGGAGACCTGGGAGAAGATAGTTAGTCTTCTTTGAGGGGACCGATGGTCATCATCGCATATATTGCTTGAATGCCCAGAAGAAGGCCAACAAGACTGATCACTAGACCTGTAGGATCCGGAAGTAAGTGCTGCATTTGATTGCCGGCAATCCAAGCCAAGATTAGAGCTGTGATGGATGCTGCCAATACTTTTCTGCTGGAAGTCTCGGGATTCTCCCAAAGATCGATCCAAGGGATTAATCCATTTTTCTTGAATGTGTAGCGATACCAAGAGACGTATGCCATGGCAAGTCCCATCAAACCGATCGCCCCCCTTGAGAAGCTCGCATCGTTCCATGGCCCCAGTGGAGCGACTCCAAAGACCAATGCATCTAGGATTAGAACAATTGAAGCGAAAGCGGTGAGTCTCCATTCCGGTCCGCCTTCGCGTTCCATAATTCGATGGGAGGAGGCCGTAGTAATCATGTATTGCTAACCGATGGGATAGACGAATACGATGTTGCCTGTCAACTTCTCGGATGTGAAAGATGCCGCTANAAGACTGGAAGGGATTGTTGTGAAAACCCCGGTGGTCAACTCATCCGAAATAGACAGATTAGCGGGTCGTAAGATTTTCATGAAGTGCGAGAATATGCAACGTATTGGGGCATTCAAATTCAGAGGAGCCTCAAACGCAGTGATGCTTCTGGGTGAAGAAGCGGAAAATGGACTATGCACCCACAGTAGTGGGAATCACGGACAGGCCGTCGCGCTAGCCGCCAAGCAGAGAGGTGTCCCGGCATTCATCGTGATGCCAAATAATGCTCCAAACGTAAAGGTAGATGGCGTAAGAAGGAACGGTGGTGAGGTTATTCTATGTGAACCTAATCTAGCGTCTCGGATTGAGGCTGCAAACGAGGTACTGGAGGAAACCGGAGCTACGTTTATTCATCCGTTTGATAATCTGAATGTGATTGCAGGGCAGGGAACCGCTGCAAAGGAGATGATTGAGGAGTGTGGAGAGTTGGACGCAGTATTGTGTCCTATTGGAGGAGGGGGCCTGATGTCAGGTACGAGTATTTCTACGAGAGAATTGCTACCGGGCGCACTAGTTTTTGGAACTGAGCCAGAGGGAGCGGACGATGCTGCAAGATCATTGGAATCGGGAGAATTTGTCCCTCAAACGGGACCTGANACAATCTGCGACGGACTATTAACTAGCATGGGTAAGATTACTTGGCCAATTATTAGAGAGAACGTGGAAGAGATCATCAGAGTCAGCGATGAAGAAGTCTTGGGGGCTATGGCTCTAATTTACGAAAATTTCGAAATGATTGTTGAGCCTAGTGGTGCAATTTCTTTGGCGGCTATTCTTAATCCGAATTTCAAAAAGAGAGGAGGGCTGGGAAGAGTGGGAATCATTCTCTGTGGTGGAAATGTAGATCTAGAAAATCTACCATTCTCTATCAAATAAAAAGAGAAGTACTTTAGATTGGTTTGGTTACCATTCGATATGGGTCTTTTAAGGATAAAATCAATGCCTGCCGCTGTTTTGCTGTCGTTCACCGCAATTGTAACATTTGTTTACGCGCTGAACTTCATGTTTTTCGCCGACTGCTATGTGACAGGAGGAGCCGGAGATTGCTTCACTCTTCTTAGCAACGATACCACCGAAACTAGTAATTCCTATGGAAACGGTGGACCGGAAACTGCTTTCAACGGCGTACTTATGTTCGGGATCTTCATTTCTACAGCAATTATACTGAATGAAGGAGCCAAGGGTAAGTGGACCACCATGATTCCGGTGATTGCCGGGCTCACAACTATGTCGGCAATGCTATGGATTCACTGGGGAGATAGCTTGGACTCCTCAGAGACACCGAAATACGTTGTTCCTGTAGTTCTTGTAGCATACATAGCAGCCTACTGGTTTTTGATGAGCGAGGATGAAGTTAATGACGGGTTGTCAGAGTTCGCCCCGGGTGTGAACGTGAAGGACACTCCAGCACTTTTGGCTCTAGGACTGTTGATTATAATGGGAATATACTACTGCTTCAGGGCTATTCTCGATCCACAGTCAGTAGTCGACCTTGTGGAGGGAGGGGATCCTTCTGAGGGTCTTGGGGCTCCCTCAACAGTGACAGTGGCGGTTGGTGGGAGTCTGTTCCTNGTCTACCTGTTATGGACCATGCTGACGGTATTAGATGGTCCTAGTGGAAAGTGGTCAATAATTCATCCTGGAATTTTCTTTACACTAGCAGCTACTATCCAGACCTACGTCGCATATGTTGATGATGGGGCACGGAGGGTAGTTACGGATCAAACAATACAAGATGCTGTAGCAGGGCCGCTTGCCCTACTACTGATTCTTTACGCCTACTACAGACTTAGGCCCGAGGGGATAGAGGATGGGATGACTTATGCTGGAGAGGAATGGGAAAATAGAGCGGAGGACTTCAACGTAATGGTAATCACGTTTGCAATCGTATTGGGCCTACTTTACACACTCAATGCAGTGATGGACCTCTGAATGTTTTTTGTGGAGCACGAGCCGGGATTTGCACCCGGGTCCATGGATCTGCAGTCCATTGCATAGCTACTCTGCCACTCGTGCTTGGGTTGGCCGAGCCGACTTTCTTTCTTGAAGACTGTCCGAGTTTCGGCATACCTTCATTGGGTGGTTACCGGTGAGGTAGGTATGCCTCGCGTGTCTTCCCGCTTTGAGGGGCTAGGGGTAGGGTTCGCCCCATACCTACAGCCACCTGGAAAAGAGGTCGTTAGGTGGACGGTTGGAGAGCCTGGTTTCGAAACGCCTAGAGAGGTGATTGAAGCTGCTATCGGGGGCCTGGAGTCTGGTAAGACAAAGTATACCCGAGGGCCGGGTACGATGGATCTCTGTCGGTCTGTAGCAGACTATCTTTTGCACCACCA
Source organism: Methanobacteriota archaeon (assembly GCA_002720055.1). The sequence continues at coordinate 61,597 of PBGH01000010.1, read as the reverse complement.
TTCTATTGAGGCTAGAGCTGAAGATATCGTAGTGACCCCTGGAGCAAAGCAGGCACTACTATACTCGTTTCTAATCACAACCATGCCAGGTGACGAGGCTATTCTTCTTTCTCCTTCTTGGGCGTCTTACGAGCCAATGCTGGAATTCATAGGAGCGAAGCCAATTCATGTAAAAGTGAAGATGGAGAACTTTCATCCAGATATTGAGGCGATTAGGGGGGCTATTACCGAGAAAACACGAATGATTCTGATAAATTCGCCTTGCAATCCGACTGGAGCTGTATTTACCCCAGATGAGATATCAAAAATTGTAGAAATAGCTGTGGAGCATGATCTCTGGATTGTTTCTGATGAAATCTATGGAAGGATGGTTTGGGTAGATTGGCCCCATGTCTCTCCTTCNACGCTACCCGGAGGAAAGGATAGGACGATTGTGATTAATGGGTGGTCGAAATCTTGGGCTATGACAGGAATGAGAGTGGGTTTCTTGACTGGGCCCAAAGACGCAATGAGAGCAGCGATGAAGTGTCAGGCAAATTCTGCTTCACATATCCCGACCTTCATGATGGATGCCGCCATAGTCGCTCTGGGTTGTGATGATTATGTCAATTCATTCAATGAGGAATATCTCAAAAGAAGGGAATTGATGACAGACGGTTTGTCTTCAATTCCAGGACTAAGGGTCCCTGAGCCAGAGGGCGCTTTCTACGTTTTTGCTGATGTAACTGGTACCGGGATGAGTGATATTGAGTTCGCTGATGGTGCTCTGGAAGCGGGAGTTCAACTAATTCCAGCGTCTTTAGTTACAGACGGGGATGGCTTCGTGAGAGTATCTTATGCTGCTGATGAGGATGCCATTCATGAAGGAATAAGGCGCCTTAGAAGGTGGCTTTGCTAAGAGTGAGTTTGAAATCTTGGTGACTTTGCACCTGTAGCGTGAGCGCCCCTGAGCCAGTTGGAGCCCATGTGATAATCGACTATGTCAACTACTCATCTCCAAGTAAAAGTGANGGGTCTTTAATTCTGGATATTCTGAAGAAAGGATTGATTGAGTCAGGTGTCAGGATAGTTCATTCACATGTGGAGGAGTTCGATGGAAGTGTAAGTCCTGTTGGGTTCGCTGCAATTATTTTGATAGACGAAAGTCATGTTACTGCTCATTGCTACACAGAAAGGGGATTGTTAGCTTTGGACGTTTTTACCTGTGGAGATCACGATCCTGATTCAGTAGCGGATTTGATTCATGGTNATTTAATTACAAAGATACCGGGACTTAGGATGGCATTTAGAGAACGAGTAGAGAGATTCAGGAGTGAGTAGGTGAGTATTAGAGATTTCATAGAGAAGCACTACCAGCATTTCAACGCTGGAGAATTATCCAGGTGTACTGAATCTCTCAGAGTTTTTCTGGATAGTGGTGGTAGGCTGATGTTGACTTTGGCTGGTGCGATGTCAACAGCGGAGATCGGAAAGAGTCTCGCGCCAGCAATTAGAGAGCAACGTATTCATGCGATTTGTTGTACAGGTGCAAACTTAGAGGAGGAGTTGTTTGGNCTCGTTTCCAGATCTGAATATGAAAGNATTCCAAATTGGAGAGAGCAAAGCAAGAAAGATGATGCTGAGTTATCAAAGAGGAAGATGAATCGTATCACAGATGTGGCAATCCCAGAGAAGGCCTTCATCCAAATAGGTGAGAGGTTACTAGAGCTTTGGGAAGAAGCCGAAGTTGTCGGGGATAGTCGTTTTCCTCACGAATATATTTACGATTTACTTCTTCATGGAGAATTAGAGTTTTCCTCTCCTTCAGAGGAGTCATGGCTAATTGCGGCTGCAGATGCCAATCTTCCCATTTTCACCCCAGGATGGGAAGACTCGACTCTTGGGAGTCTTCTCGCGGCTAGAGTACTTGATTGTACTCTGAAGAGTAATTCTATTGTGAAGGGTGGCTTAGATACAATGCAATCACTTGCTGACTGGTACAGGGAGGATAATTCGCCTACGGGAATACTCCAAGTTGGCGGGGGAATTTCGGGAGATTTTGCGATTTCAGTGGTTCCAATGTTGAGGCAGGATGCGGGAATAGATGTGCCGCTTTGGTCATGGTTTGGTCAGATTTCAGAGTCTAGTGCTTCTTATGGAGGGTATTCTGGGGCTCCTCCCAATGAGAAAATCAGTTGGGGTAAGTTAGGGGTCGAATGCCCACAGTTCGTGATAGAGTCAGATGCTAGCATCGTTCTGCCGATGCTGTTATGCGCATTAGAATAATTTTGGNAATTCTTCAACGAATTCTGAAATTCTGATTAGCTGATTATATTTTGAGGTTCTATCGCTTCTAGCTGGTGCCCCTGTTTTGATTTGCTTCGAATTTGTCCCCACGGCTATATCGGAGATTGCGTCGTCAGATGTCTCTCCCGATCTATGACTGATTATTGTACCAAATCCAGCATCTCGGGCTATTCTTATGACTTCTAATGTCTCTGAAACCGTACCAATTTGGTTTAACTTAATCAGAATTGCATTGGATGCACTCTGACTAATTCCTCTCATGAGCCGCTGTGGATTGGTTACATATAGGTCATCACCCACTATTTGGATTCGTTTTCCTTCTCTTGAGTTGAATTCTATCCATGAGTCCCAATCATCCTCACCGAATGGATCTTCAATTGACACTATGGGATAGTTATCTATCCAAGTAGAGTACAATCTCCCAAGCTCGCTACCAGATAGTGCCATTCCGTCCAATTGATATTTTTCTCCATCAAAAAATTCTTGCGCTGCTACGTCGAGCGCTATCGAAATCTGTTCTCCTGGTGAATATCCTGCACCTTTGATTGCTTCAAGAACCAGCCTAAGTCCCTCCTCATTCCTAGGTAAGCTTGGAGCAAAACCACCTTCGTCCCCCACCCCTCCAAGGAGTTGCTCATCTTGTAGTAATTTTTTCAGAGAGTGATAGGTTTCCACTCCGGCTTGTAATGCTTCTGGGAAGCTCTCGAACCCATGAGGGATTACCATGAACTCTTGGACGTCTACGTTCGTANCTGCATGTGCTCCACCATTAAGGATATTCATCATAGGTACGGGAATACTAATTTCTCCATCTCTAGAAAGGTGTTTCCACAATTGTCGACCCGAAGCGGCTCTTAGACAGGCCAGTGAGACCCCAAGTATTGAGTTCGCTCCTAAATTTCCCTTATTGGGAGTGCCATCCAATTCAATCATAGCCTTATCTATTTTAGATTGGTTGCTAGGGTCCATTCCGACAATTCTGTCTCTAATTGGGCCATTCACATTGTTGACTGCATCCTGAACTCCTTTGCCCACCCAGTCTCCACCACCATCTCGTAGCTCAACTGCTTCGTGTGTTCCAGTGCTTGCACCGGATGGTACTGCAGCTCTTCCCGAAAGTACCCCGTCGACGAAACAGTCGACTTCCACGGTTGGGTTTCCCCTTGAGTCTAGAATCGCTCGAGCGAAGATGTCGCTAATCGCGCCACCCATTAGCACTTCGAATGCTCACTGACTTCTCAAGGTAGCGGAAAAAGGTTCTATCTATTTAGCCAACTGAGCCATCTGGAGACCTTGCTTTGAATTTCAGGGACCTCTAGTTCCGACCTACAACAGCATTCCCAACATAGTTGCTCATCAGTAGGTGAAATTGAGAATAGTTCTGCCCTCAAAAGAACGCCATCCGCCTCCGTTAACTCTGACCGATTGTCATCTACGAAGCAGTGAATTAAATGCTTCGGATAGTGATGAATCTTGCCGGACTGAGGACAGCACAGTATCGCGCTTTTAGATAGGAATATGAGGGACGAGCCAGTGATTGGGTCCAATTCGTGGCCCTCAATTCTTGAGCCCGTAAGTAGGGAGGCTACGTCTATATTGTACCATTGAGAATGAGAAGAAGGGATATCAAGATCACAGACCTCATCCAAGTACTCCTGAATTCTAAGCTGAGAGGTTGCTTCTTCCCCTCCCATAACACGTCTACGTAGGCCGACCCATTTGAATACAACCAATCGAAGATGATTAAACTATGTATTGAAAACGGAAATAAACAATAGTAATTATTATGAAAAATGTCAAAAACAACCATAAGTTCTTCTNTTTCCGGATAATATTATGACAAATGTCGATTCTTTGGATCGGTCTATTCTATCATTCTTGAGAGATTCGGCAAGATCGCCCTATGTTGATATTGCAAAAGGAGTAGGAGTGACAGAGAGAACTGTTAGAACAAGGATTAGGAGATTGGAGGAAAGTGGAATCATTCGAGGNTATACTGTTAGGGAAGCAGGGATTGGCCTTACTGCTTTGATACGATTAAAGGTTGGTCCGGGGACCGAGATTGGCTCTCTAGCAGGTGAATTCTCTGGTTGGCCCGGCGTGGAGAGCGTGTATGAAATCAGTGGAGATGCCGATTTGGTCGCTGTAGTTCACGTAGATGATACGGTTGCTCTTCGAGACCTATTGGATAGAATGTGGCTAGCTGCTCCTGGAGATATAAGCTCTACTCAGACAGAGTTGGTTCTGGAGCAATACTAGTTTGTCCTAAGGCATAATTCTTGAGTCTGAATTCGGAATTTGTTTGAGATTTAGCCATTCTCTGATATAACCAAATCCACATTCTACTCCTAAAGCTTGGGGGTGAAAGCCTCGTTAAAATGTAGAAAGATCTTGCATAAAGGCCCATTGCCAATTGTAGCACCTAATCCTTCCACTTGACAGGATGGGTCTTCCACTTGATAGAGCAGCCGATACTTTCGGTCCTGGTAATTGAGATGTCCTGACCAGATATGAGGCTATTTATTGCATCCTCTAGTTCTGAAGTTGTAGAATGGGACGGATCTCTCGGAGAGTCGTCCATTCTTCCTCGGTAGACAACTTCCTGTTTAGCGTTTAACAGATAGAATTCTGGAGTTCTTTCTGCTCCGTATAATAGTGCTATCTCTTGGGAAGAGTCGTGTAGATATGCATAGCTCATACCCTTAGATGCCCTCTTAACCATATTTTCCCAAGAGTCAGACTCATATTTTACTGGGTCATTTGAGTTGATTCCAACGAATCCCAGATCAGAAGACCTTGAGATGTTAGCAATCCTCTCGATTCTAGGCTCTGAACCGACTACATACGGGCAGTGGTTACAGGTGAAAAAAACGACGGCACCATTTTCGCCCATTACATCTGAAAGTGTCATGTTTTTTTTTCCTAGACTGGCGTTCGCGTTGGGAAGTTCGAAGTCTGGGGCCGACGAACCCGGTTCGATAGATTGGGCAGGTTGCATTATGGTTCGTCTGAGTTTATGCAGTTCAATCCTTTGGAGNAACGGCCTCTTTACTGGATAGCGTATAATTTGTACATTCTTCCAATCTTCTCCTTGCTAGTCTGTTTTGAGGGTCCACATCAAGGACGTTTCTCCAAGCAGCCCTAGCTTTTTCCAGATCCGCATCTTCGTGCAAGATTGCTGCTATTCTGAGTCTTGCATCGATGTGCTGTGGGTCAGCCCGTACTGCTTCCTCGAAATCGGACATAGCCTCCCTTGACTTACCGAAATCCAAGTAAAGAAGGCCTCTCTGATACCAAGCTTCGGAGAGATCTGGATTGGTTTCTATTGCCTTGTTTAGAGGTTTTTCTGCTTGTTCTGACTTATCCATCGCTATCAAACAAGTACCTAGATGAACTAATCCCATTGAGTTATTTTGATTCAATCTCAGTAGCTCTCTTAGTTCGACTTCTGCTGCGCTCCAATCTCCCTGGTTCATCAGTATCTCAGATTTTCTGAGTCTGGCCAATTCGTGTTTGGGTCTTGCGTCAACAAGGATATTTGCATCATCAAGTGCCAGAGTCAGATTATCGCAAAGCAGTGCTGCAGACGCTCTATTCAGCCGAGCTCTGACATGTTCGGGTTGGATATCCAGAGTTCTGGAAAAGAAGTTTAGAGATTCCTCTAATCTCCCAGATCTAGCGGAAATAATCCCTCTGATGAATGAAACAGTCGGATTATTGTTTAGCGTTGTTGTTGCCTCTAATGATAATGTATTAGCCTGTTCGATATCTCCTGAATCAAGACACAGTTGTGCCTCTTCCAATGGTATGGAGGGGTGTTCTGGAATTAGTCTTCTAGCCCTTACAAGCGCAACTTCAGCTTCGTCGAATGATCCTTGATATCGTAATGCCCTAGCTCTTCCAAGCCATGCAAGCCCTGATTCTCGATCGATTCCAATNGCTCTATCAAAAGAAACTAGAGCATCTATCACGCCCATTTGGTCAATTTTTCCTGTTTGGTCGCGTTCGTTGTCTGAATTCACTAAGTTGAGTCTCCCTGCCATTACATGCATTTTAGCAGATTCCCAAGCTTCTTCTGGGGCTTCATCTAGNATCTCTCTAGCTGTATCAAATGCTCCTCGGCTTAACCAGAGCTGACTAAGTCTGCCTCTNGCTTCTGAATCTCTGGGTGAGATTTCTAGGTGTTCTTCCAAGACTTCGATCGCAGCGTCTGTTCTATCGTCTGATTCTAAAATCTCTGATTCTAAAATCACCGTATATTCATCGAGAGCCTTTGCTCGTCTGATGCATTTTATTGCATCCTTGGTTCTTCCTTTCTCCGATGCAATCAATCTAGCCTTCAGTGACCAAGCCTGTCCGAAGTTAGCATCCAGATCAATAGCTAAATTTACTGATTCACGAGCAGCTGTGACCTCACCTAAAAGAAGCTGTTTTGCAGCCCTCTCGACCAAGCTTGCCGCACTATCTGTGTAGCTACTTCCTTGGCTGGAGTTCCTGTCGACATTTTTAGCCCTCTGAGCGATTTGTGATAGCTGGTTCTCTATCTCAGATTCCAGTGACTTTGCTCCTAATGCGTCCAGCCTCTTTCTGTTTCTATTGACTCTCTCATCTTCTGAGTCTTGTAGAAGAATGGTCTGCTCTCTAAGGATAGATATGTCATCTGGAGCTACTGCAAGGAGTCTTTCCAAGGATCTATCCAGAGATTCGAGATCTCCTCCCTTCCTCTGAATTGCTGAGAGGGACCTCAAAGCTGATTCGTCTTCTGGATCTAGTTCATTTGCTCTTTGAAAACAGTCTGCTGCCCAATCAAATCTTTCAATTGAATGGAAAAGCTCCCCCAATCTCCTGTGCTCTTCGGCCGAGAGTTCGATATCTTCAGCCTTCATCTCTGCCTCTGTGAGGATGGCGCTAAGTCTTTTGGAGAGGGGCCCCAAACCCGGAGTTTGTTTTCTTTCTTCATCATTAATTGAACCGGGGTAGTGGGTTAGGATCTCTTTGGCAGCGTGAGTTGCAATAGCGCATGACTCACTGTTGCTAATTGGCATTCCTTGGTTAAATAGTAATGACTCCGCTGATTCAAGCGCTTTGTGTACACTTAGCAAATCATGGACTCGTGGCGAGTCGGAGAGTATGGTGTCTACGCCTCTGGAAAGAAGNTCCAATCTATCAGAGGTATCGCTGAGATTTCCCTTCATTGATCCTAATTTTACTGCAATTCTATCTCTTTGTCTCCTTACTGACTTGTGCTTAATCCACAATAGTAGGAGTGCAATAGAAAGGGCCCCATAGAGAGAAAGTAACGCCATGGTTGTGTCTTGCATCGGACCGAGCGGACATGAGGGACTTTTGATGGCTTCTGCTCATAACCTCTGGTAGAGGTGCTTTATTGGCGGGGCAATTGTATGCCACACGGCTCTTACTTTCAATCTAAATCACTAACTGAGTACGCTTGTACCCCTAGTTTCAGNGATTGGGGGCCAACAGACTTTCCTATGACGTTGTTGATTCCTGCGCCGGATGCCAGTTCATGGATTCTATCAGTTACTTTTCCAGAAAAGACTAGTCCCTGGGCTCCNTCCGNTTTCCCCAGCGCTGCCTCTAAATCCTTGGCGCTGACTGGGTCGGATCCAGATCCATCTGATTGNACTATTACTGCTTGGTTTCTCTTCAAACCATCCATTAATGTGGCCCATAATTTTACTTCTTCAGGAGCCTCCAGTGAAGGNTTGCCTTTCCCAACTGTAGCATCATCGTCCTTTTGTATCTCAGTCTGAATCCTAGAAACCGCCTTGGACGCAATTTCCTTCTGTCCTAGACATTTTGTTACAACCTTGCTTTCAAGATGCTCAACCTCTCTGCTCTGAGGAGCGAAAGCCACGTGAGTAAGCGACTTACCCAGAGTTCCGTTAATCTCCATAAGTAGAAGTTTACCACCCCTATCTCCATCTAGGAATGCGGTTACAGTTTTCTTCTTTGATGCTAGTTCTGCTAACTTGGGTTTTATTCCAGAACCCATGGTAGCAATCGCATTATTTATTCCGAACTTCAACAGATTTCGGACATCGTTCCGACCTTCTACTATGATGATAGCGTCCGATTCTTTCACATTTGGGCCNGCGGTCATACCTTCGAACTCTACCATTGTGTCCAAAGTTAACACAGAGCGTACCTCGTCAAGGATGTTCTTTGATTCTCCAGTAGCAGAATTTACGATCCCCAGCAGAAGCTGCTTTGCTCTGTCGATAACATGGTCCCTCTTCGCAGACCGGATATTCTCGATTTCTTTTACTTTTATTACTGCCTTACACGGTCCTATTCTGTCGATTGTTTCCAGGGCTGCTCCAATTACAGCCGTACTAACTTGGTCTATAGACGAAGAGAGATCGATTTGTCCTTGGACTCTGCCTTTGTTGTTATTCAGACTGACATCGACGTGTCCGATTCTTCCAGTTTTCTGCAGTTGTCTAAGTTGGAGTCCTTCTCCCAAGAGGCCCTCTGTCTGACCAAAGATAGCCCCAACAACATCCTTTCTTGCTACAGTACCGTCGACTCTGATAGTTGCATGTATGACATATTTTCCTTCATTTGACATATTATTCAATTCCTTTGCCTTTCGGCCCCAAACCGGGGCCTTGCCCCCTTTTTCGCCAGTTTGGCGGGGGGGTTCGGATGGGCGCAAGGCGCCCGCGAGTAGGGCTGATCAGCAATATCTCGGGTAGTAGGTGCCTTGATGAATGCTACTGTTAGGAAAATTACACAATAATTTCAGTAATTCGGAACCCAGTCGTTAAGTCATAGTGCACATATCGAAGTTCGTGGAAGATGGCGAGGGCACTGTCGAGGGAGATAGATCTAGAGTCTTCATGAAGGCATCTAAACTGGCCTTATTAGACGGTCAATTATCGAACGGAGAAAAGAGGATTCTGACCAAACTTGCCCATTCATTAAGGCTAGGAGAAGAAGAGCCGAAGAGAATCTACGACTCTATCGTCTCAGATGAAGGAGATGTCGTTAGTGGACAGGAAATAGTCGAAAGCGAAATGCGTCTAGTTTATGGTCAGGTACTGGAGGTGATGTTAATACATACTGATAGGTCAGATGATGTTCTGTCTCTGATCGAGTATCTAAGGAGGATTTTTGGGATTTCTGAGTCAGAACATCGCGCAATAGCGAGAAGTCTTGACAGACAGCTAGAGGAAATTGTTCACAGGACTTTTATTGACGAGTTCAGGATGAGATTGAATGATTCAGTAGACAGAATGAGCGAGATATTCGATAGCGTCAAAATACTTACCAAGAAAGAGCAGGATAGATGAGCGGTGCGCGAGAGTTGGATGACTACCTCGAAAAGCAATCATCTTCATCACATAAATCTAGTAAAAAGCTAGCTAAGATTGTGCGAGAAGCTTACCCTATCGGTGTTCCGGCAATGATAATGAAATCAAGTACTGATAGGTTAGGAAAATCTGCTGGCTATTCCTTCCATCTGGGGACTCCAGATGATCTNCTCAGGAGGATTGCATCTTGGATATTAACAAATTCCAAAGAAAGCCAGAAAGTGATATTGGGACTAGTCACAATTCTTTGGAAGAGGCATGGGAGGGAGGACGTAGCATTGGCGGCTCTTTTACTAGCAAATCTGGACTTTAGTAAGAGTAGTTTAACTCCATGGGTTATCCTAGCTTCTTCGATTAATAATTCTGAGCCCGTAGAAGCTTTGCTGCTTAGTATTGAAGAGTTGTTTCGAGCGAAACAGAGTGCTCCGAGTGATGAAATGTTAATTTCTTGGTGTAATGGTAGGTTGATTGAAAGTCATCTTGCATTAATAACAGCATATTCTTCGAAGAACTCTGGAGGAGTTTTTGGGGAGGAAGTTATTACTGCTCTCAAGATGGTAGANGTTCCTGATGGAGATTCGCTACTTGGCAGAATAAAGGACAGAGTCGTGTAATAATAACCATAGTTCTAATTCNGATATGCTCACTTGGTTTAACATGTCAGAGCGTCTGCTACCATCTGATGACCCTGTGTCCGAGGAAGTTCTAGAGTGGACAATAAAGAGAGGCTCCCAGGATATTGCACAGATTATGAGTTGGCTAGAAGTGTCTTCAGTCAGGAAGGATCGTCAAATGCTCATTGGTAGAGCGATGGACCTATTGGAAGAGATTCAACACGCTTTGAAACGATTAGATGATTTGAGGTGAGGATTATGAAATCTCTGTTGCTTGCGGGTGGTAAGTCTTCTTGCATTGATTCGTCCTAAAGAGGTTCTAGAAGGAATTGGGGAAAGCAGACGCCCTCTGCATGTTCAATTCACAAATATGAAACACTCTCTTTTGATAGTAGATTCAGAGAAATTAACTAACGTAAATAGGCCTAAGGATCTAAATTAAAAGTCTACCTCTACAGAATAAATCTATTGTCTCTGGATATAGTATATGTTCTACTTTCTTCACTCTCTCTTGTAGTGTCTCCTCGTTGTCCCCTTCAAGAACGGGAACTTCTCTTTGAGCAAGAATAGGTCCTGTATCAACTCCCTCATCCACTAGATGCACAGTACAACCAGTAGTTGACACACCAGCAGAGAGAACATCTCGGTGAGCATTTGCACCCGGGAAATCTGGTAACAAAGAAGGGTGGATATTCACTATACGCCCCTTCCATTTTTCGACGAAAGAGGTGGTAAAAATCCTCATGTATCCGCTGAGAATCAACACCTCGGCTCTCGAAGATTGGAGTTGGCTCTGTATCAAACTCTCATGAGCAAGGCGACGTTCGGTACCTTCCATCTCCTTGGGGAGGGGGATTCCCACGCTAGGGATGCCAGCTCTCTTACCATACTCAAGTCCTCCAGCATTTTCCCTATCCGCTAGAACAATCACTGTTCGATGATATCGAGGCTCTGAGGATTGGAAAGCTAACAGAGAGGATAGNATTGATCCCCCTCCAGAAATCAGAACTGCCAGTCTCAGGGGATCTTCGATTGAGCAGACCCTGGGGCGGATGAAGGGGGCCTCCATACCTTTCTGGTAGGGAGTTATCGCTTGAGCCTTGGGATGACATCATCTAAAACACGATCAATGGTCCTCCGGACCGATTTAATGGAAAGAGTGGACAGTATCGATGAGATTGTTGAAAGATACTGCGTATCTAGTAATCTGTTTCTGAGCCGTCTTTACCTAGGACTAGGATTCCTTTTCGTAGGTTTTGCGATAATTGGTATTTGGGTTCCGGGATGGCCCACCGTCTCATGGGCTGTACCAGCGGCCTTCCTTTTTTCATACTCTAGCGAGAAGATGTTCAGGTGGACCCTTACAAATCGATTCTTCGGAGCGGCGATGTTCGAATACTATGCAACCGGAAAAACGGTTCCAAGACACGCGAAAATGGGAGTCATCTTTCTCATAGCGCTAATGTCTGCAGCATCTGGAGCGTTTGTCTGGTATGTTTCCACACTAGGAGATGGAGAGCCTCAAGATCCGTCCTCGTGGAATGGTGCTGATCCAGGATTCGGCGCTGTATCCATAATTTTAGCTGGTCTTATAGGAATATTCTACGTTGCAGCAAGAGTGCGAATAAGGGGAAATTAATGAAACTCAAACTCTTTTGCTTATGGCCAGTTCCGGGAGGCAGAGAAACATGGACTTTGACACAATCTCTGTAAGAGGCAAAAGCAAGCCGGACCCAACGACGGGAGCTATTATTCCCCCAATTTACCAGACGGCCACCTATGTTCTTGAGGAGATTGGGGTAGACAAGGGATTCGATTACACCCGCTCATCAAATCCTACTAGACAAGAGCTAGAGGAACACTTGGCCGCCTTGGAAGGGGGAAGTCATGCAATCGCCTTCTCGAGCGGAATGGCGAGCGCAGACAGCTGCATGAAACTTCTTTGTCAAGGGGATCACGTTGTGTGTTGCGATGACGTCTATGGTGGTACTGCCAGGCTTTTTAACAAACTGATGACCAATTACGGCGTTGAGTTCACCTACGTTGACTCACAAGTAGCAGCGAACGTTGAGGAGGCAATTCGTCCTGAAACCAAGATGGTTTGGATAGAGACTCCTACGAATCCACTACTGAAAGTCACTGACCTAGAGGCTGTAGGGAAGATAGCGAAAAAAAATGATCTCCTCTATGTAGTGGATACAACTTTCGCGACGCCTGTTTTCCTCAAGCCTCTGGAGTATGGGGCCGACTTAGTTCTTCATAGCACCACGAAGTATCTCAGTGGGCACAACCAGATTATTGGAGGTGCTATCATTACCGATAGGGGCGATCTATACGAGCAGCTGAAATATATTCAGAAGAGTGTTGGAGCGGTACCTAGCCCATTCGATTGTTGGTTGGTTATCATGGGCCTGAAAACATTGCACCTTAGGATGCAGAGGCACTGGGAGAATGCGGAGAAGATTGCTGCTTTCCTAGAAAGACACCCTAAGGTGTCTAAGGTCGTATATCCTGGCTTGGAGTCCCATCCAATGCATCATGTGGCCAAGAGGCAGATGAAAGGCTACAGCGGGATGATTTCTTTCGAACTGAAGGGAGGGTTAGACGCTGGGAAGAAGNTGATGAATTCTGTTGAGCTATGCCTTCTCGCCGAGAGCTTGGGAGCAGTTGAGACGATGATTACCCNCCCTGCCACTATGACCCATGCAGAGGTACCTCGCGAGGAACGATTGTCAAGGGGTTTTGAAGACGGTTTAGTTAGGCTCTCGGTCGGAATCGAGGATGCAGATGATCTAATTAGTGATCTCGAGAAGGCCTTCGAAAGAGTGTAATTAATCCCAATCGTCAGGTTCCCAACCATTCTCTCTGAGCCAATCGTCATTGTAGAACTTCGACAAGTACGGGTTTCCGGCGTCGGGTAACACTGCGACCACCATAGCTTCCTCATCGTTTTCTTCAGCCTTCTTGGCAATATCGATTGCAACCTTGATGGAACCGCCGCATGAACCGCCGCAGAACATCCCCTCTTTCCTAGCTAGTGCTCTCGCCCACTGAAAGCATTCTCCATCGTCAACCTGGTGTATCTCGTCAATAACAGAAAAGTCGGTTGCGGTTGGGATGAAATCCTCTCCAAACCCCTCGACCTTGTAAGTATGAGGCTCGCCCATTGTTCTCTCATCGAACCATTGCTTGAGAATAGATCCTACGGCGTCGACTCCGACTATCTTGGGCGGTGTAGAGCCTATTGACTCGGCTTTTTCTTTCAATGACTTCGAAGTCCCAGAAATCGTGCCTCCGGTTCCCATCGTCGCTACGAAATGAGTTATTTTACCTCCAGTCTGCTCCCAAATCTCAGGACCTGTAGAGAGGTAGTGTGTCAACGGGTTTGCCTCATGTGAGTATTGGTCCGGATACCATGCTCCGGGTATCTCTCGAGCCAGTCTGGCTGCTACCTCGTAGTAGGATCGGGGGTCCTCCTTCTCCACCGCGGTGGGACAAACGTGAACTTCGGCCCCCATGGCCCTCAGTAGATCTATCTTCTCCTTGCTCATTTTATCTGCCATAGTGAAGATGCACTTGTAGCCCCTCTGAGCGGCTACCATAGCTAGTCCTATTCCGGTATTGCCTGATGTTCCCTCGATAATCGTCCCACCTGGCTTCAGTAGTCCCTTCTCCTCAGCATCCAGGACCATCTGCAGCCCTATTCTGTCTTTTATTGAGCCTCCAGGGTTGCACCTCTCCAGCTTGACCCATACTGTAGACCTAGCTAGTTCCTCGGTGATTCTATTCAGTCTGATCAAAGGAGTGTTTCCTATGGCTGACACTAGGTCCTCATAGGTATTCGAACCAGAAGCGTAGGGTTTGGTCACAGTGGGGCATCGAAGCTCGCTGTATGATGGTTTTCACTGGGGTGATTAGGATTTGTTTTCATATATTACTTCCACTAATGCCTGAATAGTCTAGTACCTGTAAATACCATCGCAATCCCGAACTCGTTCGCAGCCTCGATTACCTCATCGTCCCGAATTGAACCGCCCGGCTGCACTATGCTGGTTATGCCGATTTCGTTCGAGGTGTCTATTCCATCACGAAACGGGAAGAAGGCGTCGGAAATCATCATTGCTCCCTTCGCTCTAGATCCGGCTCTCCTCGCAGCAATGCGAACTGCCTCTACTCNACTCGTCTGTCCCGGACCGACCCCTACAGTAGAGTATCCTGACTCTGTTTTACGGACTAGAATAATCGCATTTGACTGAACTTCCGCAATCACCGAGGTACCAAATCTAGCTAGCTTAAGGTCTTCTTCATCAAGGTTATTTTCAGTGACATGTCTCACATTTTCCCAATCGATTCTAGGGACTCCTTGGATTTGAGATAACCAGCCTCCCTGTACTTGACGCATCTTCGGCTCATTGATGAGCTCGCCCAGTGGGTCGAGAGTCATCATTCTCCTATTCTTACCATTTGAGAGTACTTCCAAGGCATCCGATCGGTAACCAGGAGCAATCATGCATTCGAAGAAGTGGTCACCAATCGACTCAGCGGTTTCTTTCTCCACCACCCTATCGAATGCGATCACACACCCGAATGCGCTCTCTGGATCACTTGCAAGTGCATTTTCCCAAGCCGAAACCTGATTATTGGACACTGAGGCTCCGCATGGATTGGTGTGTTTGATGACCACACAGGAGTGTGATTCAAAATCACAAGTCTGAGATAGAGACCTAACCAGTCTTAGAGCCGCATCCAGATCGAGATAGTTATTGTACGAGAGGGGTTTGCCGCCATGTTGCTCTGCTCTGGAAAGGCCTCTTGGCTTTCCAGTGGATGGATAGAATGAGGCGTATTGGTGTGGATTCTCACCATATCTTAGTTCTATGCCATACTTTGAAGAAGTCAGAATCCTATTAGGGATCTTGCTACCAAGGAATCTACTCCATAGCTCGTTTGAAATCGCTGAATCATATGCAGCCGTAGATTGAAACGCGGAAAGAGCTAGTTCTTTCCTCATTTCTAAATCGACTCCAGAGGGCTTTCCATNTGATTCCGAAAGAGCATGTAAGATTGTCGCATATTGCTCTGGCTGTGTAACTATAATGACATCGGCATGGTTCTTAGCCGCAGATCTGATCATGGTGGGTCCGCCAATATCGATCATCTCAATCAGTTCCTGATCGCTTACTGGAGGGTCTGTAGCTGCAGTATCCTCGAAGGGGTAGAGGTTTACGCATACCATATCTATACCAACATATCCCATATTGTCCAGAGTCTGCATATCTCCTTCAGAGTCACGTCTGGCGAGAATTCCCCCATGAAGAGCTGGATGGAGAGTTTTCACTCGTCCATCTAAGATCTCTGGATGGCCGCTGACATCTGATACGTCCGTGACTTTGAATCCGGCTTTCCTGAGCTTTAGGGCCGTTCCTCCAGTAGAGATGATATCCCAATCCATCGAATTAAGTGTTGCAGCTAGGTCTTCAATTCCGGTTTTATCCCAGACGCTGATCAGCGCTCTGGGCCTCACCATGAAGAATGGGCGTGTGTAAGAGGCTTGAAAGTTAGTGGTGACTATTCGCCTCTTGCGGAAATGACTTGATCTATCCTAAGCATCCCCATGGCTGTCTCTGTAGCAGATTCCAACGAATTCTCAATTACTGATCTAGGATGCCATGTTCTATCAACTTCACAAATTTTACCGTCTTCAGAAACTCCAGTGAAATCCTCGTCTAGAGGGATTGCTCTTAGTTCTAGGATTTTGTCTAGGGGCTCACCGCCCGAGTTCTCCACAAGCGTGGCTGGGATGGCCTCAAGGGCTCTGGCGAATGCTTCCATAGCGAGTCGTTCTCTTCCCCCCTGTTTTTCAGAGGCCACCCTAACCGCGTTAGCCATCCTGCTATGGATTGATCCGGCCCCGGGGAGTAGTTCTTCTTTCATAGCGAGAGATGTAGCTCTCAATGAATCGTGAATGCCTCTGATTACCTCCTCGGTTCCGGCCTCTCCTGCTCCTCCTACCTCTATGGTAACTACCGAGGAGTTTGGGCAGTCCTCTATTCGGATGATATCTGCGACTTCATCCGAAGCCTGCTTTTTCTCCCATGTGGCCTTTCCGCAAATTCCAATTGCCTCCTTGTCTATTTCTGACGGACTTTGTACAATTCTCGATCCTGTAGAATCCGACGCATTCCTTAATTCAGAAGGGTCTAATTCTCCAATCACTAGAATTCCATTTTCGCTTAGCATGTGGAGGATATCATTGTCTATTTCTCCTGAGCAGAGTATGACCTTGGCAGAGGATTTTACAATGCTTTCGAGGATTTCATTTTTCCTATTCATCTCTGCTTCGATGAATGAATCTAGGCTCTCAGCCTTTGAGATCTTGATTTCTGCATCTCTTGTCATTTCTCTGATCTTAATATCTCCATCGAGACAGGCTATGTTGGGATTAAAAATGTCATTAGGAAGGCTGTCCAAGAGCACTCTCTTCCTAAGTACAACGCCCTTAACGAGTCTGGAGTCAATTAGAGACCCAGTTCCAATCTTTTTCATCGAGACATGTTCTGCCGATGGGTCATCCCGATTTTCTGAAATTGTAGTGAGTGCTTCCACAATGATGGGTGCAAAGTGATCTAGAGCCGTTTCTGCTACTTTTCCTCTTAGTGCGGTTTCAGCTACTGCTAGAAGTTTTTCTTGATTGGCTGGAGAGGCGTCTGATTCAGATTGGGAAAGACAGGCCCCAAGTGCAATTTCGTACCCATCTACTAAAGTAAGGGGGTGTAATCCTTTTCTGAATAGAGTGTCTGCTTCCAATAGTAATGCCCCACACAATAACATCGTAGTGGTGACCCCGTCTCCGCAGGCTTCCTCTTGAGATTCCGCCATTGAAATCATCATCTTGGCTGCGGGATGCTTCACCAGTAGTTCTGCAACTATCTTAGCTCCATCATTGGTTACTGCTGTTGATCCATCAGTCTTGTATAGCATTTTATCGAGGCCTCGTGGACCAAACGTCGGCTTCAATAAATCGGAAAACGTCCTCGCTGCGACAATTAGCTTCTCCTGAACATCAGTACCACTAGTGACCTTAGTACTCTGTGATGTGATATTAATATTCGAGTTCTCTGAACCGTCGCCCACGTTTTCCTTCGGCGGGAATGATTCTCATGAATGCTTTGAGGATTAAAACCTAGTAGTTTGATACAAAAAAGGCCAATATCTATGACTAATTCTCAAAACGGCTGTTCATGGGAAAACGTTTGTCTTTACTAGTAATTTTCTTTTCAGTTTTCGCTATTCTCTCATTTGTACCAACATCTTCAGCTCAACAACTTTTTCCCGAGGTGGATTTGGAATGTGACGATCAATTACAGCTAGATTTTTTACCCGGGTATTTTAGTGGTGTAGTCAATTGTGAATTGACTAATCCTACTACCCTTACTGAAGAAGTTGAGATTAGTTACCAGTCGGGTGAGCTGACGGCTTCAGGGCCAGAGAGTGTGACTGTTGAAGGTGGAGAAACTGTTGATTTTCTCGTTGTTATACTAGCAGAAAACGATCAATTGGAGGGATTCTATGAAATTAATGTGAGTGCGGTTATCACTCAGTGGGCAGGTGCCCCAGTCAGTATCTTTGGTTTCTCGGACGAGGAATTGGTGGAGATAGAGGTCCTTCCTTACACATTATGCTCTATTTCGGGTCCATCGTCAATATTTGTCGAATCCGGAGAAGATGTTTCTTTCTCGATTTTTTATGAGTGCGATAGCAATGAGCAGAATCAATTGGAGGTATCGCTGCACCTGCTTGAGAAAGGAAGTACTCAGGAAGATATTTGGCCTTCTGGATTTAATGATTTGTCCCAAGGGGGTTGTATTGTGCAAAACCCCATGGGTTCTGTCGGATGTGATTTTCTTCTTACTACACCTCCAAACTTGCAGATTAGATGGGAAGGATGTCTGGTTGTAATTGATGAGATTACTTCTGGGGAGATGTCATGCACGAGTAACTTCGCATTCCCCCTTACGGTTAATGAAAGAGAGGTAGTAGTACCAAATGTGGGAATTGATGTGAATGGAACTATCCTGGAAGATCTAGGTGTAACCCCTGAAAATCAGAATATTATTTTCGGAGGATCAGCAGCTTTCTTGGTAGTTTCGATATTACTTCTTGTGGTTTGGAAAAGACGTGTTGGCTAACCAAGGATGGTTACCATCCATCTTAGTGAGAGTGAAGTAGTCGCCGCAAGAGCGATCGAAGGTCCCGCCTCGAATCCGAAGGAAGTAGTATAAATCCAAAAAATTGCGATTGATATAATTAGGATTGTGAATGATTCTGTTGCCATCCTCGTATCCATTCCTGAATACTTGATGATATGGTCTCTCTCGCGGATTCCGAGAGTGACTATCGAAAGCACTATCAAAATAATTAGGTGGCCTACTATCCAACCTATTGTACTCCCGAAAGCTGAAGCTAAACTATCCTGGAAGTCGCCAAGGACAATTGAGGCTAGGTTTACCATGCTAACGGGTCTGGTGAGAGATTATTCAACTAAACGGAATCCTGTATATGATTGGGATTATCTTTTCTAACTAAATTCGGTTTTTATCTTGATAACCTAGTTTCAACCCGTTTATCTAATTATATTAGAGCATAGGCGGGGCATGAGCATGGGTGTGGATGTGGTTATCCCCACCTTCCGAAGAGAGAAGAAGTTGCAGAGATGCCTAGATGCTCTGAAGGAGCAGACCGTTCGTCCGAACTCCATAGAGGTAATCGATGATTCTGAGTCAGATAGAGGGCCGGCATATAGTAGAAACAAAGGTCTACGGAGAGGCGTTGCTGAAATTGTTGCATTCACCGATGATGATTGCGTTCCATCAAAGACCTGGATAGAAGATATCCTAAGAGAGATGGCTGATGGATCTATGGCGATAGAGGGTGGCGTAACAACAATCGATGAGAACAGCGAGATTGTGAGAATGGACCCAAAGCCAAGAGATAAGTGGAATCGTTTCAAGACTGCGAACATGGCCTTCAGACGGGAGGTTCTAGAAGAGGTTGGAGGATTCGATGAAAGATATTTCATTCATAGGGAGGATACTGATTTGGCTTGGAGAGTGCTAAACTCAGGCCATGATATCAAATGGTGTCCGGACTGCATAGTGCATCATCCTGATAGGTTTGGAGTTGAGCGTTTCGCTGTGGAAAGTGAGTTACTCCTCTACAGATGTGATCCGAAAAAATATATCGAAATTGCTGCTGGAACAATATCTTTCAGAACTATTTCTGACGGAACATGGAAGAAGCTTCGCTTAGGAATGAGGTCTCATGAGGGGAAAGTAAAATCTTTGACTAGGTTAGAGTCTATTTCTCTATGGCTTAGAGCCGTGATCAAGTCGGTCTCAAGAAAATTGTTGTGAGAACTAATTGGAGAATTTTTAGATGATTGTATCTCATGAGCATAAATTTATTTTTATCAAGACTAGGAAGACTGCGGGAACTAGTATAGAAATTGGTCTCTCGAAATATTGCGGCCCTCAGGATGTCATTACCCCTATAGGAAAGGACGAGGAGATCAGAGAGAGTATGGGTTTTCATGGCTCGCAGAATACTATTTTACCTATATATCAATATAGGAAATGGGACCTTTGGAATTTTTTGAAGGGAGGAGGTTTTGCCCACCATTTCAATCACACGCCTGCCAAACTAATGAGGAAGAGGCTGGGAGGGGTTGTTTTTGACAATTATCTAAAATTCTGTGGGGTAAGGAATCCTTGGGATATGGCAGTTTCACTTTACAACTGGGAAGTATTCGGGCCCAAAAGGGGGATTGACAGTGATACTAGCTTCGGTGAATTCCTTTATAGAAGACCCCACGAATTACTAACAAATTCTAGTATCTTCATGTCAGAGGGGAAGGTTTTGGTTGACGATTTTGTCAAATTCGAAAGCTTGGAATCAGATTTGCAAAGAATTTCTGAAAAGATAGGTTTGGGGGAAATTGAGCTACCCCGAGCCAAGAGCGGATTCAATAAAGAAAAGCGACATTACTCTCTTTACTACGATGATGAAAACGTTGAATTCATCAGAAGAATATGTAACATTGAGATTGAATTATTCGGTTATGAGTTTGATGATAGAAGATCTTCTTGAATAGGGCGCGCTATAGACTGCTTGCCTTTCCACTGGGGTTATGATGGCCCCAATGTGAGATGTCCAACTTCAAATCTTCAAAGAAGTCGACAATTTTCTCAGGTCCGTCTTTATCTAGATCGAATTCTAATAGATCATAGGGCCTGTTCGAGAAATATTCTCTGACATTCCATGTATGTTCTTCCCAATGCTCCCTCCAACATTGGTTCAGTGCCTCCTGGGAATCATGAAATCTAACGCCATGCTTGCAATAAAAATATCCTCTCTCCAAGAATCTAATTCTGCTATTGATCCAGTCTTCGATATTTCTTGTATTTAGAATGAATTTGCTGCCGGGATATTGTTGGTCCAATTCACGAAATCTTTCAAAGGCGTATACAGGATTGAGTTTTCCTTCTGGGAGGTTGGCATAAAGACGTCTGAATGGTCTCTTTTTGAACAGCTTTTTAGATTGAGATTCTACTTCAACAAATTCCATGTCCCCGTATGCCTGAAAACCGTCAACATACGTTAACAGAGGCTTGCCCTCCATAAATGCAGCTTCAATTCCCGCTGCTATTGTCCCTCTCCCCCAATGAAGACAGTGGAGTCCATTAGCTTGGAAAAAACGGATTAGTGTCGTTGTACCGCATCTATTGAAACCTATCTGGAATATTCTAGGATTCCCAGTTCCTCTCGCCATCATCAATTGCTGATGATTCATCAAATTATACCTTACTATCTGCAACGAAATGAAAAGGGCATGCAATGACGGGAAAGAGGAAGTGGCAGTATGTATCGTTTGATTTGGTTTCAGCATATACACAAAGCTGCAGGAACCCTGGTTGTAAACCTGGCAATGGCAAACGGTGAAAATCTATACAAAAACAATGCCAATGGCAACCCTCTTGATGAACATGGTGAAAGAATCGAACTTTGGAATTACGATGAAGCTCAATTGAAGTCATTCGTAGATAGGTGTGAAGAAGACGGAGTTACTTTCGTCGCGACCGAACACGGCTCACCAGACTTCGAAGTTCTTCATCGAGACAGTCGAGTTGTATTACTCACGACGTTGAGAGACCCGTATTCTCGCGCTGTTTCCAATTATAATCATGCATATTTCGGGGGTTACACTAAGGCTTCCAAAATCAGTGATTTCTTATCAGAAAGTCGTTTTTTTATGTCTGATAATTTCTACGTCAGAACTTTCTCCAGAAAGGAGCAGCTTCCATTAGAAGCTATTACGGAAGAAGACCTTAGGGTTGCGAAGAGTGCTCTGGCTCTTTTCGACTTCGTTATATTACTCGGAAAGATTGACCTGCTAACCACACTGTCTGAAGCGTTTGAATGGGACATGTCTCCTGTGAATTCGCATGCGACCTTCGGGGATCCTTGGAAAGTATGGAACATGATAAAGAGGGGTCAGTTAATCAGAGTACTGAGGTACCTTAGAGGATTAAGTGCTCCGGGAGATCAATCTCTTCTTGATGGCATGTACGATCTAGACATGAGTCTGATGAGATTTCTTGAAGGAGATAATCACAGTGACTAGCGTACATTTAGTAACTGGAAACGGAGTTGAGTTTGTTGTTTAGGCAAATCAATTCCGAGGATATAGATTGGATACTGAGTCAAACATTACTTTCTGATCCTGTTTCCGTTTCTGATCTAGATGGTGGGTGGGATAACTCGAACAAATTGCTAGAGTTTCCTGATGATTCTAAGTTTGTGCTCAAGGCTTGGTTTGCAAACGAAATTTCTGAAGTTGAAAGAGTAATACAAAGACATGTACACCTACAGAATCATGGAATACCAACCGTTGTTCCCGTGCATTTGGATAATCATGGTCTTTTGGCAGAGAAAGACGGTTTTGCTTGGACTTTGATGCCATACATTGAAGGTGGTTTTCTAGGAAATGACTCGATATCAATGGGCTCTCTTGGGGAAGTTCTAGCCCGTATGCATTCTATTCCAGGAGCAGATTGCTTTCCTGATGAATACAGGATGGGTTTTAGTTTATTTGAAAAGGTCATTTTACTATCTAAAGAGAGAGGTTTGTCTTCCGCTTTCTTGGATATTTTGGTCAAGGAGGCCTCTACACTGAAAGAGAATTTACCCTTAGATCTCCCCCATGGAATCCTCCATGGAGACGTTTTTCCTGACAACATAATTGGAAGTGAAGGTTCAGTTTATGCAATTCTAGATTTGGAGGAGGCATGGATTGGCCCTCTTAGTTTCGATCTTGTAATGGCTTTCGTAGGATTCGGCTGGGAAGGAGATATGCCGATTCCTAGCCGCTGGAATTCTCTAATTAGGGGCTATCAAAGCGTTAGATCACTAAGTGAAGAAGAGATTAGTGCAATTCCCCTTATGCACAGATATGCGACACTAGCAATAGCTTGTTGGAGATTCTGGAAGCACAATATAAGCGCTCCAGACGAAGAATTGTCAGGAAGATATTTGGAAATGGTTGATAGGCTTACGATCGAATTCGATTTCTCAGAGGGATTAGAATGAGCGGTGTGGTTCACTCGATAAATATCAGCAGCGGGGGAGTTCCAAAGAATATGGTTGAGTCCGCAGAGGTAAGAAAGGAAGGAGTAGAAGGTGACTTCAATAGGTTTCGTGAAGGACGTGGAGGGGATCCGGATAGAGCGGTCTGCATCTTCTCCCTAGAGAGAATAGAGAGTCTGAAGCAGGAGGGTCACCCGATAGAAGTTGGTTCCACTGGTGAGAACATAACAATTCAAGGAGTAGATTGGGAGTCTCTAGCGGGAGGGGCACTTGTAGAGATCGGTGATGTTGTCCTTGAGCTTAGCGAACCTTGCGCACCTTGCTCAAAGATTGGCAAATCGTTCATTGACAGTAGTTTCGACAGAGTAAATCACGATCGAGAGTTTGGTTGGTCTAGGTGGTTAGCACGTGTTTGGCGAGAAGGAACGGTGAAAATCGGAGATTCCGTGAATATTATTATTACACCCACCGGATAGAATCCAGCGATGGAAGCCAGCACGGACGCATGGATGGTTAGGAGAGGAGGAAAGAGAATCGGTCTATTTGAGAGAATTTCTCGTGGCTGGAAGATGACAAAACTTGGGATAGCAGTGGTTAGAGCTGATCCAGAGTTGATGGTTTACACCTTCCTTTCTGCCGTATTTTCTCTAGTAGCAATCGGTGCTGCGGTCTCTAGTTCGGTCGGTCTGGATGTACTCGCCTCAGACCCCGAGTGCGTAGGTGAAAACTGTGGTAGCGAGTTGGTTTTAGCTCATGCGGCAATTTGGTTCGTCTTCTATTTGTTAGTGTCTGTAATCACGGTCTTCTGGAACGCTGCGATTATCGCAAGTGCCTACGAGCGCCTCAGTTCGGGGACTAACCCTAGCTTCTCCTATGGCATAGGACAAGCGATCAAGTGCCTCCCTCAGATTCTAGTTTGGGGCGTAATTGCAGGTACGGTCGGACTTTTCATCAAGATCCTCGAGGGGCTTGCCCATAGCGAGGACGCGCCCCCGCCGCTCAGGATAATAGCAGGGCTGGCTAGTTTCATCATAGGGATTGCTTGGTGGATTGTCACATTCTTCGTGATTCCCATGATTGTCCTAGAGAGATCGGGAGTCCTTGATGGCATGGGGAAGAGTACGGAGCTGTTCAAGAGAACTTGGGGTGAGGATGTGGCATCTCACGTATCAACCGGGCTACTAATGATTCTCTGCATATTACTTCTATTCGGGATATCTACCCCCCTTATGATGGCAGGTGATGTTGGTCTGATTCTTGGATTGATTATCCTCGCCGTCGGACTGCTGTTAACTGTTCTCTTCTTCTCGACTGTTGAAGCTGTTAGCCGGGCGTCACTGTTTTACTATGCGAAGACAGGTCAGATGCCTCCGATGGCTGCCAAGGTCGGGATAAGTTTCTGAGTGAGCGGGATGTTCAATAGCGGATCCCCCGGCACGGATCTGATCGAAAAGTTGGTCGTAGCGGTCGCTGATAATATCCCTGAAGGCCACGAATACGGAGTGTGGAGTTCCTTCCGAAGGGCCATTGCAGTCTGCCTGCCGTTACTCCCCATCGGATACTTTGTAATGTGGAAGTTAGGATACCTGTGAAATAGGCTGCAGTAAGCCCGCTGACCCACGAGCAGAGGTACCCGAGCGGTCAAAGGGGCTGGGATGAGGTCCCAGTGCGTAGTGCTTCGCAGGTTCGAATCCTGCCCTCTGCACCATTACTGGACGGTTATCCAAACAGCCACTGCAAACAGAGATGCCCCCATTGTTCTATTTAGTAGAATGGCAGAACTGGGAGTAGTGAATGCCCTTCTGAGAACCGTACCAAATGCTGTCCATGACATTACAGCTGGAAGTCCGAAAATCACATTGAGTAGAACTAGCATTGACTTTCCCATAAATCCTGATCCGAACACCGTTCCGAAGGTTGTCATGAGAACTAGAAAGTGTATCCAGGCCTTTCCATTAACGAACTGGATTGCCACTCCAGTACTAAATCCTAGACGCTCATTTTCGTGAGGACCGTCATCCAACGGAGTCGATGTGGCGATTTTGTAAGATAGGTATGCGATATATGCCGCTCCTATGTATGCTAATGTGTTGAAGAACGTCTGATTGTCCTCTATGAAGACCGTTGCACCACCGACGAATAAGCCCAATATCGACCATCCTACTGCCATTCCTGAAATCAGTGTTAAGGTGCCCTTGAATCCATGCTGTGACCCATGAGCAGCGCATAGAACGTTATTGGGCCCGGGGCTGAAGCACATTGGGATTATGAACACTAGAGTAGCAACCAGAAGTTCGACGTCCATGATTTCATCCTTCACAATTGACTTGCTCCAAGAGCCTGATCTATATCGGACCAGAGATCTTCGATATCCTCAATTCCTACGCTCATTCTAACAAATCCTGGAAGTATTCCAGCCTCAAGTCTGACTTCCTCTGGTACAAATGAGTGACTGGTGTTAAACGGGCAACTGACTAAACTTTCGATTCCGCCTAGGCTGGTTGCTTCGAAAATAATATCGAGAGCCCTTAGGAATCGCAAAGCGCGACTGTCGCCCCCCTTAACTGAGAAAGACAGCATCCCAGTCCCGTTTGGGACTATTCTCTGGGCTACTTCATAATCAGTGAAGCTGGAAATAGAAGGGTGATTGACGCTAATTATGGAAGGATGTTGCTCTAATCTGCGAGCAAGTTCAGAAGAGTTTGAAACGTGAATCGGCATCCTAGCATGGAGCGTCCTAATTCCTCGCTCCAATAGATAACACATTTGAGGGTCTGCAGCGCCCCCAAATCTTGATTTTGCTTCGAACACCCCTCGAATTAGATCCTTGGTTCCTACGACTATCCCAGCAGTAAGGTCAGTATGGCCGTTGAGGAATTTGGTTCCCGAGTGAATTACTAGATCGAATCCCATTGAAATAGGTCGACAAGCCCATGGGGTGGCAAATGTATTATCGACAATCGAGACCAAGCCGTGCTTTCGTGCTATAGAAGCCATCTTCTCCAAATCGCAGACCTTCAAAACTGGATTGGTGATTGTTTCAACATACAGCACCTTTGTATTCTCCTTTATCGCTGCCTCGAAGGAGCTAGGATCTCTAATATCAGCCATAGTTACCTCGATTCCGTATTTTGGTAAATTAGAAGTCATTAGACCGTATGTCCCACCATAGATGTCAGCTGAAGTCACAACATGATCACCCTGAGACAAGAGAGAGAGCAGCGTGGATGATATTGCAGCCATCCCGCTGCTGAAGGTCTCGCCGTCTTCAGCTTGCTCAAGAGACGCAACCTTGCTGGCTACTGCCTCAGAATTTACGCTGGCATATCTGCTGTAGAGAAGTGTATGTTGACCGCCTGTTTCCTTCCACTTCTGGTAGGCATCATCGGTAAGTTGGTAGGTTGAAGTAGTGAAAATAGGAGTCACTGCGGAACCCTCTGTATGATTCGTACCGGACCAAACCGCCCTCGTTGAGAAATTACGTTCGGAGAACTTGTCGTGCATGGTTCCGCATTGGCAGGTAAGCAATAACGATGCTCATTACAGCCCAATGGCTTCAAGCACCGTTTGGAGGTCGGGATCGACTACAACAGATTGGGCCTTAGCGTTCTCTATGGCAATGCCTGGATCCTTTAGTCCGTGGCCTGTCACAGTTACAACTACAGTTGAATCACGAGCAATTTCGCCTCTTGCATGACTTTTGACTATTCCAGCAATACCAGCAGCTGATGCGGGTTCGACGAAGATTCCTTCAGTCCTTGCAAGCATTCTATGGGCATCTAGAATCTCTTCATCGGAGATGGAGTCGATTGATCCGTCCGATTCTTCTGATGCTCTGACAGCTTGTTCCCAGCTAGCAGGGTTACCGATTCTGATTGCAGTTGCAATGGTCTCTGGTTCATTAATGACCTCACCCTTAACGATGGGGGCGGCTCCCTCTGCCTGCCAACCCATCATCATAGGAAGTTTGTGACATTTCCCGACTTCCTTGTATTCGTTGTAGCCCATCCAATATGAAGTGATATTTCCTGCGTTTCCAACTGGTAAGAAGTGCATATCTGGTGCATCTCCTAGTTGATCGCAGACTTCGAAGGCAGCGGTCTTCTGCCCCTGAATCCTGTATGGATTGATACTGTTCACTATCTCGATGTCATCCCTCATCCCCAGCTCTCTTACCAACGCCAATGCATCATCGAAGTTTCCTCTTACCTCAACTGTCATGGCACCGTGAATCAGCGCTTGAGCTATTTTACCGTAGGAAATCTTTCCCTCCGGAATCAGAACTACGCATTTCAACCCTGCACGAGAGGCGTAGGCAGCTGCCGAAGCACTAGTATTGCCTGTACTTGCACAAACTATAGCCCTAACACCATTCTCAACTGCCTTGGTAACTGCCATAGTCATGCCTCTATCCTTGAAGGAAGCAGTTGGGTTCAGTCCCTCGTATTTCACAAATAATCTGAATTCTCCACCTAGTATTTGGACAAGATTATGGGATTCAATGAGTGGGGTGTTTCCCTCATTAAGGGATATAATACATGTATTATCGGTAACTGGAAGGAACTCTCGATATCGTTGTATCACACCATGACCACCCATGAATGGCCGGGAGAGCTTTCCGGCATGAACCTGCCCGACATTGGGAGTGCGGTTAAGGCCGGATGTGCATTCCGGTGAGTCATGGATACCCAGATCTACTATGCGGCGGGAATGGGTGTTTACGTAATGATAGTCCTGTTTTCGACCAAGATCCCATACGATATGATGGTAGCAAGTGGGATGGAAGAAATCCGAGCCGTTTACTATAACAGAAAAATCGTACACATGATGGCTGGAGGGGTTGGTTCATTCTGTGTTCCGCTATTGTTCGATGACTATTGGTATCCGATGGTATGTGGAATCATACTGACGGTATTCACATACGCTGCACATATTAGTGGGACGCGAATGTTCTGGTTCCAAACAAGCCAAAATCAAAATGATGTGAAATTCACATTGATGTGGTGGTCCTCAATTACTCTGATTTGGTATATTGTTGATGATCCCTGGCTTGCGATAGTCCCGTCACTATTCATGGCATTTGGTGATGGAGTAACCGGGATAGTTCGAAATGCTGTGATTAGGAAGCGTTCCAAAAGTCCGATAGGTAATGTGTTCATGTTCATTGTCAGCGCACCATTGGGATGGATTGTGGCAGGTATGGGTAATCCATCTATTCCCATTTGGGGAGTAATTGCGGCAGCTGTGGCAACTTTTGTCGAACGATATGAGTTTGGACCAATTGATGATAATATTCTGATTACGATATTCGCGACGGCCGTTCTATTGCTCGGAATTGAGTTTGGGCCCCTTCTGTGAGCCGATTCTACCTGCGACTGCTAGACATGAAGCTACCACTGGACCTATTGCAACAGCAAATAGTAGGGTCCCTATTCCAAACTTTCCCCCTAAAAATATTCCAATTACCAACACCGATACCTCGATTGAAATCCTCACTCGACCAATAGGTATTCCGGATACTCTCTGTAGTCCAGTCATCCACCCGTCTCGAGGTCCAGGACCGAGGTTTGCGGTGAGATACATCGAGCTTCCTATTGCGATGAGTAGGATGCCGGTTAATACTTGTAGAAGGGAGACTGCGTAACTTCCAGATTGGGGGATGAGTGGAACAGTGAGATCAATTGTAACCGCTATAATTATCGCATTCAAAATGGTTCCCAGTCCTGGAATCTCCTTAATTGGAATCCAGAGAAGGAGTACTGCGGCACTGATTAGGAAGGTCGCCTGACCTATTGTCAAATCTATTTGTAGAGCTATTCCTTGAGCTAGTACTGTCCACGGCGTATTTCCAATATCTGCTGCAATTAACATTGCATCGCCAAGACCGAATAGGAATTCTCCAAAGATCAGGATAGCCATGGTGGAAGGCTTGGGTTTGAGTGACATGGGGTTTGGAGAGCTCCACCAAGTTGTTGGAACCTTTTTTGCCGGCCGGAGATAGTCGGAGAGGCCCATGGCTACGAATGGGGTTCACCCTTCAACCCAACTGGCATATTCGGCTGAAGATTCAGCCTGCCAAGCTAATATCTGTGGCGTATCGAAGGGGTGTCTTTTTTGGATTTCGCTTACGAGCTTTTCCTTGTTGTTTATTGAGGTCTTTAGTTGGATTCTCCACTCATCTGAACTCTCAAGAGAGCCGTCCCACTGATATACAGAGGTGACTAGGTTTCTCTGTACACAAGAGGCAAGTTCGTCTCTAACAAAAGAGGTAGCCCATTCTGCTGCAATGGGTTCCAACCAATCTCCTGGGAGTGTCGTCTGAACTATACAAACTGCTCTCTCCATGTTTTTGTCGGATGATGCATTGCAGATTAACCCAATGGCATAGTTTGTATGATGAGACCTGTCGCATTCTAAACGCATGGATTCTTGGGAGGGCCCCATTGATACCGGAAAGGTCCCGGATGATGGTGAGTGCTTCGATGTCATCGTTGTCGGTGGAGGTCCGAGTGGTTCGGCTGCTGCCGCCTATAATGCCATGAATGGATGTAGGGTTCTTCTAATTGAGCGTGAGGTCTGGCCTAGAGATAAAATATGCGGAGACGCAGTAGGTGGAAAGTCACTCAATCATGTTAAGGAGCTAGGAGTTAAAGAAATGATTGAGCAGACCCCGCATTTCATGGTTGATTCGATAATTTTTGGTAGTACAAATGGAAATACAGTCAAGGTAATGCTTCCTCAAGACGAGTTCGAGAAGAAGATGGCTGGATATGCTCTCCCCAGGATTCAGTTTGATTACATGATGTTCAAAAGGGCCACTGAGTTAGTCATTGAATCTGGAGGATCCGCAATCCAAGGTTTCTCCGTCACAGATGTAGAAGTAGAAGATGGATCGATAGTGGGAGTCGTGGGTAAGTTCGGGAAGAGAGGCGAAGATTTCCCTTTGATGAGATTCGAAGCACCCCTCACAATAGGTGCAGGTGGGTACAGGTGTCCCGTTGCGACTACTCTAGTTGAGGAAATTAATGAGGAGCCAATGAGGGACGATGACCACTACTGTGGAGCCTACAGAGAGTACTGGGAAAATGTTGGAGGATTTGAAGGTAGAAGCGGGCCTATCGAGATTCACTTTATCGACGAGGTTATCCCGGGTTACTTCTGGATTTTCCCGGTTCAGGAAGGTATTGTGAACGTAGGAATCGGCATGGTGATTTCTGAGGAGAAGGCTAGAAGGAAGAAGGGGATCAAAAAATCTTTGAAGAAGATGCAGGAATGGGTAATCAAGGAACACCCTGTTTTCAAGAAGCGTTTCACAGAGGCTAGATTAATAGAGGGTTCTCAAAAGGGATGGCAGCTTCCATTTGGCTCTCCAAGAAAGCATGCCCCCTCCCATCAACCAAGACGCTCTGCTGGTGCTGGAGTGATGTGCGTGGGAGATGCTGCCAGTCTCGTCGACCCCTTTACAGGAGAAGGGATTGGGAATGGGTTAGTTTCTGCAAAAATGACCTCAAAATATTTTGATAAGGAGCTTCATTCTGATGGTTTTCCTGAGGATCAAGCAGTATTGTACATGGAAGAACTCTGGAACACTCTGGGAAAAGAACTGACTAATTCATACAGACTGCAAAAGCTGGTGAAGTGGAAGAGAACTATGAATTGGTTTGTTGGCAGGGCATCAAAGAAAGAAGAGTTGGGTGATATTCTTACTGGAATGATCGCAGATAAGGAGGCTCAGAAGGCACTCTGGAGTCCTTGGTTCCTGTTCAAGACATTGGTTCTGCCGTAATAGAATTTGGAAGTGAAGGTGTGATTGATGAAGACCTTGCTGGGATTGAAGCTGTTTTCTTAGACCTAGATGGGACTATTTATGTTGGAGACGAGTTAATTGACGGTTCTGTGGAATTTCTAAATAGATTGGATAGTAGGGGGATTAGAAGGTTTTTTTTGTCGAACAACTCAAGCAAATCTGTTCGACAGTATAAGGAGAAGCTGCAGAATCTAGGAATCAGCGCTAGTGATGATGAAGTACTTTTATCGACACATGACTTGATTTATTGGCTTAGAAGTAAAGACGTCGTTAACACCTACCTGGTTGGAACGGAAGGCATGAGGTCAATGCTTGAGGAAGCTGGAATCAATACAAAATCAAGTAGGCCTGAATTCGTGGTCTTGGGTTACGATACCGAAGTAACCTACGAAAAGCTCGCTGTAGCTTCTTCATTTCTCCATAGGGGGGTTCCGATGGTGGCTAGTCATCCAGATATGGTATGTCCCTCCCCAGACGGAGGTTTGCCTGATGCGGGCGCCTACATCGCCCTATTTGAGGCGACTACTGGAAAGATTCCGAGCTATGTCTGCGGAAAACCAAACAAAGGGATGATTATGCATAAAATAATCGAATTGGGCCTAGATCCCTCTAATTGCGCGATGATTGGGGATCGTCTGTATACAGATATGGAAATGGCTGAAAGGGCGGGAGTCCATGGAATCCTAGTTCTATCTGGCGAGGCAAAAAAAGAGGATTTGGCATCTAGTGGTTTAGAGCCAACGCTTGTTGTTGATTCGGTTTCCTTGCTACTAGTGTGAAATCAAATTCTAGTGAAATAAATAAACCAGAGTTAATCGGCGACCTTCATGGAAGGAGCGACTGATCCTTCCGTATTGGAAAACAGACTATACTACAAAATAGGAATTTTTGTTCATGACTACGCTCAAGTCGTGCTTATGTGCTCTCTTCTGCTCTGCGCTGGGCTAGGGTACATGATTACACTAGAGCCAAAATATATCGAAGGATATGGGGAGGGTGACTTGGAGTCGGTCGACGGATGGGAAGCAGCTGGAGAGGGTTTTTCAGACCCGAATGAGACGGCTTTCGAGTCTTTTCACGTTCTATTCCATCACCCTGGATATTCTTACAATGATGAAGAGGTAGTATCTGCAATTCAGGCAACAATTGAGGTGCTTTCTAGTAACGAGAACATCGATTTGGATGTACCTTGGGAAACCAATGAAGCGAATCGCTCTTCGCTGGTAAGTAATGTGGATTCATCATGGTCTAGGGTATACGTCAAGGTGAATATGAATAGAGAAGATTCTAAGATTCTGCTAAAGGAAATTTATGAAGAAATATCTCTACCCGCTGATGCTCCAGAGGACATGGAGAAGTACCTAACGGACAATTTAGCTATTGACATCACCTTCGACTTGGTCCTAAAGGAAGAGCTTCTGAGAGCTGAGTTAATCTCGGCCCCTCTGACGATTATTATTCTGCTATTTGTTTTCGGTACTGTAGTCTCAGCAGGTCTCCCAGCATTGTCTGGAGTTTACACGGTTATAGCTGCAGTGGGCATTATACATGGCCTCACCTACGTTGTTGATGATCTAACGGTTTATGCTGTAAATATTGTATCCTTACTGGGTATCGGGTTGAGCGTAGACTACTCGTTGTTTATAGTAAACAGGTTTAGAGAAGAGTTGGGAAGAGGTCATGATAAGAGGATAGCAATCGCAATGACCAGCGCAACTGCTGGAAGGGCAATTCTATTTTCGGGACTGACCGTGGTCGCTGGCCTAACGGGGATGTTGTTCTTCGATAACACCGGTCTGCCCTCATTGGGATGGGGCGGAATTTGTGCGACGCTTGTAGCGCTAACTTCTTCGGTTATCTTGCTCCCCTCTATATTATCCATACTCGGTGATAGAATAAATTTCGGAAGGGTGCCTTTCGGACTCAGTACGGAGGTATCAGAGGATGGATTCTGGTCCGATCTAGCTAGAAAAGTGATGGACAAGCCTCTCTCATTCCTAATTCCCTGCGTTCTTGTTCTGTTGGCTGCAGGAGCTCCGTTCCTACAGGCTGAATGGGGCATTACTTCGTGGAGGGCATTGAGTCCGGATAATGAGGCGAGGAGCGGGATGGAGCTGACAGATGAGAACTGGCCACAAGAAGTGTCTAACACTGCTCTAATCGTTTATGAAATTCAGGAGGGAAACCAGGGGGATGCAGACCTATACTCTGAGGAGAATATCAGGAGTCTCTTCTCGTTTTCCAAGGATATTTTATCCATCGAGGGTGCTAATTACGTTTTCACTTACGCTCACTTCAACTCAACGTGGACTGAGGATGAAGTTGTCGAGTTCTGGGACGATTCCAGAGATGGGGAACTCCCTCCCGAGGAAGCAGCTGCTCTTCAGATGGAAAGAAGTTTCTTTTCCGATTCATATGTCGGTGATGGAGTCGTAATTATCCAAGTAGCCATTGAAGGCGATCAAAGTAGCGAGTCTTCGAGAGAAGTTGTTCAGCAAATTAGAAGTCTTGAAAATAAGGAAGGTCAATTCGGTGGTAACTCAGACGTTAATGTCGCAGGTTTCGCAGCTTACAACCAAGACGTGTTGGATGCTGTTAAGGAGAATTTGCCAATTGCTCTGGCTTTCATTCTAGTTTCTAGTTACCTGCTAATTTTCTTACAGGTAAGGTCGGTAATTCTACCGTTAAAGGCTCTAGTGATGAATATCCTCTCGGTAAGTGCTTCTTTCGGAATATTAGTTTGGGTTTTCCAAGAGGGCAACGGAGCGGATTTGCTCAACTTCACCCCACAGCCTATTGATCCGACCACTCCAGTGATGATTTTCGCGATTCTATTCGGATTAAGTATGGATTATGAGGTATTGATGCTATCTCGGATTCATGAAGAGTGGGAAAGGTCTGGAGATAATACCATGGCGGTAGCTACCGGCCTACAGAAGAGTGGTCGGATAATTACCTCTGCTGCTTTAGTGATGGTTACCGTTTTCTCAGCCTTTGGTTTCTCATCCGTCTCTCTAATGATGCAGTTCGGCTTTATGTTAGCACTGGGAGTGGCAGTGGATGCCACAATAGTTAGAGCGTTGGTTGTACCTTCGACAATGAGATTGATGGGGGATTTGAATTGGTGGGCTCCTCACTGGCTAAGGGGCGCTACTGCGGGAGTAAAGTACGACTTGTCCGAAGAGTGAGCGAGACAAAACCTCAATTCTTGGATGCGTTTCCGGATGCTTATGGTGGTACTAGTTACTGGAGCAAGCGGGTATATCGGTAGCCACATAGTGGCAAATCTACTTTCTAAGGGAAGGGTAGTGAGAGCTACAGTTAGGGATGCATCTAATATCGACCGAGTTGGTCATCTAAATAGAATGGATATATCCGATGGTGGGTCTTTAGAAATTGTGGAAATGGATCTGTTGGATTCTGAATCTGTACATAGAGCTGTTTTTGGATGTAAAGAGGTCATTCACACTGCGGCAGTAGTTATTCTCAGGTCAAAAAATCCTCAAGAGAAGATTGTGGATCCCAGTGTCGTAGGTACTCAGAATGTCCTTGATGCTATAGATTCCTCAGAATCCGTGGAATGCCTTGTTCATACTTCTTCGACTGCAGCTATTAGGCCTCAAAGCTGGGAGGATGGTCAGACGCTAACAACAGAGACTTGGGCAGAAGATGCCAATATCGAAGATAACCCCTATGGTCTAGCGAAGTTTAGTGCAGAGCGATTGGTTAGAGACTGGCACTCTTCTAAGAAAAATGGACCTAGAATGGTTACGATAAATCCCTGTGTTGTTCTTGGCCCACCACTGAACAAAAGACATCTTAGGGGGAGTCCTTCATTCATCATGATGTTACTAAAGAGAGAGATTCCATTTGTGATTCCAATGCATATCAGCATTGTGGATGTAAGAGATGTGGCTGAAGCACACGTCAGAGCGCTTTCTAGAGGTGATTCGGGGGGCAGGTATCTCGTGGTCTCAGGTCAAATGTGGTGGAAGGAAGTTGCAATGACAATAAAGAAGGGCAACCCAGGCATGAACATTCCAACCAAACAGATTCCTTACTTTTTATCGCTCATAGTTTCTATTTTCCACCCGAGAGTGAGTCTTTCGTGGGCGAGGATGCATCTTGGAAAGAGATTGTACTGGGATGCTTCTCCAGCTCAAAGGGATCTAGGCATGGAATGGAGGAGTCCCGAAGAATCCCTGTTGGATACAATTCCTCCGATTCTAGAAAATAGTTGGATAGGTTGATTTTTTGATTAGAGTGGCTCATATTCTGTGTGTTTTGATGTTGACATCGACAACCACTGGATGCACATTGTGGGAAGAGGATGCGGAGGAAATAGTGATTGAGGGTATCTTCAATTTTGGAAGGGAGATTCCCATTACAACATGGTACCACTTCCCTGGCACTCCATCAGAAAGGTGGACAATTGATGCGACCGACCCTGAAGCGATTGCTTCTTCGGGTTTAATTTTTGATTTCTCAGGAAATAGTACTCCGTTCTACTCTAGTGGAACATATTATGGGACAGGTTTCGATACATTCGAGCCTACACTTGGAATAACTTCATCCGGAGCAATTTTCTTTACTAATTACAACGGACTTGGGGATGGTACCCATATCATTAGGTCAACCGACATGGGACAGACTTGGGAAGATGTGGGGCCGTTTGGACAAATTGATGATGACTCTGGGCAGACTCCAAATTCAAATGATCCTTATATCTACGTAGATAAATTCACTGATAGGCTTGTCAAATTCGATATGCATGTACTAGCATCTATGTTCGTCGAGTACTCAGACGACGATGGGGATAGTTGGAGTATACCTTATCCTGTAGAAGGTTACTATGTTACACAGGATCATCAGAGTATAGCCTCAATGCCACCTCCACCCGGTGTTACCGCATTTCATCCCGTAATTTACGTCTACTGTATCAATACCGGGTCTCCAGCAGCGGGTGCTCAGTGTTCTAGATCTCTGAATGGAGGCATGTCCTGGGATATTCAGAGAATAGGCTTTCCAATAGAGAGCTTCCCTCAGTGCTCTGGGCTTCATGGTCATGTAGCCGGGGGAATTGACGGTTCAGTATACAGAGGAAATCCCTCGTGCGAAGGGCCCGCTGTTTATCGGTCTCTGGATGGGGGATACAGTTGGACGGAACACACAATCACAACAGAGATTGGGATGCAAGATGGTTGGCATGCCCATGAAGTGGCAACTGCAGTAGATGACGGAGGAAATGTTCACGCGACTTGGATAGGCGAGGATCTCATGCCTTGGTATGCAAATTCTAGAGATCAAGGAGAGACTTGGAGTCAGCCAATGATGGTGGCAGCTCCCGGAGTCAGTGAAACTGGCTTTCCTACAATATTCGCTGGATCCTCAGGTAGGGTTGTGATTGGATATATTGGAGAAGTTAATGATGTGACTTCGAACAACTCGACTATCGGTGGAATCGGATGGGGCGGATATATGGCAATAATGACTGATTCCTTCGCTGGAAGGCCGTTGATAACTAGTGTGGCCGTGAATCATCCAGAGGATCCCCTGGATATCACATCTGACTGCGGTGATGTTAGGTGTGGTGGTTTTGGAGATTTTATTGATGTAGAGATTGATGACTGGGGGCGTCCTTGGATCGCCCTTGCTCACAATGCAGCAGGCTTCGAAGAGGCCATCATTGGAACACTAATGGAGGGGCCTTCCCTATATGGTGAGCTTGGGTATCTTGATCCATTGCCAGAAGGTGGAAACTCGACTCTGCTTCTCTCATAATGATGAGAATATAGTCAACTATAATCCGTTTAACTGATGTAGGAAAAGGTAAGCCGAGGTTTATGCGAGTCGTGGCGTTGAGCATTGCTTCTCTCCTAGTTATGATGTCTTTTACCGGTTGCTTCGCCTCTGAGGAAGAAGTCTTGGAAGAAGGGAGTTTGTTCGATTACGTTTGTTCGGATAATGGTGGATCAATAAGTAATACAACTTGGTATCACTATGATAATGCGACTGATGCAACCAAGTTTTCAGATTTGTTGAACGGAACCTCCGTACTCACGGGAGAAAACACTCCTGTTTGTGCGATTGGAACGTATTATGGAATTGGTATGACTACTTTCGAGCCAACCATTGGAGTATCGTCTTTGGACAATCTGTACATGACCAGTTGGGGTAACGGCCCTGCAGGTTCAACGGCAATAGTGAGATGCTCTGGATTAATCGGGATGACGGAAATCAGTGACTACGTATGTGAAGACGTCTACAGTGCCCTTCTTCCCGTTCCTAATAGTAATGACCCTTACGTATACGTAGACCCTTGGACGGACAGAATCATGAAATTCGATATGCATGCTCTTTTGGGAATGACGGTTGAGTGGTCAGATAATGAAGGTCAGAGTTGGGTTGGTCCGTCTGTCGCTACCGGGTGGTCCGTCCAAGATCATCAGACTATCGCGTCTTCCCCTTATCCCGCAGCATTCCATCAGACCACATGGGTCTTCTGTGTAAATGGAAATTATCCATACCCTGTCTGTTCGGCAAGTAATGATGGGGGCCTCACATGGGGGCCTGAACTTCCAGGGACTCCATCAGATTGTGACAGTGGGGGCCTTACAGGACATATCACTGGG
The DNA here is from genome assembly GCA_002720055.1 of Methanobacteriota archaeon. Next base: position 24,279 of record PBGH01000010.1, on the reverse strand, counting down.
AGTGAGAACGGGAACTTCTACAGAGGGAACAGGGGCTGTAATGGAGGGGAAGGGTACTCGATTTACAGAAGCACCAATGGCGGAATTACTTGGTCTGAACATCCCCTTCCTACAGAGTCCACTGGTACAGCAGAAACCTGGAACTTTGAGGAGGCACAGGTCGCAACAGACTCAGAGGATAACGTTCATGCATTCTGGATGGGCATAGATAACATGCCATACTATTCGTACTCTAGGGATGAAGGGGGCTCTTGGAGCGACCCGATAATGATCGCCCCGCCGATAGGCCTGAACGGTACTGGATTCCCAGTAATTACCGCTGGAAGCTCCGGGAAGGTGGCACTAGGCTATCTCGGAGATTCTGGAGGAGATACTTGGAATGGTTATCTGACGGTAATCACGGATGCATTCAATGAAAGGCCTCTGCTAACTACGGTTCAAGTAAACAGCTGGGGAGATCCTTTGGACACTTCTGCTGGGTGTGGTTACAACAGATGTGGAGGATTCGGTGATTTCAACGATATTATCATTGATCAACACGGAAGGGCTTGGTTCGGCCATGCTCATAATGTTGGAGGAGAGATTGGGATTTTCGGAACGATGGCCATAGGGCCTTCCCTAAGGGACTCGCCTCTTGAGTCGATGCCCTTGGGGGGGCCAATGACGCTCTAGCTAGGAAACCTCAGGCATCAATTCGTATGCTTGGAAAATGAATCCTATAGCGAAAGCGAACATACCGATGCCACATATCCCAAGTGCAAAACGATATCCTTGTGGAGAAAGTGATCCTCTTGTCCTATCGAAGAATAGAGCTATCGTCATCTTTACGACTATAATCGATAAGAGGAATGAAATCGCGTATGCAACTGGAGCAATTGGTTCCTCGTCTGCAGCTGAAGCCATCAATGGACCCCCGATTAGGAACCAAAACACATACACATTAGGATTTAGTAGATTGGTGATTACACCTCTTCTGAAGGAACCGCTCAACTCCTGTTGAGCTATGTCTGAATCAGGTGGATCAATCCTGAAGCAGTCGATTCCGAACCAGACAAGGTAACCTGCTCCCAGTACGGATATGCAAAATAGTATCCTAGGTTGCTCTGCAATCCATCCAGATAATAATACACTGATCAAGATGAGCGGTCCATCTGTGAAAATAGGTGCAGCTGCAGCCCTGATGCCTGCTGACCAACCTCCAGCTAATGTCTCTCGAATTACCATCGTAAGTAGTGGTCCCGGCCTAATACCCTCTATTAGTCCAAGTGTGATTCCTGCTGCTGCAAGAGCCAAAATAAGATCGATTTGCATCAATTAGCGCCTCGAGTAAATTGCGATCTTAGCAAGTAACTTGAGTATTTCAAGGTACAACCATACCAAGGTTACCATCAAGCCGAATGCCGCTCTCCACTCTAATTGCTTTGGAGCTCCCATCTGAACTCCCCTTTCAATAAAATCAAAGTCTGCAACAAGGCAAAGGGCTCCGATTCCGATTACAAATAAAGAGAATGCTATCCCAACTGGCCCTGCACCGTGTATGTATGGAACGTGGAACCAGCCTGTTATTGAGCCCACAAAAGAGAAAAGATAAATCAAAATAATTGCAAAAAGTGAGGAATAGACGGCAATCGCCAGGTTTCTATCCCATTTGATAAGCCCTGCCCTGTATATTGCAATCATCACACCTAGGATCATGAATGTCAGAAGAGCAGCAAGGATCCCGATGCCTGGAAGCTCCAGAGGTACTTCGAAAAACCAAGTTAATCCTCCAATTACTAGACCCTCCAAGGCCGCATACGTGCAGATAAGAGCAGGATTCATCGAACCAGAAAAAATGACAATCATTGCTACAATAAAGCTACCTAGGAAGCCTATGAAAATTAGAGGAGCAGCCTCAGGCATAGAAAAAGCAGTTGCCAAGGCAGTCGTAGCGGTAATCAGAAGAAGCAGTCCTGTCTTTTCCGAAACACCTTCGATAGTCATCATATTGGAGCTATAGTCTTCCCACCAAGGTGAGTCTTTGTATGCTGTTTTTTGGAAGGTCGAGTCATTGAGGGCAGGGTTGCCTGATCTGTACATGATAGGCCGGTGTATGATGTACTTCTCAAGGGTTGGCACATCTTTCCTCAAATCATGCCGATTAGGTGCTGCCCGGTATAGCTTCCCGGCTCCTTTGCTACATCGGTTGGTGGTCCATAGGCAACTACTTCTCCGCCCAGTTCTCCTCCTTCTGGACCTAAATCGATGATCCAATCGGCACACTTTATCACATCCAAATGATGCTCGATGATTATCACTGTGTGTCCATTTCTCCTTAGCCGTAGTAATACTTCGATGAGTTGGTGGACATCTGATAGAGCTAGGCCCGTAGTTGGTTCATCAAGAATGTAAAATGTATGCTTTCGAGGGGTTTTGTGTAGTTCTGTAGCTAATTTGACTCTCTGTGCCTCTCCTCCAGACAGGGTAGTAGCTGGTTGGCCTAATCTAATGTAGCCCAAACCAACGTCGCTTAACGTCTGAACGATTCTATGTATCCTTGGTTGATTTTTGAAGAAGGCACATGCCTCTTCTATACTCATTTGAAGGACTTCGTGAATTGTCTTACCTTTCCACTCAACTTCAAGAGTTTCACGAGTATACCGCTTTCCCTTACACACATCGCAAGTTACCCAAACGTCAGGTAAGAAGTTCATTTCCAATTTTGTAGAGCCTGCTCCGCTGCATGCTTCGCATCTGCCCCCTCTGACATTGAAGGAGAACTGTCCTGGAAGATAGCCTCTTTCCTTCGACATCTTTGTCTGGGAGAATAATTCTCGAATTGGGCCGAAGGCTCCTGTATAGGTAGCAGGATTCGATCTTGGAGTTCGACCTATCGGGGATTGATCGATTACTATTGCCTTATCTACTAAATCTAGTCCTTTAATAGAATCCATCGCTCCTGGGGTGGCATCAGTACCGTGCAATTCCCTGAGTAGCGCTGGTGCTAGGGTTTCCGTGACTAAGGAAGATTTTCCGGAGCCGGAAACCCCAGTTACAGCTACCATGCACCCTAATGGGATTTTCACATCTATGTCCTGTAGGTTGTTTTGTCTGGCTCCTCGTATTGTTATCCATCTTTCTTTACTTGGCTCCACCCTATCTTCGGGAATAGGAATACTTTGTCTTCCTGAGAGATAGGCAGCAGTTAGGCTCTCTTCGTTAGATAATAGCTCCTCATAGGGTCCGTTCACCACCAGCTGTCCTCCTTCTTTTCCCGCGCCCGGGCCTAGATCTACAAGCCAGTCAGCCTGCTTCATTGTGGCTTCATCGTGCTCAACCACAAGCAGGGTGTTTCCTAGATCAGTAAGTTCTCTGAGAGTTTCGAGAAGACGGTCGTTATCTCTTGGATGCAATCCGATACTTGGTTCGTCAAGCACGTACATAACTCCAGTAAGTCTTGTTCCAATCTGAGTTGCCAGTCTAATCCTTTGACTCTCTCCACCTGATAGTGTATTTGCTCTCCTGTCCAGTGTTAGGTAATCTAATCCGACCAATGCTAGGAAACGTAACCTAGACTCTATCTCTTTGATGATTTCCTTACCTATGTACATAGATCTCTCATCTAACTTTTCTGTCATGATTACAGTAGGAGAGTTTGGTGGTTCACGGTCTAGTTTCTTCCAAGTATCATCTAGTTTCCCAATGCGCCAATTTTGGACTACAGCTAGAGCCTCTAGAACGCTACACTTTGAAATTCCGGGTAAATTGATCCCTCCGACAGTAACTCTGGAGACGGATTCATTGAGCTTGTCTCCATTGCAGTCCGTACATGGCTCGTCTGTCATAAATGAGGAGAGTCTGGATCTAGTTCGCTCGGAACTGGTGTCCTTGTACGTTCTGGAAAGTCTTGAGAATACCCCCTCCCATGGTCTTGACATCGTATACGACGATCCTTTCTCTGAATTGAATTCAAAGTTAACAACTTCTCCTCCAGATCCATTGAGCATGATATCCTTACTATCTTCATCCAGATCTTCAAATGGAATGTCTGTAGGAATGCCAAAGTGTTCGCAGGTTTGTGTCATTTGACTTCGATACCATCCAGACATCATTGATCGTCGAAACGGCCTAATGCATCCTTCCCCTACTGAGGCCGTTCTATCGATAACTAGATCTGGGGAGAATGTCCTCTGGACACCTAGACCTTGACAAGAAGGGCATGCTCCAAGGGGGTTATTGAAAGAGAAAACTCTAGGGCTCATTTCAGGGAGAAATGATCCGTGTGTAGGGCATGCGAACTCTTCTGAGTATGCAATGATCTCTCCCTCTTCTGTCCGGAATCTCTGCTCTTCAGAATTATCTTGTCCTGGCTTGGGGGCGCTAAGACTCTCCACTGCTACTGACCCTGCACCAAGTCTTAGGCCGGATTCTATTGCCTCAGTCAATCTGAGTCGATTAGAAGGGGTTAGGAGCATTCTATCGACTCTAACATCAATATCGTGCCTGAGATTTTTTTCAAGACGAGGAGGGTCTTCGAAGCTAGCCTCTCTACCGTTTACCTTTCCTGCCAAAAATCCTTGGTCAACTAATGCGCTGAAAAGATCTGCATGGGTCCCCTTTCTATTCCTAATTGCTGGGGACCAAATCGCGATTCCATGGCCCTCAAATCGCCAAAGTACATCATCCACTATCTCTTGTATGGTCCTTCTGCTAACTTCTCTTCCGCACTCGGGACAATGGGGTAGACCTACCCTAGCCCACAATAATCGCATGTAATCCATCATTTCAGTTACTGTGGCGACTGTTGACCTAGGATTGTGGCTTCCTTGCTTCTGATCGATACTTATTGCAGGAGACAGCCCTTCAATAGAGTCACAGTCGGGCTTCTTCATTTGGCCTAGAAACTGACGAGCGTAAGAGCTGAGGCTTTCCACATATCTTCGCTGACCTTCGGCATAGAGGGTGTCGAAAGCCAAACTGGACTTGCCAGATCCAGAAACTCCTGAAATTACTACGAATTTGCCTCTGGGGATGCTGACGTCTATATCTTTCAGATTATGAGTTCTTGCACCCTTAACCTCGATCCAGCCCTTCTCGAGGGTTCCGTTCTTCTCTCTATCCGACATCGCGAAGCCTCGGCTGTAGCGAGTAGGTAGCACGCTCCTTTGAAACCATGCCTGAATAGGTTTCAATTACTCATTGCAGCCATAGCGCATCTATTGTTTCCCCCTCATCACAATCAGTGTCTGGGGGAAGAAGAGAAAGTCCGTTGTGTGCGACCAAACTGTTGATGTTACCGCTTCCCTGGTGAGTCTTGGTAGAAGCTACCAGAATATCTCCTTCTAGTCTAATTAAGATTCGCCTCATGCACAACTTCTTTGGCGCTCCTTTGAGAGGTTCTTCCATAACCACTCTAACTCTATTGGCCAATCTTGGGCCTATCGATTGGTCGGACCCCATACTCTCAGAAATCCAAGGTGCTACTAATACCGTGAAAACTACATGACTACTAACAGGATTGCCGGGTAAACCGAAAATTGGCTTACCCCTCCATGATCCGAATAACGGTGGACCTCCAGGTCTAATCAAAATCTTCCAAAATCTGATATCTCCCTCTTCTTCCATGATTCTTCTGACAAAATCCCATTTTCCCATACTAACTCCTCCGCTGGTGATTATGGCGTCGCAAGACTCCGAAGCCTCATCGAGTGCATTACGAAGACTGTCGATACTGTCTGGAATGAGGTCGAATCTTTTCGGTATCGCACCCATCTTCTCCACCAAAGAAGACAGTCCGAACGTATTCGACTCGTAAATCGAGCCTTTAGATAGTGGTTTACCAGGAGAAGTCAACTCATCTCCAACTCCAATTACGGCAATTTTCGGTCGAGTTTTCACACTTAACTGACCATAGCCCATCGTTGCAGCCAGAGAGATTCCTGCTGGAGTAAGTAGGGTTCCAGAACTCATGGCCACCACATCCATTCGTAGATTCTCCCCCTTCCTACGGATGAGTCCCGGTCTTGCTGGGCCGTTTATTGTGACAAAACCGTCTTGATAAGACGAATCCTCAATCATCACAATTGAGTCTGCGCCCTCTGGAATGGGTGCCCCTGTCATAATACTACATGCCTCTCCCATTCCAACTGTTGGAATCACATCAGACCCTGCCTGGCTGGTCCCCACGATCCTTAATTTGGTACTGGAATCCTTACAGTCCGCCTTTCTCACTGCCCAACCGTCCATAGCCGAATTATCGAATCTTGGATCGTCTACTTTGGAGGCTATGTTTTCTGAGAGAATTCGGCCTGTAGCTTCCTGTAGAGAAATTGATTCTGACGAAGTTTTCATAGTTAGTTGGCTCGCAATTAGCAAGGCCCGTTCAAGGGAGACCCCGGTTTCCACAGGTTATACGGGACCGATGGAGTTGAAGTGTCCTTCCCAAAGCGGTCCTCATGGTTTCCACCGAGATGGTGCTGGTTCTATTGGCTCTCTTTGCAGTGGCATTTCTCTACTCTTCAGTCGGTCTGGGAGGAGGATCTGGCTACCTTGCTGTGCTGTCTATGACCTCCTTCGCATCGTCAAATACAATTTGGCTAAAGCAATATGCATGGTCATTGAATCTTATAGTCGCAGGAGCGGCCTTCTGGCATTATCGGAGGTCTGGGTATCACATCAAGGGTTTGTCGGCTCCGTTCATCGCAGCAAGCGTACCGATGGCTGCTCTAGGCGGGTTCATGGTAGTAGATGGAGCCGTATACGATATTTTACTAACAATCACATTGGTTGTAGCGGCCTCGCGTCTGGTTTCCAGTGATGTGGGAGTAAGCGAGGTTGTCCGTCCTAGAAATGGTACGGCCGTGCTAGTAGGTGCGGGGATAGGCTTAGCGAGTGGGGTGATTGGCGTAGGGGGCGGGATTTTTCTTCTTCCTGCACTGATGCTAGGAAGGTGGGCCTCAGCGAAGGAGGCTGCAGCAACCACCTCTCTTTTCGTCTGGTTAAACTCTCTTGCTGGTTTGATTGGAGCCAGCGTTGCTGGTAGGATTGGATTTGAAGTGGCCCTTCTACTTCCTTTCGCATCCGTAGTTATGATAGGAGGAGTTGTCGGCTCTAGGTTTGGATCCCGAGTATCTTCACAGGTCGGAGTCAAGGGGTTACTGGTGGTGGTACTGATGATCGCAGCCTTCAAGAGAATGGGCGAATTACTGGTTTAGGTATTGAGGACGTATCTGATTGCGTTATGAAAAATCTTCATACCTTCGCCCTCTCCATGTTCGATGTGCTCTCTGGTCCATGTAGCCCCTAGCCACGTTGAGTGATTGGCCTCTGGGTGTGGCATTAAGCCGAAAACGAGTCCAGATGGATCGCACACTCCAGCAACGTTCCTCCAGCTCTGATTAGGAGAAATCGGGTATGGAAGTATTTCATCCGAAGCGTTAGGGTATGACAAGGAGGGGTCTACATACCGTGCAACCAGCTGACCTGCGTCAGACCACTTGTCCATCAAGCCGGAATCGTCTGAAACGAACTTGCCCTCGCCATGTCTGACCGGTACTCTTATTCTTCCGAGTCCCTTAGTCCAAATACACGGGCTTTCTGAGTCAAACTCCAATGTAGTCCATCTATTTTCGTAACGTCCGCTATCATTGAGCGCTAGTGATGCTGTCTGAGTTAGACTAACTTGTTCGTCACCGGGAAGTAGCCCCATCTTGACAAGGACCTGGAAACCGTTACATATTCCTATGACTGGTTTTCCAGAAACTACGAATTCCCGGACCTGCTCCCTTAGTCCGAATCTGAGTCTATTACCTAGAAGTCTTCCACTTCCTAGGTGGTCTCCGAAAGAGAATCCCCCTGGGATCGCCAAAATCTGATAATCTGTCAGTTTAACTTCATCCGCCACCAACCTGTTGACATGTATTCTATCCGAGGAGCCTCCGGCCATTTCGAAGACGGCCATAGTCTCGGCCTCACAGTTGATACCGAACCCCGAAAGTACTGCAATCTTTGGTTTCATAATTCATCGCCTCCGTGTAAAGTCTTCTTCCATGATTCTCTCAATTCTTGCATGGATGCGGTCAAGACTTCCTCGCCTTCTCTGGAGAATGAGATTGTATCGTCGTTCGACACTTCGCCTAGAAAGTGGCAGGTTACGCCCATCATAGATTTCATGAATTCCTCCTTATTTTCAGGGCTCGTGCTGACAAGAATCCTACCCAGACTCTCACCAAACATTGCCCCCCAAATGTCTAGATTATCACAATCGGCCCACAAGGGGGAAATTTCCAGAATAGCTCCTGAGTCTGATCCGAAGCAGCATTCCGCCAGAGCCACGGCCAATCCTCCGTCGCTACAGTCGTGTGCGCTGGCTACGAGCTCTTCCCTCATGGCCGCAGTCAAGGCCCTATACGCGACCATGTTCCTATCCGGGTCAATCTCTGGAACTGCTCCACCAATTCCTCCAGCGCCTTGTTCGCGAAGCATATACGAGAGTTCGCTGGCGCCTATTTCTTGGTGAGTCTGACCTACTAAGAATATGGCATCACCGGGATTTTTGAAGTCAGATGATACCGCTTTACGTACGTCCTGATGGTTACCCAGCAGGCTGAACAAAAGAGTGGGTGGGACGCTGATTTTCTCACCTCCTAGCATCGCGTCATTCTTCATGGAGTCCTTTCCGCTGATACATGGTAGACGGTATGCCCTACAAACGTCATCAAGAGCACGGTTGGCTCTGACAAGCTGAGCAAGCTTGTATTTCCCATCGGGTGTCTTGGATGACTCAATTGGATCAGGCCAGCAAAAGTTGTCTAATCCAGAAATTAGATCTAAATCTACGCCAACGCAAACTGCATTCCGTAGTGCTTCATCTACCGAGGCAGCGGCCATGGAGTAAGAGTCGATGTCGGAATATCTTGGAGCTATCCCATTCGAGATGACCAGTCCCTGAGTACCTCCATGCAATGGGGCGATTACCGCTGCATCACCAGGTGCATCTTGATTAATACCCACAAACGGCTTGATTACGCTCTGAGCTATCACTTCATGATCGTAAGACCTGACCCACCATTCTTTGCTAGCGACGTTTGGTCTGGCTAGCAGTCTTCCGAGTACTGCGCCCATCTCTTTCTCATCTAAATCAGGTGTCTCTACTGGCAAATGTGATGGGGGCTTCCACTCGGACTCGAGTTTGAGTTGAGGACATCCCTCGAAAAGGAATTTTATCGGAAGGTTAGCAACTGGGGTTTCGCCATGGCTGACAACAAAGTTTCCGGAGTCGGTGAATAGCCCCACCGCAGTAGCCTCAACCTCGTGTAATCTAGCTAGATTCTCGAAATCTGTACAGTCCTCTGGTCTGACGCCAACTGTCATTCTCTCTTGCGATTCAGAAACCAGTATCTCCCAAGACGAGAGTCCTAACTGCTTAAGAGGGACTTTTTCTAGGTCCAGTTCTGCACCACCGGTGAGTTCTGCCATCTCTCCAACACTGCTGGAGAGGCCTCCTGCTCCATTGTCTGTTATGACCTGAATAAGTCCTGCATCTCTTGCCTCCAAAATCATATCTAGCATCTTCTTCTGTGTGATGGGGTCTCCTATTTGTACTGCGGAGCTAGGACTCTCCTCAGTCAACTCTAGGCTAGAGAAGGTAGCTCCGTGAATCCCATCACTACCGACCCTGCCTCCGACCATGTAAACAACATCGCCTGGTTGGGGTGTTTTCACGTGACTCTCCCGCCCATCTGGAAGCGATCGAGGCATTATCCCGACAGTACCACAGAAAACCAATGGTTTGCCTAAAAATCTCTCATCGAATACTATTGCTCCGTTCACAGTTGGAATTCCAGACTCGTTACCGCCCGATCTGACTCCTGAATGAACGCCCCTAAACACTCTAGAAGGATGAAATAGGCCAGGAGGTATTTCCCCTGTATAGTCTGGAGGCCCGAAGCAGAATACATCTGTGTTGGCGATTGGTCTGGCGCCTAGTCCGGTGCCGAGAATGTCTCTGTTCACTCCAACTATCCCAGTAATTGCACCTCCGTAGGGATCTAGTGCACTTGGGCTATTGTGTGTCTCTGCCTTGATGCAGACGCTCCAGTCCTCATTCCATGAAATGACACCTGAGTTATCATGAAATATACTGAGTAACCAACTGACTTCTTCTTGGATTTCGAGAGTAGGTTGCATTATGTGGGTCTTAAACAGAGAGTCGATTGTCGTATCTTCTCCTGTAACTGTGTCAACGTGCCTGATTCTCGCTGCGAAAATCTTGTGCGAACAGTGCTCTGACCATGTCTGTGCTAAGCATTCCAACTCTGCGTCTGTCGGCCTGTCCCAGGGAAGTCCTGCCGCCTTCCTCACGGATCTAATGTCGGGGTCTCTATAGTGTTCTCGAATGGCCTTCATCTCATCGAGATTTAGCGCGAGTAGGCCCTTATCGCTGATTTCAATTAATCGTTTATCACTGACCTCCAAATCGATAGTTGCTGGGACGCTAAATAATGTACTAGGAACCATTGGAAAATCGAGAAGCGGCCAGATACCCTCAGCACAGTCCTGTCTATCTGCCACTGCTGCCCTCTCTATCATAGGATTGTGTAGAAAAGATGCTAGTTCGAATGATGAGGTTCGGCGTTCAATGCCCCAGAAAGCGTATGTAGTGAAGGTGGCCACTCTAGCAGCAGATTGTTCCGGGAACAGAGTCATCAGGCCATCCAGACCCGCTTGACCAGAGTTGTCTGTAACTCCTGGTTTGAAACCAACTTGAATAGCTGCATCGGGTGGATTTTCGAATTCATCTAACAATCTAGAATTAAGAGATGCTACTTCGATTACAGGGTCTGCGAATAAGTCGTAAATCAGTGAGTCGGCGTCTGAATCTGATATGTCTGATATTACTTGATAACCCAGAATCACTCTTACCTTGGTTACTTCGATTCCATGGTCTACTTTGAGCATCGACCTCACGCTCTCCCCACGTGCATCGGGAAGTCCTTCGAGATCCTTGGTTGTAACTTCAAACAGTCTGGAATGCATTTGAGAAGGCATATTTTCACCCTATGATAAGAAGGCCTCACTCAATTGCCAACCGAGCCATGCAGTAATCGGTGCCATTAGATTTAGTGCTACGTACACCGCTGCTACCATTGTACTACCGTCTTTGAGAAGGTTTACTGTTTCTATCCCAAATGTAGACATTGTAGTAAAGCCGCCCAACAGGCCTGTCCCTAGAAAGAGGAGTGTGTCGGTCTGAGGAGAGGCGGACATGAGTATTCCAAGGAGGAATGCACCGAGAAGGTTCACAGCTATTGTGGCCCATGGCACTTGATTGCTAGCAGTGGGCATAGCTTCGGCTACCGCCCACCGAAATATCGAGCCAATCGCCCCCCCCAAGCCCACCAATGCCACTGGATGCATGGTACTGGCGGAAGCTGGAGGGGCTTGATATTTCTCAGTAGGGAAAGAGTTGACATATGGGCTAGCATAGGAGGCACAATGATTGCCGAGGATGCTTGGGGCAAGAGGTGGACTAACTGCGCTCACCCACTTTCACACGAATTCATGCGAGTCGCTGCTGAGAAAGAGTCGTTGGTAGTACTAGCAGCAGATGTGCCTAGTATAGATGAAACTCTGAAGCTTATCGAAACTGTTGGAGACAGTGTGTGTGCACTAAAGACCCATGTGGATATGGTTGAAGGGTTCAATTTTGAAGAGTGGTCTATGGTAGTAGGATCTGCTCGGGCGAAAGGTATGCTTATCTTTGAAGATAGGAAGTTTGCAGATATTGGCAAGGTAGCTAAGACCCAGATGAGTGGTCTGTACGATATTAGATCGTGGGCAGATTTAGTAACATCACACAGCCTTAGTGGGCCTGATATTATAGATGGTATTGCTGCAGGTTGGGAGGCTGTAGAGAGGATTGGAGGGGTCCTTCTGCTTGCACAAATGTCGAGTTCGAATAATCTTCTTGATGATACGTATACTGATGAGACAATTAGAATGGGCTCGGCGTCTCCACATGTACTGGGATATATTGGAAATGGAAGCTCACGGTCAGATTTGAAATCTCTTAGAAGCAAGGTTGGAGAAGGTAAGATGATTTGGACGCCCGGAGTAAGCCTGAACGCTGCAGAGGGAAGTTTCGGCCAGAGATATGGTAATCCTGCAGACGCAGTGATGGCTGGCTCAGACGCAGTGATTGTGGGGTCTGGAATTTACGGAACCCAAGACCCTGCGGCCTCAGCAAAAGAGTATGCCTCGGCTTCATGGGGTGCCTTGCTGGAGAGGTAATTCATGGTGACCCAGGACTTCGTTGCCTGGATTTGCTCGGCTGTAGTGATTTTAGCGATTTGCGCTTTCGTCCTTTTCGAGCTATTGAAGAGATGGAGGGTTGGTCTAAGACTAACGGAACTGGATGAGACTCTTCTAAGCGATGACGGGGTCTCAGTTGAAGAAATTACGGATGCCCCCAAGGGTAGTGTGGTTACGAGAGGCAACGTTGCTGAGTTGATTGAAGAAGGTCATAAACCTAAGACATCAAGTAAACCTAAGTAGAATGCTGCCAAGATCGCGGTTACTGAAAATACAGTAATTAACGTCAGAATTTTGAGTGCCTTTCCTTTCTTCCTCGGGGTCTCTATTTTCTCATTTATTGGAAGTGGAGTTCCTTCTGGTAATAGGCTGGTATGAGGTTCTGGAAGAGTTGCCTCTATGTTTAGAGGCTGTGAGGTCGTGTCGTCTAACTCAGGATATAGTTCGTCTAGATCTGCCAATCCTGGAGCCTCAGGGACTGGTCCGTTGATAATTATCCATTTTTGTTCTATGTCGGATCTGGTGATCGGTGTTGTTAGTACTGCGACGGCCCCGGAAGAGTACGCAGCATCGTTCGCTTTTTCCAGTCTTGATTTGCTAACAACGAAAATAATCCTAGCTTCTGGGTCTCTCTCTCGGATTTCTAATGCTACAACATGCCCGTCCATAGTTGGAAGATTCAGTCCCAAGAAGGTCATCTTAGGTTTGAGTCGGATATATTGGTCGACTGCTCGATCACCATCGTCACAAATTTCTGAAACCCATCCTCTCTGATGCATTATTGATCGGACCCTTCCAGCGGTGATTGCATTCTCATGAACTATGAGCACAGAGGGTTTCCCTTCAATCGTCATCTAACAGCCGACAGGGGACCTGACTCAAGAAGTGGATGGTCGAAAATCAAGAGAGGAGATCGTCTACAAGCCAACTGGGATCGAACGGAGATAGGTCCCCATATCCCTGTCCTGTTCCTGCCAGGACTATTGGCCTTCCAGTGGCATGAGATATGGAGAGGGCGGCTCCGCCCTTGGCATCCGTATCTAATTTGCAAAGGGCAGCTCCATCAAATGAAAGCTTCTTGTGGAATTCCACAGCTTGGGTAACTGCATCATTCCCTGCTAAAGCATCTGCAACAAAGATCACCAAGTGTGGATTGGTTACCCTGTGTACCTTTCGAAGTTCCTCCATCAAATTAGATTTGTTTTGCATCCTTCCGGAGGTATCTACGATTACTATGTCCTCTCCCTTGGCCCTCGCGCTCTCGATTGCATCTCTTGCGACGGCGGCGGAATCGCCTCCCCTCTGGCTCTTTATGCATCTTACTTCCAGTCGCTCAGCATGAGCTGCTAACTGATCGATTGCCCCCGCACGGAACGTGTCTGCAGCAGCCAGAACCACTTCGTATCCTTGCTCCTTCATCCTCTTTGCAATCTTGGCAGAGGTCGTGGTCTTCCCCGTACCATTAACTCCTACCATCATTATGACTACGGGAGTTTCTTCTTGTACGAGATAATGGATTGTTCTATCGAAGTCCCAATAACTATCCCCAAGCAGAGAGAGGAGTGCCCCCCTTAGCGCATTCTCTACGACCTGGGCTAGATTTGCCTTCCTGTTTACTCTTGACCCGACTAGGTGGTTTGTTAGTGCCTCCAAAAGTTCTGTCACCGCGGTATGGCTCATATCCGTCGAAAGTAGCTCTTCTTCCAATTCCACCAATAGTTGTTGCAGTACTGGACCATCTTTGATTACCCTCCCGCCCCTTAATCTGATATCTTCACCTAGATCTATCTCAAACTCTCTTTTACCGGATTTGACCAGTTTTCGTCCTGTTGTAGAGTGCATAGAATTTCTAACGATAGAAAGTGGCTTTATTCTCTGAGATTTTATACTCTTTTCTCTCTGTGCCTTCTTCCTTTCCTTCGGACTAGATGGTTTTGCGAATGGGTCGTTTACTTCTTCGTCGAAGGCGTCCCACTCAGTCTCATTAGCCGAAGCAGTCTCCTGATACTCTGATGTTTTCTTTTTTAGATTCCTGCTTCTAGAATTAGTGGCTTTTTTTGCCTCAATTGATCCCTCTTCTGCCGTTATTGCTTTTTCTTCTTCGGCCTCTTCAATCCTCTTTCTAAAGCGATCGAATAGTCCCATTTTTAGCCCTCAGTCATCCAAAGTAAGTTCAGTCCCTCTCTTTTTACGGGTTCTTTTTTTCTGTGGTAGGCTTTGGGTTTGTTCTAGGGTTTCTCTAGATTCATCTGAGCCCTGTAGACTCTCTACCGCTTGATTAAATGTTTTAGCGAGAGACACAATATATTCCTCAAGTTGTTCATACTCATTCCTGATTGTATCCAAAATTCCTTTGAGTTCTTTGTTTCTGTTCCTCAAAATTTCTGTAGCCTCGTCTCTTGTCTTCTCTGCTTGAATTCTACTACCAATATCGACGACTGCTCCGCCCTCTGGTTGGATATCAGCTATTAATTGGACTCCAGCGCCTAGTGGAATCATCGCCCCCTTGGCACCTTGCTCTGAGATGGAGCCTAGCGCCTCGATAGCTTGCTCCTGTTCATGTCTGATGCTCTCTAGGTTTCTAATCTGCTGTTCAAGTGCCTGAAGTCTCTCTCTATTTACTTCCACTAGGTGTGCTAAGCGCTGTAAATCGGCCTTATCTGCTTCAGGCATAGTCTACGGGATGGTCACAGTGCAATGAAGTCGTCGCTAATTAGAAGCCTGTGCCCCGTCCCATATTCCTTCTGAAATCATGAATTCCATTACTCTTTCAGATACGTTGGCCCTATTACCCCCACGAACGCCTGTGGCGGAAACTTCGAAAACCTCTGGTGGAATATCCTGAGCCTCTCTTAATTCATAGCCAACCTTTCTTCCATATGAGACCGCTTCGATATCTGGCATTATCCATGCCTCAACGTCCTCGTTCTGATATCGGTACTCGATCATTCGCTTCCTAACCTCTGCAGGATAGGGGTCAGATTCGGTCACTGGCGTATCTCTGATTCCAACAACGACCCTTTTGCCTTGGTTCAGCTCTTGCTGAATAAGCCATTCATGGCCTACATGGAGAGGTTGCCATCTACCAGGAAGCAGTACGGCCTTGGGTTTCTCGAAAAGATGGGAGAGTTGGTCTACCATATCCTCAACAGTATGTCCGGGCTCACCACTAGAATTCAGCGTCATATGGGCACACTTCGGCTCATCGAACGGATCAGAGATCCCTGTGAAATTAGAAATTTCGCCAGTTCTCGCCTTTGCGTACAGTCCTTTCACATCTCTTTCCTCACATACTTCTAGAGATGTTGAGACGTGGACCATCACTGAACCGTGTGGAAGAATCTCCAGAATCTTTTCTCTGACGTCCTCATAGGGGGTGATGAATGAGCAAATTACAGGAGTATGCTTGGAAATTAGTGATGCCATTCTTGCGATACCAAGCAAGTGTTTTTCCCTGCCCTCTCTTGAAAAGTCGTTGTTTGAGAAAAAATCTCTAATTGTGTCTCCATCTAGAAGCTCTGCTCCGTACCTCTTTACCGCTGCTTCTGCAATCGTGGTCTTCCCAGCGCCCGAAAGTCCAATCATCCAAACTACCGTATTCCCCATGCTCGCACCTGATGCGCCGCCGACTGGAGAGTCCCATTTAATGCTGATTCTCCAACCAGAAGTCATTCCACTTCGTACTACATGTGATTAGGAAAAATGGATTGAGTACATCTGCTACCAAGTCGTAATCGAGAGTTTCGCAGTCAGGCCCGAGTACTTTACCTCCTGCTGACTCTACTACTGCATGGGCTGCGGCTATATCCCAGCACGAGGTAGGTCCGAATCGTGGGTAAAGCTCTGCCGACCCTTCTGCGACGATGCATGCCTTGAGGGATGAGCCCATCCTGATTATCTCATGTTCGCCAATAGAGCTTGCAAATGCTTCGTCCGTCTTGGACCGGTGACTGCCGCTAGCTACTAATCGGACGGGGTCTTCTGGGAGATTGTTCACTGAAATCTCTATTGAGTGCCCTTTTGATATCTTAATTCCGGGTCTTTCTTTTCCTCCATACCACGTAGTTTGTGTAGCTGGAGCGTGAACTACTCCAAAAACGGGGTTCCACCTCTTTGCTTTCCTTCTCATCAATGCGATATTTACAGTAAACATACCGTTTCTCTTGATGAATTCCTTCGTGCCATCGAGTGGATCGACCAACCATGAAAATTCATTAGATATCGCATCTCCAACGCGACCTTCCTCCGAAACAATGGGGATATTGGGATCGAGTTTCGTGAGGCCCTCAACGATTATTTCGTGCGCTGCTATATCAGCGAGTGTCAGCGGAGAGTCGTCTGCCTTGGTATGTACCTGGGAAATTGGTGCTGAATCGTAGATGCCCATTATTGCACTGCCAGCTTCAATTGCTAGGTCTACAATATCCAGCTCTTCATAATCCATCATTACCACTAGAAGTCCTCTAGTTTAGAAGCAGCTCTGTCTAATTTTTGTCTTGCATCCTCTTCAAGATAAAATAAGAATGGGTCTTCGTCCTCCATAATTTCTTTCCACGAAGACATTGCTCTCGCCCAGATCTCTTCTCTTGAATTCCAATCTAGCATTCGGTCTACAAATCTACAATATCGTTGAATATCTTCGTCATCAGGTGCCACTCTTCGCAGAATTTCATTAGTCTGGGCTATCATTAACCCCTGTGTTGGGTTTAGTTTGTATGTGGTGAAAGGGTTTCTTTCTTGGTTTATCGTGATATGGTCCCTCCATAGACCAAATGTAACGTCGTACGAAAAGCCTACCAGTAGAACGATTACCAGAACTACAAATGCTATTCCGATTAATCCAAGATAGGTTAGTGGGATTAGAAAGAATGTCTCGTTGGATACGAATCTCCATGAGACATATGGCCAGACCAAGAGCGTGATTGTGGCTGTCCAGAAGCCCAGGCTGATTATGGCCTGACTCTGCTGAATTCGCCAATATTGCCTCATCAGCCACTTCTTCATTGGTCTAGGCCCGGTTAGAGTTAGTTTTCACAATTGCCCAGAAATGATGGGTCTCGAAGACAAAGAGCCTACTCTTCCTCTGGTGCTGGTGAGTCGTTATCCAAGGTGTCGGTTCCACCAAAATAAGCTTCGACGACAGGAGCAACTGAATCAGATGGGTCGATTTGTTTGATCTCGTCGAGAGTAACGAATCTTCTAGACACTCTATGCCTGCTACCGAGGTTTGACATAACCCTCTCCATGGCGTCATCCTTATTCTTCGCTACCAAATCTATGTTGAATGGTTGGTTCCTCTTGCCGGCTCTGAAAGAACCCTTTGCTCTGAACGCCTTCATATCGCTACCGAGTTGGGTTCCCGGTTTAACCCAAGCGGGTCCTAGATGTGCTTAATGGCACAGGATCTCCCTCAAGGTTCAAGTGGATGCATGCATGGTTGGAATAGATTAGGATGACTGTGAACACCCCTCCGGAGGACGGAGGCATCGATCTTAGGAAAAGATTAGGTGGCATTCCTCGAAATAGGCTTGTCGAAGAGGTGGTTTCAAGGTGGGACGATGTGATCCGCCTAGAGGAAGAGATTGCGAATTTAAGAAGACGTGTGCGTGAGGCTGAGTTAGTCACCGATGATGGTGTCTTAGAATCCTCTCGCATTAGTCAAATGGAAGAGCGTTTGCGTGTTGCTGATTCCAAGGTTAGAAAGCTTGAGGTTTCCCTAATTAATGAAAAGTCAAGAAGGAAATCGGTCGAAGAGGATTCTAGTCGTGTGGAGGATCTTCAACAGGAGAATTCTAGGCTTCTCAGAAATGAGGAGGAGTTACTGCTACTAGTCCTAGATATGGAATCCGAGATAGATCGATTAACGAAATAACAGGTTACTCCTCTTCTAAGTCGTCGTTTTTCTTTCCCGCAAACGAAGTAATCGCACCGAAAACCTCGGAAATCAGGCCTCGTGCCACTGCAGATGGGGAGTTCGCTCTCCGATATTCTCGGCTTGGATCGTTTTTCTTCGTAATCTCTCTTATTTCTGGTATGAAAGGTTCCATTTCCCTATTGTCGAACCATAGGGATCCGCATTTTAGGCACCCATCGACTTCGATTGTTGTTCCTTCTGTGGTAGGGACGGGTCCTTTGACCATTTCACCATCACATGTGGGGCATCTGTATCCTGCACTGATTCCTGCCTCGAAAACGCCATTCCTGACATTTCTGAGTACTGGCTGTCTCATATTTGTTGATAGCCATCTGTCACTGGCCATAATCCCATAGCAAAAGGTGCAGTAGTGCATATGACCGGAAACTACGTCTCCGTGGAGGTCCATCTCAGAATTACAGCATGGACAAGATGCCTCCGCCATGGATGATGTGTATCGTTGAGGCGTATGAGGATGACTGCTTTCTGTCTATCTACTGATGCTGTTAACCAACATAGTTAGTATCTCCTGTAGCTTGCTTGCATCATCGAACTCTTCGGTTAGGTTACCCGTTACGATCCAGTCTGCGCCCGCATCGACCGCCTTACTTGCGGCCTCTATATCCCTTATTCCACCACCAATAATTAGAGGAAGGTCGCATGCATTCCTGGCAGCAGTAATTAGTTCTTGATTTACTGGGGTTTCCGCACCGCTGCCAGCTTCTAGATACAACATGCTGAAGCCTAGAAACTGCGCTGCCATTGCATAGGCTGATACTCTGTCTGTTTCATTTGGGCCGATGAGATCTGCCTTTCCTACCTGTCCTGCCCTCCCCCCCGGTTCACAAATCACGTAACCCATAGGGACTGGCTCAATTCCTGCTTCCTTCACAAATGGTGCTCCTCTGATTTGCTCTCCTATGAGAAATCTGGTTTCCCTAGAGTTCATTAGCATCATGAATGTAATTCCGTCGGCTGCTGGAGAGAGAGCTGCTGCGCCCTGTGGAAAAAGTAATACTGGGACTTGAAGGTCTCCTTGGGCATCTGAATCTTGGCTTGAGGCCCATGTGACTAATTCTAGTGCCTCTTTAATTGCAACAACTGTCCTGTGAACATTTTCCATGTCGGTATTTGATGAACCCCCCACTAGTACCATCCTAGATCCTGCATGTACGGCAGCCATCGCCCTATTGGCTGCCACCTCAGGAGTCTGATCTGCTGGATCTATGAGTATGCTGTGCCTGCACCCCATGCTAGTGTCGCAGAGGTATTCGCGTAGTCCACCCATGTTCTACCTACTATCAGAGGGCTGTATAATTGTATCAACTTTTGACCTTGCTTTGAAAATGCCCTCCTCGATGTCTTGAATCAGTGCATTCCTAGGGTCTTCGCCGTTCCAAGTAGTTGTCTGAATCCAATTGTTCACGTGTTCACTCTCCTGGTTGATCCATACCTCAGTGGTTCCATCGGACCTAATTCCTGAAATTTCTTCGGGTGCTTCCAATCTAGACGAAATGATGCCCCCGAACCACTCTGGACCGATAATATGCTGTCTGAAGTCTAAGATTACATCGTAGTGGATAGTGCTAGTTCCAATAGCTCCTGCACCTACGACATGAATCTGATCTGGCGTAATTGTCGAGACTCTGGTTTTCAGTTGTATGTTGCACCCCCTGTTGGACAGTTGAATTGCTAGAGCTTTTTCGAACCACGATCTTCTAACTGCAGTTGATTCTTTGTTAGGGGTCTGAGATTTCATATCTGAGATCCAATGGTTCGGGCAGGGAGGCCATTTCTTGAAGATCCCCGGTGCTTCTGCAGATAGCCCTATCTCTGCTGTTTCTGCAATTAGCTGAATTTCTGTATTTCGACAAGTATCTAGAATGTAATGAGCTGCGGAGAGCGCATCAAGTGTATTGCCCAAAACAATGACTTTTTTCATACGTTAGCCCCGATAGCTGAGGCAACGAGACCTTGAAGTTCCAAATCAACATTAACGATGGAAAGAGCGTGAACAGGGCATGCAGGTATGCAGTGCTCACAGTGGGTACACTTTGGTTCTTCTACTACAGCTAGAATTCCTTCTAGTGACAATGCGTCTACTGGACAAAGGGCTACGCAGGCCGCACATCCAAAGCACCGATCGTCATCAACCTCGAAAAGATATCCGGGTCTTCTGGGCACGTTCCCGCCAAGTGGCATCCCCTCTCAATGTTATCTCCCCTACCCCTTTATTTCGAATGGAACTGAGATATATTGGAATAAACCGGAAATTATTCTGATTATTTCAAAACGTGATATAGCCATCTGAAGTTCTTTCATCTCAGGACGATAAACTTTCGTTCATCTTTAGCTCGGAATAATGGTTTAGAATATGGATAACAGCATATTATAATTCTCCAGTGGAAGTGGTAGGGTGGGGGTCTCATTCATATCCTAGTTGTGATTAGGAATATTCATGGTTCTCTACAGTGCGGGAAGTACTACCCTCTATCCCGAAAATCCTCCAAAAAAGGGAATAAGAATACACTTCCTTGGTGGTGCTGGTGAGGTTGGCAACGTCGGGTGCATATTAGAGGATAGAACAGGGACGAGATTACTCATTGACTATGGCCTAGCACCCACCAAGCCGCCCCGATATCCTTCCGAGGCCCCTTTTGTCCAAGACGCAATATTTACTCATGCTCATATCGATCATATTGGAATGGCTCCATGGCTAACAACCCACGGAGCAAGGCTACACGGGACAAGACTAACAGCTGCTGTCTCCGAAATAATGTGGTCAGATACATACAAGGTATCAGACATTGAAGGATACCCTCTGGGTTGGGATAAAAGAGACCTCGAAGAGGCCCTGGCGTCATGGGTGGAACATCAGTTCGACACCTGGTTCGAGGTAGGTCAATGGCAATGTCGGCTTCTACGTGCAGGACACATTCCAGGAGCAGCAATGATCGAGATTAAGACCCCTGAGCTGAGTATCTTGTGGACAGGGGATCTAGACACCAGAGATAGTCCCAATGCGATCAAGGCAACACCAAGGAAATGTGACATTCTTTGCATAGAGGGAACATATGGGGGCCGGCAGCATCCAGATAGATCTGAAGAGGAAAGCAGACTAGTGTCTAGAGTCATGGAAGTGGTCTCCAGAGGTGGGACCGCATTGATCCCGGCCTTCGCCTCCGGCAGAGGTCAGGATATCCTCAGAATCCTTCACAGAGAGGCTCCAGAATTGAATGTTCATTACGATGGAATGGGCACCAGAGTAACAAGGGAATGGCTAACCTGTCGAGATTTTATCAGAAGTCCAAATGAGATGGAAGCAGCTTACAAGTGGGCTAAGAGGGTGAGTGGGAAGGCTGACCGAAAAAGGGCCATGGGAGCGGACGTAATCGTTTCCACTAGTGGTATGCTAGATGGGGGCCCAGCAATTTGGTATCTAAATAGGCTAAGACACGATAGTTCGAACGCAATACTGCTGACAGGCTACCAGGCAGAAGGCTCAGGAGGTCGGAAGCTGTTGGAAACAGGGACCCTGAATGTCTACGGTCGCCAGACAAGAATCCCTCTCGAAATAGATAAGTTCGACCTCTCTAATCACGCTGATCATGACTCGATCTGTGAATTTGTTAGGAAATGCTCTCCTGATGAGACTGTAATCTTCCATGCTGAAGATGGGCCAGCACAGGAGATTGCCTCTGAAATTGCAGAGGAAACAAGGGTACACATCCCGTCAAACACCAAAACTTTGGAACTCGGATAATTCATCATCCGACATGGAAAATTTCCATTTACGTAGAGATTGTACATAAGCCGTGCTGTCACTGGAGCAACTAGGTGAGTGATAACTCACCGCTGGAAAAGAAAATAAGGTGAAAAAATGGAAGTAAAACAATTGGATGACTACTTTGGATATACAGAGAAGGGTAGTTCCCTAGAGGGAGAGCTGAGGGCGGGTGTTACCACCTTCCTCACGATGGCGTACATTCTATTCGTCAACCCCGATATGCTTTCCTTGGGCTTCATGCCTGAGGGAACAGGAATACCCTTCGATGATGCGTTGTTCGCGACCGCAGTTGCTGCGTTCGTGGGTTGCGTCATCATGGGATTGTGGGCGAACCTGCCGTTCGCCTTGGCCCCGGGCATGGGCCTGAACGCTTACTTCGCGTTCACTATTGTTCTAGGAGACAATGGCATCGGATGGGAGATGGCGCTATTCGCCGTCTTCATTGAGGGAATTTTGTTCCTCATCCTGTCTCTACCCCAAGTCGGTGCTAGGACTGCGATGATAAACTCGATTCCAACCGACCTTAAGATAGCTACAGGAGCTGGAATCGGGATGTTCCTAGCCATAATTGGCTTGAGAGAGATGGGTTGGATCGTTAATGACGACGCTACCTTAGTTCAGCTAACTCATCAGTTAGATGGGGCAGACCATCTCAATGGGGAGGTCTGGGCCATGATTTGCCTTATCGCAATCACTGCGATGATGGCGAGAGGGATCAAAGGAGCAATTGTCTATGGAATTCTCGGAACCACCGTATTGGGAGGATGGATTCTAGGAGCGTCGGACCCCTATAACAGCGTAGATTCCGTTACGTTTGACTCCGCAGCTTTGTTTGATGTGGCCAACTTCCCAGAGGAATCCTTCCTTGCTGCGTTTGGCGACAGCGGTCTGGGCGATCTTGGAGACGGAGTGTCATATGCCGACTTCTTCATGGTCATGGTCGCATTCCTTTTCGTAGATATATTCGACACGGCGGGCACGCTTTATTCAGTAGGGCGCCAAGCTGGATATGTCGACGAGGAAACCGACGAACTACAGAACTCCGACGAGGCATTCATGTCCGACGCAGGAGCTACAATAATCGGTGCAGCATTTGGAACCAGTACTACTACCACTTACATTGAATCTGCAGCCGGAGTAGAGGAAGGAGGAAAAACAGGATTAGTTGCAGTCACAGTTGGAGTTCTGATGCTCTCGGGACTCCTCCTAGCAGGCGTCTTCAAGCAGATACCCACATTTGCGGCCGCACCCGCGCTTGTGATAATCGGGGCTATGATGATGAGGCAGGCCGCAGATATTGACTGGTCAGATACGACAAACTCAATTCCAGCATTCGTTACTATGGTAATGATGCCATTCACTTATTCGATTGCTGCTGGAATAGCCTGGGGTATCATTACGTATGTTCTGATTAACGCCCTTGCTGGAAAGCATAAGGAAATCAGCATGGTGATGTGGGGTCTCGCAATAGCGATGATTCTGTTCTACGGAAACGTCACTATCGACTGATTGAGTATAAGCGAAACATAGCCCAGAAGAACGGGGTGTTTCGAACTCCCAAGGAGCTAACAGCATGTCCGATGACTTGATCCACACGCTCAAGAATACAGTTAGAACTGTGCCGAACTTCCCCATTGACGGGGTGATGTTTAGAGACATCACACCGGTCCTCGGCGAACCAGGTCTGCTTTCTTCCATTACAGACCGGTTCACCGAGGACCTACAAAAGCTCGGCTGGACCCCGGATCTAATCGTTGGACCGGAAGCTAGGGGATTCATCTTCGGGCCCTTATTGGCAGATAGGATTGGATGCGGATTCGTTCCAGTCAGAAAGTCCGGCAAGCTTCCTCACATCACACTGAGCCAAGAGTACTCTCTTGAGTATGGATCCAACATTCTTGAAATCCATGAAGATGCAATACAACCCGGTCAGCAGGCTATAATTATCGATGACCTTCTAGCCACGGGAGGGACAATCTCTGCTTGTGCTAAGCTATGCGAAGCCCGTGGCGCATCAATTCTCGGTGCAATGTTTTTAATCGAATTGGACGGACTTGGAGCTAGGGAAGCGATATCTCCGATTCAAGTATATTCTTTGTTAACTTACCCAGCATGAAACGAACCCTTCTCCCGATTCTTTCAAAGGGAGCAAGCCTCTCCTATGCCTGATACCCATGTCTGAGGATGGAGCCAAACGACCACCCCCCCCGCCACCAGCCGCCCCCCAGCCTCCACCCCCTCCGCCACCAGCCGCCCCCCAGGCTCCACCCCCTCCGCCACCAGCCGC
>PBGH01000009.1 GCA_002720055.1 Methanobacteriota archaeon | reverse complement strand
TGCCTGTGGCGGGATTACAATAGCGCATCTGAACTTTGCCGGATACGGGGATCTACCTCGCATCGTAAAAGTCGGCGAGGCCGAGGTAAGCTGGGAGACCACAAGAGGGGGTTGGATATACATCCACGACATGACCGTCCAAACGTGGCCTGGAGATGATCCAAACGATCCCAGGAATGGCAGGACATACGTATATGGGGCATACTGGGAGGCGGGATTGCGGATATTCGATGTCTCCGATGTCCCACACCCGGGGAACGACTTAGTTGAGTACCTAGCAGTGGCTGCAGCCTGCAGGGGCTCCTTCGGGACACAGCTAGGATGCAATTGGAGAGCTCCGGAAGTGGGCCTTTGGATGGAATTCGAGGACTTCGACAATGACGGACAACCAGATAGCGGGACAACTGGTAACGAGAACGGTGGAAGGGCGTCATACATACACTATGCCGAGCCCATTGACCAGATGGTCGATGCCACCCACCTGGGCTATCCGGAGGGCAAGATCCACATGACCTTCGTTGCTACCGAGGTTCTCGAGACCACAGTAGGAACTGGAATGGCGTACCTGCTAGATACCACTCCTTACGAGATGGTGAATGGGAATGTCAGATTCCTACCAAGCCTTATTCACGGGTGGGAGACCCCGTTTGCGGAGCATCACTACATCCCGGGGGGTGATGAGTGGTTGCTATTCAGCCCGCACAATGCGGATCACGAGATATTCCAGACCGGACTTCCTGGTTTCCCTGACAACAGTCACGGAGGGGCATGGGATGGCCGGATATACATGGGCAATTACCACTCAGGTCTTTGGATCATCGATATTGAATCTCTGATGGTTGCAGGCTTAGAGCAGGGGAACAAGTCATTGGCCCACATAGACTCCACAGTGGGTTACCATCTCCCACATGCTGCAGACGGAGCCCCTCTAGACAGCTCATACTACGACTTCGGATTCGTCCCATTCCTCTGGACTGCTGAGTACCACAAGGGGTATACTTACCTCTCATGCATCACTACGGGCCTGTACATAGTCCAGCTCGACATTGACTCTCCTTACGGCAAGCCCCTCGAGGCATGACACTTTGCAAAACTGGATAGGTGCAATTTGATATCTGAGATATCGCGGGGGGATTACATGGCGCGTACCTGGGCATGGCTCATAGTCTCGATAATGGCGATTGCACCGATCTCCGGTTGCATGTCTTCTGGAGATGGAGGAGATAGTCAGAATGATGGCGGGTGGATTGATCCAGTGACGGAGATAGAGGACTCGAACCATTCTCACAACGATCTTCTAGCCCATAGGCTTTCGACCTCGAATGCCAAGCTAATCGACTATCACAACCTCAACTGCGATGGGGAGGTCTACCCCCCGCCCGAGTTGGACAACACCGCCGGCAGGCCGTGCTATGACGATTGGAAGAATGTCGGACCGACCCCGGGGGACAACTCCGAGATCGCGATAGAGGGAAACTTCGATGATGACTGCGAGATATATGGTGATGGCTCGGGGGGTTGCTATGCCTACGTCTCAAGCTACAACCAGTTCGAAATCCTCGATATCAGCGAACCCAACAACATCAGACTCCTCTCTACATACTACGCCGAGATCGCTAGGATGATCGACATCAAAGTGACTGCAGACAACAACTGGGTGCTGGTTAACCACGAGCTGACGAACAGTGAGCTTGATCCAATCCCGAACGATGACGATGCCAATAGCGGGACCAACAGGCTTGATGTCATCTACGTCGGAGACAAGACCAGCCCGGTCAAGGTCGCGGAGTGGAACAACCCCCCAGCGGGATTCCACAACCAGGACCTTGCGGTGTACTGCGACTGGGATGGTTCGCTGGACTTCAGGGAGGAATGCAGTCTATTCCTATTCGGGGCGGACCCTTACCCCGAGATGATCGAGGGTGGTTCCGGGACCTTCTACAAGGGGACGCAGGTATTCTACGTACCACGTGGATTTGAGTCCTGGCTGCCCAACCAAAATAATGAGCAGCAGAACTCCAGCAGGGAGATAATCAGATGGGGCGGTTACACACCCGAGCCGGATACGACTTGCGGTGGCTCGATATTCAACCACGATCACGTCTACTTCGTTCATCCTATAACGAAACAGAGGCTACTAGTTGCGTCGTACTGGGGCGCTGGATTGAGAATAGTCGACGTCAGCGACCCCCCTGTGGTCGCAGACCCATTCGGGGTCTCGTGGCCCCCTGAGGTGGGAAGATGGCTGGGCTGTCCGACCGCCGACGAAGGCTGGTATGGCCCGGACGGTGGAGGCCATGCGAACATGACACCTGAGGAGTGGTTGGATGCCGAACAGGGGAATGACAACATACACTACGCTGTACCTTACGATCATCTGATCTGCAACGGCATTAGCGAGTACGTCCCCCCTGTCGAGTGGCCTTCCGAGTGCGGATCAGGCCCTGATGATGCCACCTATGGGGCGAATTGGAGGCACTACACGATTATTGCTCCCGAATACGGTAGCAATCCAGGCCACACAGGTTTCCTATGGACGATCGACACCACGGATCCGACCAAGCCATTCCTCGTCTCGAAGTGGAGGCTCCCCGGGGAGGGGACATTGGCGAATGGCAGCAAGCACCCGCAGCACTACATCCCGAGCGGATACATCTACAGCCCGCACAACGGGGACACGGGGACGAACGGCCACGTCTACTGGACACACTACCACGCAGGAAACTGGGTCACCGATCACGGACAGATCTGGGAGGAGATTGTATGGGAGAATGGGGTCCCAGAGCCAGACAGAGGCTTCCAGGCGATAGATGAGCTGGCCCCGACGCACACTATCGGTTACTACCTCCCTTCTGGCCCCTACTGGATCGAAGACCCAGTTGGAACGTTAGGCTATGATATGGCCGACTGCTGGGCATCCTGCATGATACCGTTCGACTGGGGGCTCCAATACGATCCAAGAGGCTTCGTGTGGATATCGGAGATGGTTAGCGGAGTCTACTCCGTCCAGTTCGACGAGGACTACGATCCCAGATACGATTACCCCCCTCTTTGGTCAATAGAGGCCAGCGATGACTGATGATGGATATGATGTCTAGACTGGTGCTTCCGATACTGCTTCTTTCAATGTTAGCGCCGATGACTGCGGGACATGGCGCTAACGACTTCGCGATAATTCTGCGAGGGTCCAGCATGCAGCCCGGCGAGGCGGAGGTTCTGCAGAACGACTCCCTGACCTTCTACAACGTGGCTGACCAGAACAGGACGATAAGAGTTGATCTGGACTCGGATGGGGTGTACGACCAGAGGTGCGAGACAGAACCATACAACTCCTCCTCGATCAAGGACGAGTGCTCTTTCATCATCGATGCCAACATCTGGTCAGCAGGATTTTACTACCTCGATGTATTCTCCAACGGCACCCTTTGGAAAACCCTCAACCTCACAGTTGCGAATGACGTACACGAGGAGGCCGGTCCGCCGGAGGGTTACAGCTTCAACACAGAAAACGAGTCTTCGGATGATGAGGATGGGGAGAGGCGAGTTTCGAGCGAGGGCCTGGGAAACATTGCGATAGTTATTTTCCTGTCCTCGGGGGCGGTTTGGCTAGCGAGGAGGGATTGAATGGGAGGGAGATTCGGGGTCCTCATCGTCATAGCGATGTTCTCTCTCTCCGGATGCCTCTCCAGTGGTGCGGCAGATGTCTTCTACGGGGATGACATCGATCCCCCTAGGGCAGTAGACCAGTTTGTGCTGATCGATGAGAATGGCGAGTACTTCTCCATGTCCGATTTCGACGGAAAGGTAGTGGTCGTCACCTTCCTGTTCACGAGATGCCCTGACATCTGTCCCGTCGTCAGTGCCAATCTCGCGTTCATATCTCAGGAGCTGGGCGAGCTTTACGGTTCCGAGGTCGAGATCCTTACCATCACGGTAGACCCATGGACCGACAACTCTAGTGTCCTGGACAACTACTCCTCGGTAAGGCAGCTGTCATGGCCCCACCTCACCGGCAGCGTTGACGAGCTGGAGCCGGTGTGGGAGAACTTCGATGTCGGTCTGGCCACCTACGACACGGATACTGACAACGACGGAGTCGCGGATGGCTTCGACAATTGCCCCGAAACCCCAGAGGGGGAAGAGGTGGATAACTACGGCTGCGGAGTGGATACCCAGCAACCCGATGGGGACGTCGTTACCAATCATCACCCCCTCGACTACTGGGTTGACCACACAACAGGGACTATCATCGTGGACAAGGAGATGAGGCAGAGGGTCTGGTGGGCGGACACGGACTGGAATCCCGAGCTAGTTATAGAGGACATACTGCACTTGATTGAAGAAGAGTGAAATGCCCCATTCAGCACGTCTGCTCGTGAGAGGAGCCCTGTCTCTGGTTATCGCTGCTCTTTTCGTGTCGGCGGGATGCTTGGATTCAGGGGGAATAGACATCAAAGGGACAGAATACAGGGACCCGCCCGATGCTCCCGAGTTCAACCTGACCAACCAGCATGGAGACTCGGTCTCAATGGCCGACTTCGAAGGGAGGGTCGTAGTGGTCGCTTTCATCTACACCTCGTGCCCCGATATCTGCCTCATCATCTCCTCCAACCTTGACTATGTCGGAAAGAACCTAGGAGAGTACTCCGAGGAGGTGGATATAATATCGATCACCATCGATCCTGCTCGTGACACCGTCTCCCATCTGAGTGAATGGACCGAGGCTCGTGGCTATGCATGGGACCACCTGACCAGCGACACATCGTCAGTAATGGAACAAGTCTGGGACGAGTGGAAGGTAGTCGTTGACTCGGAGCACATAGAGAACTCGCTTCGCCCGGAAAATGGGTCTATGCGCTTCGCAGTCCTGTACCCTGACAACTCCACACTGGTGACTGACAACGAGTGCCCGTACGGCAATTGCTTCGAGGGGAGCGGGGACGAGTATGCGGAGCTAGTGCTCAGGGAAGACGCAGGAGTCACCTACGACATCGAAAACGGTACCATAGGCAACTGGAGCGAGAACGAGACGTGGGCCTGGACCCTCTACACGTGGGGAAGTGAGAACGAGACTTGGTACCAATCATCCAAGGATCTGGAGGAAATCGAGGATGTGAATTACCCACTTGCATGGGTTGCAAGCAATGCGAACATCAGTAACCTTCCACCAGGAGTGGACTGCAATGGCCATGGTTGGGTCATGGGGAGTGGGCAGAATGCGCACTGTATGTGCGACGATGGGTGGGAGAGGCCCGGTGACGACTGGTTGTCGTGCGTTTCGGAGGGTTCAGCATCTGGCGAAGGAGGATTGGACCCCCATGATGAGACTCTGGGGGAGTACGAGGTAGGGCACTCCACTGTCACATTCATCATCGACAAGGACCAGAGGAAGAGGGTTTCATACTCGGGGATAATGTGGGACGTCGACGACTTCCTGCAGGACGTCAAGGCGCTAGTGGACGAATGAGTCAGCGTGCATTGCAAGCCATCACAGCAAGGGCATCTTCCTCAGCCTCTCGAGATCCGGCTGGTAGAGTTGCCTGATGTCATCCAGCCCCAGGATCAGCATCGCCAGCCTCTCAAGCCCCATACCCCAAGCGCATACCGGCCAATCCGTACCGAGTGGCTCGGTGACCTCTGGCCTGAAAATGCCGGAGCCGCCCAACTCTAGCCACTCTCCCTTCCACATTATATCGACCTCCGCGCTTGGCTCCGTGTATGGGAAGTATGCTGGTCGGACCCTGACATCCGGATACCCCATCTTGGAGTAGAACGTCTTGAGGGTGGATATCAGCATCGGGAGGCTGGCATCTGGCTCGTGAATAATCCCCTCTATCTGATGGAACTCGGGCATATGGGTCCTGTCTATGGTTTCCTGGCGGAAGACCCTGCCTATCCCGAAGACCCTGCTAGGGGTATCGCTATTCTCAGCGATGTGCTTCACGGTATTGACGGTGGTGTGAGTACGAAGCAGGGCCTTCGTAGACTCCTTCTTGTCGAAGGAACCCCCCCAGCCTCGGCTACCGGTGTCATGCCCACTCTCATGGACCTTGGACCAGAGATCCAGGTAGTGCTTATCGATGTCCAGCTTGCTTGGCTCATCCAGGTAGAAGGTATCTTGCATGGTCCTAGCAGGATGGGATTGCGGTATGTACAGCGCATCCATGTTCCACCCTGCGGACTGAACGAAGTCCCCCTCTATCTCGGAGAAGCCCATCTCCAGGAATACCGAGCGGATCCGCTCGATCAGAGCCTGCATGGGGTGCCTCCTCCCTCCGAATGGAGTGGGGGCCGGGGCCTTCACATCGAAGGGCTTGAACCGACCATCCTTCCATGACTCGGTCTGAAGCATCTCAGGGGTTATCTCGCCAATCATCTGAATCTCCGAAAGGCTGGATTCATCGATTGAGGATGCCTCCTTGGTCAGCCTCCATGTCCTTGTAACCGAATCCTCGAACTCCAACAATCCCCCTCTGGATGAGAAATGCTTGACCATGGTTTCATCCAACGAGGATACGTCTGCTGGTTGGCTTGACAGGGATGACAGGAAGTCCGACCTTCTAGAAATCTCGTCAGATATACTCGCCTCGTCGCTGCAAACTAGCTTGCCTGAGTCGATTTCGACTCCAAGGCCCTTCAGAAGACCGATGCCGGGCCCTGTCTCACTCTTCTTGAAGCCCGCTGAATTAAGGTCCTTGATCGTCCGTCCTGAGTCCTCCTGACCCAAGACCCAGCCCCAAATCCTAGATTCCAAAAGTCCATCCTTGACGGCCCTGGTTCCTTCTGGGCCGAGGATCACGGTTCTGGTTCGAGTCTCTTCTAACTCCACCAATCCTTCTGACTCGAGAGACATGCCCGACCCAGCGATGTGGACTTGGTCCTGCCATCCAGTCTCCGAAAGCAGCTGCTCTAGGTTCCAAGGCCTCCCGGGGTCGCTCAACATAGCCTTCAACATGCGGCGATCGTTGTTGTTTAGCTGCATGCGTAGTCCCATGTTTTGGAAAGCCCTCTCACACTTGACGGTTACTAACCGGGATGGAGCATGTCATTCTTCTTCCGTAGACCACAACTCCAGGCCGCAAGAAGGGCATGAATATGACTCGGGCTTACTCCCTTCAATAACTTCAACATTCGCGCATCTGCCACAAAGGATGGATGTTTTTATCGGGTCCTGCAAGGTGGTATCCACCCTGAACATGGGCCTTCCCGCATCGGGCATGAGAGTGGCATCCGGAACCCACGAAGAGACCTCCTCGGTCCTGAGCCCCCCCCTTATCGATAGCCCCATTATAAGGAGTCCCAGGCCCGCCAGGGAAACTGGAGCTGCCACTGAAATGACCAAAGCAGATCCGTCTGACAGAATTGCGCCGGCTCCAATCAGAATGCACAGCCAACCCGAGATGACCAGATTTAGCTTGTAGCTTGGATCGGAGTCACCCCCTCTCATGTGGCTCGAGATGCAATGAGACTAACAGTCGTATGGGTTGATTACCGTGGAGGATACACGATCGAAAGATGAGGAACCTGATGATGACTTCGATTTCGATGACTTTGAAGACTTCTGAAATAATGTAGCCTGAGTTTAGTTTTAGCAG
Organism: Methanobacteriota archaeon; assembly: GCA_002720055.1. Next base: position 102,024 of record PBGH01000009.1, on the reverse strand, counting down.
GCGATTCAGGTTAGCAATAGCCTTGGATTGCTAAATAGATGTGAAGGGTTCAAGTGATTAGTTGTCTGGCCCGAGCCATGCCTCAGTAGCTCAGCTCGGTAGAGCATCTGATTTGTAATCAGACGGCCGGGGGTTCGAATCCCTCCTGGGGCTCCAAAAACAACAAATAATCATTTTTTTATGTATTATCCTAGAAACAGTATTTTATAACCAAGGATGTCAAAAGTTTGACTGTGAAACTCCAATGCAACATTGGCTCTAGGGGTAAGTTCGTACGTCTTGTTTCGGGATCATTAGGAGTACTTGTCGGCATTGTGTTGTCCTCATTCTTGTTTATCAGTGGTGCAGAACTTAGCACCTTGTGGATTGCTCCAGCCTCCCTGATAGGAGGGGGAGCCTTTGCAATCTTCGAAGGTTGGTCGGGTTGGTGTGTTGCAAGGGCCTTGGGTTTCTGGACACCAATATGAGCCAATTGTCAAATGCCAAATTGCCTACGGTTAGGCATGGGTGCCAAGGTTATTGACGGTAGGAGAATTAGTTTAGCCGTACAAGAAGAGGTCAGACTAGGAGTTTCGAAACTTGTAGAAAGGGGTTTGGAGCCTCACTTGGCAGTTGTTATTGCAGGAGATGATCCAGCTAGCCACATCTATGTAAGAAACAAAGAGAAGGCATGCAAGAATTGTGGGATATTGAGCACAAGGATTGATCTGCCGTCAACTTCGTCTCTAGAAGATTTATTGGCCACGGTTGAGAAGCTAAATAGTGACCCCAAGATACATGGAATACTGGTCCAGAGTCCGGCACCACAAGGAGTAGATGAGAGAATCATAGCCTCATCAATTGATCCAAGAAAAGACGTAGATGGCTTTCATCCTTCAAATCTGGGGCGATTGGTGCAGGGAGATTCGAGCGGTCTGCTACCCTGCACTCCATCAGGTATAATTAGGATATTAAGGGAAAGTAAGGTCGAAATGAGAGGATCTAGGGCTGTTGTCCTGGGGCGTTCTAGAATTGTTGGAATGCCAATGGCACTTCTTCTCGCGCAGCAGGGGGTCGACTCCACCGTTACTATCGCGCACTCAAAGACAGAGGGGCTTCAGGAGATATGCAGGGAGGCTGACATCCTAATTGCTGCTGTCGGAGTGCCCCATGTTGTACAATCAGATTGGGTCAAACCCGGTTCTTTCGTAGTCGACGTAGGGATCTCTCGAGTTGCGGGCGGTTTGGTAGGGGACGTCTCTCCAGATGCTTCCAATGTAGCTGGATGGATTACTCCCGTTCCCGGAGGAGTAGGTCCAATGACGATAGCTATGCTAATGGCTAACACCCTTAGAGCTGTAAGAGAGCAGTTCACCTAATCGAAAATGCCCATCTCGAACTTAGCATCTTCGGAGGCATGCACTCTTGGGTCCCATGGTGGAGAGAATGTTAGATTCACATGTGCACTTTCGATTCCTTCTGTGGAAAGTGCGGAACGATGTACTGCAGCCATTATCTCAGGTGCAACTGGACAACCGGGACTGGTGAGAGTCATATCGATCTCAGCATGTTTTTCATCGACCTTAACGGAATAAATTAGTCCGAGTTCTGTGACTGTCAGCTTCATCTCGGGATCCTCCACCTCGGATAGAGATGCCATTACTTCTGACTCGGTAACCATGTCTATCCCTCAGATAGTATTGAAGCCTCTTCCTTGACCCTCTTGAACATATTTAGGAATCCATTGGCTCTGCTTGGGGTTAGGGAAGACTTTAGCCCCATTGCCTCAACGAAATCAGAAGACAGGGAGGCAACATCTGAGGGTTCCTCTCCATTTACTGCGATAGCTGTTATTGCCATCAGGCCCTGAACAATCTGAGCATCCGCACCACCTCTAAGCAAGAATTGGCCCTTTTCGTCTAATATGCAAATAATGTGGGCCCTGGACTGACAGCCGTGTACCTGATTACTATCTGTCCATTCTTCTTGAGGAAGTGGTGAAGGATGACTCTTGGCATATTGAAAAAGAAGCTCATACCTCTCCATAGAATCGAAGCATTCGGAGAACTCCTCGATGATAGGGTTGAGCCTCTCCGGCCATAGTCTATGCTCGCTCATTGAAATCGCATCCCATTATTGGTCATAAATCGAACGCCATGTTATGAAAATCTAGATACCACACTTTCTAGATGTTTGACGAATGACTCGGCCTCTTCCATGGTATTGTATATCCAGAATGATGCCCTGTTAGTTGATGGGACTCCAAGAGCATCCATCAGGGGCTGGGCGCAATGATGGCCGGTCCTTACCGCAAAGCCGCCTTCATCCAGCAGCAAGGCGAGGTCCTGAGACTGAATGGTATTGTGTAAGAATGAGACTGCACCGCTGCTATCATGCCGACTAGAATCGCCGTAGACCGTAATACCTTCTATCTGAGAAATATTTTCTGCCGTCCATGAAGCTATTTCATGGATATGCGAATGTACCTCTTTCATATCAAAAGAGTCTAGCCATCTAACTGCAGCACCCCATCCGATTGCTTCGGCTATCCTAGGAGTGCCAGTCTCGAACATAGCGTGCCCATCCTGGAAAGTAGATCCATCAGTTGTGACTGTCTTGATCATCGAACCGCCAGTCATGAAAGGGCTCATTTGCTCCATAGCATCACTCTTGACTAGAAGGCAGCCTATCCCAGTCGGTCCGCCCATCTTGTGGGCGGAAATAGCAACGAAATCTACTCCGGATGAGTCGAAGTTGATTCTCTCGTGGGGGGCCCCCTGTGCGCAGTCTAGGAGAACCCTTGCACCAGAGGAGTGTGCTATTTCCACTATTTTCTCTATGGGGTTACGTATCCCCAGAACATTGCTGGTATGTACCACGCAGACCAATGATGCCCCTTGGGAGGCGATTTCGAAAGCCTGCATATCTAGAGTAAAGGATTCAGTATCTATTGGGACATATCGCACCTCTATTCCCTTCTCCTTGGACAACTGCTGCCATGGGACTATATCGGCATGGTGCTCCATCTCTGTGAGAACCACTACATCGTCCTTGGAAAGGTTCTCTTTGGCCCAACCATACGAGACTAGGTTGATTGCTTCGGTTGCCCCACTTGTATAGATCATCTGATTTGGGGATGTCCCGAAGAAAGAGGCTATCGCAGAACGAGCGTCTTCGAGGGCGGTAGTTGCTTCATCTGCTAAAGTGTGATTTGCCCTGTGGGCGTTCGAGTTGTACTGGCGGTAATAGTCGGACATTGCGTCGATTACGCATTGAGGCTTCTGAGAGGTAGCAGCATTATCGAAGTAGACAAGTTGCTTTCCATTAGGTAGCCTCCTGTCCAAAATTGGAAAGTCCGATCGGATCGCTTCGATGTCCAACACTGTATCGCCTACACACTACTCCGGATGGTAATAAGATTTCAAGTCGTGTATGGATTCTTTTATACTAATCTAGCTTTTATTGGTGCTCGTGCCGGGATTTGAACCCGGGTCGCCGCCTCGAAAGGGCGGCATGATGGACCGAACTACACCACACGAGCGATGAATTACCGAGTGGAGTGTATCTCATAATCAGTTCTATCTCGGATGCTGTTCTTTCGTACCATCAAGACCTTTCCACCATGAATTAGCAGGTATGAATATCAAGATAGTGAAAATTCCAATTACCAACCAGAATAACGGATCCTCGAGCATCTGGATGAACTCATCCCCCCAGAAGCCTAGGATCGCTACTTCCAAACCAAATCTTATGCTTCTTCCGAATATTCCGGCTAGGAGAAATGTTCTGATATCCATCTTCCCAGCTCCAGCAGTCCATGCTAGGACCTTGTATGGTATCGGAGAAACTGCTGCGAGGAAAACTCCGGCTTCTCCATATCTTGATATCAATTCTTGTAATTTGGCTGAAGTGGAAGGCTTTGCCCACTTTTCAATGAGGGGTAAACCCCCATAAAGGCCGATTGCATAGCCAATTAGAGATCCAAGAACACTGAACACCGTGACGGTCAGGAATATTGCGAACAACCTGAAAGATGAGTCGGCTTCCAGAGCCATAGGTAGTACCAGTAGGTCTGGGGGAACTGGCTGAAGTGCTGCTTCCGTTGCAGAAACTACAGCCAGACCAATGAGTCCGAACCCGTCCGCCCGCCGGATAACCCAATCGCTAATCTCCTCGAGCACAGTTTACCCTCCAAAGACTTCGGCATAATCGTTGCTTTGAATAATTTTTATTGGATACGGTAAAACAACTCTAATTCAAGGGCCGTGTGGGTTCCATATGGGCGGTCGGGACGTACTCGATACATCTGCGTTAATTTCCTGGCCAATAGAATCCCTAGAAGGTAGTTTAATCGTAGAAGGGCAACTAAAGGAATTGAGTAGAATCTCACCTGACAGACTCCTAGTTGTGGAGGCTTCTGGACTGGTTTGTATCCATCCCGAAGAAAGATATCTGCTAGAAGCTTCTGAGATATCCAGAAAAACAGGAGATATTGTAGGCTTATCTGAAACTGATCTGTCCCTCTTGGCCGTTACCATTCAATTTAGAGGCCATCTATATACAGATGACTACAGACTTCAAAATCTCTGCTCGGAGGCAGGTCTCGATTGGTCGCCGATAATGACAGAGGGGATTACCGAGTCTTGGATATGGGAAGTTCGTTGTCCGGTTTGTGGGTTAGAAGGGGAAGCTAACAAAGGAACCTTACCTGCCTCTGAAAGCATTGGTAATTGCGTTGATTGTGGTACAGAGCTGAAGTATCGTAGACGAAGCTAGTCATTCCTGCTCGGAGGCAACTTCCTCGGTAAAACCACCCCTATCCATATCCTCGATAGCAGCGATCTCTGAGGCTTCCCTCAGACCTTGCTGGAACTCTCCCTTAGCCTGTCCCATGCTTCTTGCCAGTTGTGGGATCCTGTTGGCACCGAACAGAAATATAGCAATGAGCACCAAAATTCCTAATTCCAAGGACCCGATTGCCATGCTATCGGCCTGATGAAGTAGGGTCATGGTTCAAATGCTTTGGTCAAACATCCACTTATCCACCTGAAACTGGTGGGAGGAATGCAATTTCCGCTGAATCATGAAGAGTTACTTCCTTAGAATCTTGAATTACCCCATCAATCGCGACCCTCAAGCCCGAGGAAAGCATTTCTGAGAGCTCAAATCTGTCAACCAGATCTTGGAGAGAAGTTCCTTCAATAAGTGAAACGACTATTTCTCTTGATCCCATTAGCTCTGCCAGTGGGCCGAAAAATAGAATTTTCACTCTAATGGCGCTAATTTCGTCCGCCTGTCCATCCATATTTCTCCGAGTAGTGTTTAGCAAATCAAATCACCTTCGCAATTAATAGCCGTCAACCTAACCAAAGTCTGTTATTATGATAAGGGCCGTGGCTTTCGATTGTGATGGAGTTCTGACTGATAATGGTTCTTCGTGGCAGATGATACACAAACACTTCAGTACTGGATCCGATGATAATGAGGAGCATCAGGAAACTCTGAGATTGTTTTTCGAAGGAGAGATATCGGAAGAAGACTTCGTTGAGCACGATATCGCAATGTGGAGAAAATCGATGCCGGAGATACACAGAGATGACATCATGAGATGCTACAGTGGGACGGGGCTAATGGATGGGGCCAGAGAGGTTGTCCAATCACTAAAAGAAAGAGGTATTTTTGTAGCGATAGTCTCTTCTGGTGTTGATCTTTTTGTCGGGGCGATTGCGAGTATGTTGAAAGTAGATGATTGGGTAGCAAATGGTTTCGAATGGGATGATGATGGAATCCTAGTACGTGGACTTCCTACAAGGGTTCATACCCACAATAAAGGGCTAATGGTTGAAAAGTTGGCCAGGATTAATGGATTAGATCCTTCAGAACTGATTTCTGTGGGAGACTCTGGAACTGATCTTTCTATGAAGATCAAAGGATCAAAATTCATAGGATTCAATCCAACCAGGGATCGAGCAGTAGAGAAATTTGAGGATGCGGGGGTACCCATAGTAAGAGGGAAGGACTTGCGAATGATTTGGAAGTATATTTTTCCCGAAGAAGGGGGATATCCTAGTTGAAACTGATTGACTCGGTAGCATAAGTGTGTAAATTGACCACGGTAAGAATACATGGCTTGGGTTGGAATCCAAGCATCCTCTGGAAATCGGTCTGATCCTGCCATGTTGAGCTATGAATCATCAGCGTACCCTTGTGATCACCTACGTAATGGCCATGTACATGCCCAGTAACGAATATATCTGGGACTTCAGGGATCACCAACCTATCCTCTGGCTCGGGAGAAAGAGGGGTCTTCCCCCCCCAAGATGGAGCTAAGTGCCGTCTTTCAAGCATTGCTCTCATAGCCATCTCAGGCTTTGAGTAAGTTACTGAACGAAGTGTGGCTACGAAGTCGTCGATACTCTTTCCATGGTAAGATAGAATTCTCACACCGTGGAGGCTGAAGTCGCAAGGATTGCCAACAAAGACTGTATTTGAGTAGTCCTGTTGTACCTCCGGATCAAGCGCGGGTTGAGGTTCGGCCGGCCTAACTGCGTCATGATTGCCTGGCAGCATTACTACGTCTACCCAATCCGGTACCTCCTCGAGTAATCTAGCCAATTCGCCGTACTGATTGAATAGGTCGGTAATACTGAGATGCCTCTCTTGGCCGGGATATATCCCGACACCATCAACCCCGTCGCCACTCAAGACGAAGTACTTCACTGTCTTTGCAAGTGGATCATTATTGAACCAGTGAATCATCTTCTCCCACTGTGGGGCTAGGAATGTCTTACTACCTAGATGCACGTCCGACAGGAACGCAGCAGAGACTGCAAAATCTGATTCTGCCTGAGACTTTGAGTGATTTCCTAGGGGAGGCTTGTGAATATCTCTGGCGAACAATATCGGCTCACCCTCACCGGTCAGAAAAAACCCGCTTACGCCTATTATTTCATCATCCATTAGGCCGTCTAGAGAAGGATGAAACGGGGTTGGATCTGAGGGGGGTTTGAGGATGCATTGTATTTGCGATGTCTCATCTTCAACTACAAATCGCATGCTGCCTGTCCTAGTCCATCTAACCTCGCTCGCAAGACCAACCAGTGTTAGCTCATAATCCTTGGAATTGTGTCGGTTCCTGTTTCTCCAAGCTTCGGAGTTTCTTAATGGCCTCCTAGGTAGAGAACCTTGTAATTGCATCATTTCCCTGATCTGTTTCAGTCTGCTTTTGAAGCAAGACTGCATGTCCAATATCTTTCCCTCAGTAGAAGAATTGCCGGTAATATCGAAATGTATCTCTATGTCGGAATCGACCTCATTTGCATCGAGAGGAAAGTCATCTGGATTAAATCCTGAAGAGTACCGAGGTCGTGGCTCTTGGTTTCTTTTCCAGGTTTCTAAAGGAGCGATTACACGACCGGTAGGGTGTACCGATCCACTCGGCGGAAGAGTAGCTTGAGAAAGTATATTTTTTTTCAGGATATCAGCATCTTGATCTGGGCTAGGAGCGATAGCGAGGAGCTCTTCTACGGTTGCGGAGTTAAGAAGCCTGACTCCAGAAGAGTTGGCCGCTTCTATCAGTGGAATGACACTGTCCAGTTCACCTATCTTCTTGACCGCACTGGTCTGAACTATGAGCCCGGCTTCGATGAGATCCTTGTGCATCTCTTCCCAAGTTGTAGAGTTCATACATCCATCGTCAACTGAGAACGCCCTTGATGGTATCGATAAAAATCCGAAATATCTTTTACTGATCATTCCAGTCAGTTAGAGATGCTAAATCGATCTTGTTTAGAGACTGAGATACCGTTTTCTTTTCTGATCCCCAGGCGATTGCCCCCTCCCATTCCTCTGTTCCCTGTGGTGCTCCGTCGCTTCCAGAGTTATCCAACTCTATCACTCCCGAAGGATCGCTACTGAGCGAAGCTTCTACTTTCTTACCCCCATCTACTCTGTCCAAAGCCTCCAAAGCGAGTCTGAGTGCGAAAGCTGCGAAAGATTTCTTGTTATCCACTCTGTCGTTTTGGCCGAAATCCATCCTCCTAACTAGAAAGTAGTCCTCGGCAATAACTGCTACATGGACTCGGCCAACCTCCTTCTCCTCCGTAGCTCCACCGGGGCCGGCTATCCCAGTCACTGCTATTGCGACATTTGATCCTGATTTGTATCTAGCACCCCTGGCCATCTGAACAGCCACTTTATGAGAAACTGCTCCCAAACCATCATCATCGAAGGCGGACTTTTCCACCCCTAATTCCCTCATCTTTGAGTCATTCGAATAGACTATCCATCCCTGCTTGAACCAATTACTGGCACCAGAGATATCGGTAAGTAAAGATGCGATTAGCCCCCCCGTACAAGACTCCGCCGTGGATATGTTCCATTCCTTCTTTGAAAGGCGGTGCTTCAATCTTGAAGCAAGGGCTGCTGCCTCCTCGACCACAAAACTCTGTCCTAGTGCCTACTATTGACCTTTTCAGTTTGGATTGCAATGAAAAAAACAATTAGAAATTGAGTTTTTTAATTGGTGGGTCCGGCAGGAATTGAACCTGCGATCTTCGCTTTGTAAGAGCGACGTCATAACCCCTAGACCACGGACCCCGGGAGGTCGGAGGAGCAATGCATTCAAATCCTCTATGGTTGTTTAGGCTATAGGAGGGGTTCTAATTACAGCTATGTCTGATCTTCTGGGGAGGCTTAGAGCAGCTGGAGTCCAGATTGATGATTTCACTGCCCAGGCAATGAAAAAGGTCGATCCATCGGATTTCACTGATTTCAATTTGGAGCCATTTTGGCAAGATAGACCTGTGCCCTTTCTAATAACGGAATTTGGGGCCACGAGGACAATCTCTGCCCCCCACATGATTGTGACCCTACTTCATCACCTTGAAGTACGAGAGGGTCAGAATGTACTATTAATCGGCTCTAAGGGCGGATATCTGGCCGCCATAATCAATNGTATTGTTGGTAAGGAAGGAACTGTGAACATTATTGAACCGAATGAAGCAGTCAGAATTCATACCCGGGATAAGCTGGATGATTATGCCTTTTCAAGAAATATCGGAGTAATCGGCCCTTCGGAAATGGAGGGGATTCTAGATTGGTCTGATAGAGTCGACCGTGTTCTGATAACTGGATCAATTCGAAGGATTCCGGAAACGATTGAAGAAATGGTATTAGACGGAGGTTTCGTATTAGGACCATTTGGAGGGCCTGTNCATCAGAGACTCCTGAAGAAAGAAAAACAGGGAGTAGAGTGGTTTGATACTGATCTGGGGGGAGTGGTGTTTGGGCCGATGGATGTCTCTGAGACAGAAGTTAGTCCTTTTGAGCCGANAGTTCTCGCTGATCATATCGAAGATGCGCTCGATCTTGTTTGTGGAATGATCGAGATTGACGAAGGTACCATCGCCAAGGTCACTAATCTAATCTCCTCACTAAGGGAAATGCCGGCAGATATTCCTATTTTGGATGAAGATTCAACAGAAGATGAAATTCTAGAGCATCCGGTTTTCGACCTACTGATGTCTGAGATGGATTGGCTTGGACCGCTTTGGCCCTTATTCAACGAATTTCTTTCAATTGACCTAGCAAGTCCTGGTTCTCCTGAGGAAGTCGGTGATTTCGTAGGCGGACATGAGGATTTGGTGCCATAGATTGGTGCGATTAGTCCACAACTGATTTTTTCAGCTTGGAAAGAGAGACTGAGATTGGCGGTAGGTGATCTGATAGTCGGTGTCTGCTAGTTTTTGGAGTAAATAGTTCGCCTTTTAGGCCTGCATTTATCACTTCTTCCTTAGAAACTGAATCACGGCCACAATTTGGCCACACACCCAATTCAATTGTATCATCTACCATGTAATCTACTTGTACGCAGGGTAAGCATTTGAGTCCTANTCTTAGGGCGACTTGGTGTCTATGATGGCCGTCCAGTATCACTCCTGTTTTCCTNTCTACTACAAGTGGGAGGACATAGGCCTTCCATCTATGAGTCATTTTCTCCAATTCATCCACCTTTTTCGCAATCGTTCCTTCATGTGGACGGAGGATCTCCAACGGTACCAAATCGACCTTCACAAGTTCCGCAGGAGCCGTGACTCAATATATCTGCTCCCCTAGTAGCGATCACTACGGAGGTGGGGCGATGATGATTGATCTCAATTCGCTAAAGAAAGAAGATAGGTTTGTAATTTCAAGAATCAGTGAGAAGGGTAGAGCTTGGATAGTTGGGGGTTGGGTAAGAGATATCCTTTCGGGGCTAATTCCTGATGANCTAGATTTGGCCACCACATTGACTCCANATGAAGTTCAAGCAATCTTTCCTAGGTCAATTATGACTGGAGAGAGATTCGGAACTACNATAGTGAGGATTGATGATTCCAAAAACGAGGAGTATCAATGTGAAGTGACGACTCTGAGAGCAGATGGTGGCTATGCGGATGGGAGGAGGCCGGACAATGTGATTTTCGGTCAAGAAATAGAGTCGGACCTAGCTCGCAGAGACTTCACAATTAATGCTATGGCGATAGATGAATCCGGTCACCTGATAGATCCCTTTGGTGGAATTGATGACCTACGAAAAGGAGTCTTGAGAACTGTGGGAAGTGCGGAAGAAAGGATTGGCGAGGATGGTTTGAGGATTCTGCGTGCTTTCAGATTCATGAGTGCGGAGGGAGGTGTCATTAGGGATGTGGATGATTCTCTAATAGAGGCAATCTCATCAAATTTACAAATGCTTGAAAGTGTCTCAAAGGAGAGAATATGGATCGAATTGGGGAAGATTCTTTCCGGAGAAAACTCTCTTAGAATAGCAAATTCGATGAAAGATACTGGGGTTTTGGGAGTTATTTTNGGAGGAATGGAGATAAATACTGATGTTGTTTTTTCGGGGAATAAACTCGTAAATCTGGCATTAATCTGTAGTTATGAGAAAGTTGCGGCATCTGAACTTTCTACAATTCTCTCAAATCGACTTAGACTATCGAATAAGGAAGTAGGAACAGTTTCCTTTCTTCACAGTCTAAGAGATATTAAGATCGATCACTCTGTGGAAAGTACCAGAAGATTTTGCGCAGTAAATGATGCAATTTCGAGAATCGAGATTCTTGAATATCTATCGGGAATTGGAAAGGATATTTCGAGATTCCAAGAGAGTTTGGGTTCTATTTCATCAGCTGGACATGGAAATAGTTGCCTAGTTGATGGGAATTATCTCTCGGATATTACTGGGCTAAAACCCGGGAAGAGGCTTGGGAGGTTGAAGGATTGGCTTCATACAATCCAAATAGAAAGAGGCATTACAAATCCCGAAGAAGTTATTTCTTCATTGGAAGAGATAGAATGGAAAGAGTCAGATTATGAAAAATGGCCCGTTCTTTCATGGCCTTAATTATATTTCATTGAGATATTCGATATACTCTTGTTCGTTGAGGTGCATGTCATCTTCCCACTCATGGGGCTTAACTATCATGCACCAACCGTCCTGATAAGCGTCTTCATTGACAAGATCTGGATTGTCCTCTACGTCTCCNTTCAATTCTACAATCTTGCAGGGGAATGGTGCATTGATAAGGACGCGATCATCGATGGTCCTTACTGTAATCATCAGATCGTCCACATCTAACTCATCCCCCCTGGATAGTGGTACTGAAACTGAATCATCATCATTTTCAGATTCCTCGTCCCTAGTATCAACTTGAAATTCGCTGTCNTCTTCAGGCTTCGACAAGACGACTCTAACGATGTCGCCAAATTCTGCCCTGATGAACTCGCTTATNCCAATCTTCACGGTCCTGTCTTCATCATCATCACCCAGGACCTGAACCCACAGATGATCAAGCGTATATTTTCTGTCGTGAGCTATGCTAAACTCGAAGTATTCCCCGCTATTCATTTCAATACCGACCGCCGGCGCGAGAGATTTGAATTTGAACTATTCGATTGGAGGTGACATGCGAAATTACGAGATTTTAACAAAGTCATCACCCTCGGGCGATTAGTAATATGGAGTTTAGAGAGACCGAAGAGCAAGGNATGATTCGAGAGATGGTGAGAGGTTTCGCCGAGGAGGNGCTGGCGCCAACGTGTCTCGAGAGGGACAGAGATCAGATTGCCCCCNTAAAAGAATGGTTAGAATTCTGTAANAATACTGGACTCCAAGGAATCACAATTCCAGAGGAGTTTGGAGGAAGTCCGGTTGATGATGTTTCTGAGGCGATAATAATCGAAGAGTTGGCCAGAGTAGATCCGTCCTTCTCAGTCATGTACTGCGTCCATGTAGGTTTNTGCTCGATGACAATTGCACTNCACGGNAACAATGAGCAGAANAAGAAGTATCTGACTCGNCTTGCNGGNTCNGANGTAGGNGCATACTCACTTTCNGANGCNGGGGCNGGAACNGATGCAGCTGCNCTNGGGTGNAANGCCANGATNAGCGAAGATGGGAGNCATTATGTNCTCAACGGGGAGAAGATGTGGGTAACGAACGGTTCTTCAGCGGATATCTACGTTCTTTTCGCGAAGGATACAGAACATCCAGATTTCGGAACAAAAAGACATGGTGGAACCACTGCATTCATCGTGGAGAAGGGATTTCCAGGATTCTCAGTGGGTAAGAAAGAAGATAAGCTGGGAATTCGATCGAGTGATACTTGTTCCTTGATACTTGAGGAATGCATAGTTCCTGTGGAAAACGTCCTAAGGGGGGCTGGAGAGGGTTTTCCAATTGCTATGAATGCTCTGGATAACTCAAGAATAGGAATTGCTGCTCAAGCTCTGGGAATAGCCCAAGGATCATTCGAAGCGGCATTAAATTATGCTCACGAAAGAAAGGCGTTTGGAAAACCAATAGCACATCATCAAAGTATTGGCAATTATCTTGCAGATATGTCTACCAGAACAGAGGCTGCTAGATTGATGGTCTATCGCGCAGCTTGGGCCAAGCAAATGCACTATGAAGAAGGTGGACATAGGCATACTAGGGAAGCGAGCATGGCCAAGTTGTTTGCAGGGGATACCGCTATGTGGGTTTCTGAAAGAGCGGTGCAAGTCTTAGGAGGGTATGGTTATACAACAGACTTCCCGGTTGAGAGATTTTTCAGAGACGCCAAGATAACCCAAATTTATGAAGGTACACAAGAGGTTCAGCGAATCGTAATCAATCGATCGATTTCACCAGAATGAGTTGTTAGATTGACTGGCTACCCAATAGAAAAAATTCGTGAGGCTTTTCCAGGTCTTAAGAGGACTATCAACGGCAAAGAAGCAATTTTCTTTGATGGCCCAGGAGGGAGTCAAGTCCCAAGTTCAGTGGCTGATGCTGTTAGCAGTTACTTGCTTTATCAGAATGCAAATACTGGAATGGATTTCGCCACATCGGTCGAGACTGATGAGTTGATTTCTCAGGCTCTAATTGCCTGTGCTGATTTCTTAGGTTGCACAAATCCGAAAGAAATAGCATTTGGACAGAATATGACTAGCTTGAACATCCAACTAGCTACTGCACTTAGTCGTACATGGGGCCATGGAGATGAGGTAGTGGTTACAAGGCTCGATCATGATGGAAATGTGAGGCCATGGGTTCTTGCTGCGGAGTGGTCTGGAGCTAAAATAAGGAAAGTAGAGATCAATGCTAATGATTGTACATTGGATATGAAATCACTTGAAAGTTGCATCAATGAGAGGACTGTGTTAGTCGCTGTGGGAGCTTCCTCAAATCTTTCTGGAACAAATAACGATATCAAGAAGATAGTAAAAATTTGTAGAGATTATGAGTCAGAAGTTGTAATCGACGCAGTCCATTATGCACCTCATTCACTCATCGATGTAGAGCAAATTGGGTGCGACTTTTTGCTATGCTCCCCTTACAAGTTCTTTGGCCCCCATCAAGGAATTCTTTGGGGGAGGGAAGAAAGGATGTCGGAATTGCCTGTAGCGAAGCTGAGGGTCTCGACTGAAGAGATTCCATTCAGATGGATGACTGGCACGCAGAGTCATGAAGGAATCGCAGGCACAATGGCAGCAATAGAACATCTTGCGTGGATAGGCAAGGAGTGTTCTGGCGATAGTGGTCTTTCAAGGAGGGAGTATCTTTCAAAGGCATTTATTTCCATAGAAGAGCATGAGAGGCTTCTTTGCTTGAGGATGATTGAGGGTTTAGAGGAGGTTGATGGCATCAAAATCTGGGGGATTACTGATCCAAATCGAATTGCGGAGAGATCCCCCACAGTTTCCTTTACTCATCCTAGAATGGAAGCTGCTGGAATTGGAAAAAGACTTGCTGAAATGGGAGTATTTGTGTGGGCAGGGAACTTCTATGCACTAGAGCTAACAGAAGCCCTGGGTTTGGAACCAGAAGGAGTAGTTAGGGCAGGGGTGCTGCACTACAATACTATGGAAGAAGTCGAGAGATTTGTCTCTTCTGTGTCTAATATACTCGAATAGATCATTCTACCCATTGATATCTCCTCTCCCCCTCCAAGCTTCCTTCGCCGCCAACTCCAACAAGTGCGAATTCAGAGTGAGGCTTCACGACCGATCTCTTCCTCTTACCCCTATGTAGGGCCTCATAGACAGTTTTATTGATGGCATGACGAGTTGAAAGCCTCTCAAAAAGATGGAATCTAGATGATATCTCCCTCCAACCTTCTTGTACGATTCCCTCGAAAACTTTGGCCTTAGCACCCGAGCCATACCCGCATAGTCCGATTTTCATAGATTCCATTTCAGTATCATCTAGATAATCTGACTCCATGGCTGACATTAAAGCCAAGAATATTGAGCCGGTGTATTGGTTTCCTATCAAACTTGAAGCTCTCTGAGTTTTCTCTATTCTCTGTTCTACGAAAATCTTGAATTCTTCAGTCTTTGAAATCAATCTACGATAGGATTCGTTAGCTCTCTCGAACTCATCCTGCCCTTCGAGAGTATCTGGGAAGTCTGAAGGAAATGGTTCAGGCCCTATTTCTTGGGTTATTTTATCCCACATCTCCAAATCCCTTCTATCATGCCTAAAAACATCTGGAAACATCCTCTTTCCCTGGAACGCATACGGGAGATGGACGATTATCCTACTCCATTGATTTGTTAGGATCTCGTCTTTTTCGGGATTATACCTGCCTTCCTGTATCGCCTTCGATCTAAAATCGATGAATGCCTGCTTCACCGACTCCGAATAGCAGCGATTCGAGAACTGCCCGTCGAAGATGGGTGTGTCCTTGTGAATCATGATTTTTTCGTTTTCAAAAATAACTTGATTCTTCTTTTTTGATCTAGGTAAGAGCTTCAGTATTTTCTCAGCGAGATTTGAGGTGAAGCTTGCTCCAGACTCTTCCGCAAGCTCTAGAACATTCTCCACTACAGTCCTAGTTTCCACCTCCCTCCTGGGCTTGAAGAAGTCGTGTACGGGCATCGTTGAAACCCCCCAAATATCCGGAATAGCTAACAATCTCGGATTATGTCGAATTAGAATTGCACCCCCTCCTGCTCCCTGAGTATACTCCCCAGATGAGCCGAGGTCATACTTCGCATTATCAGCAAAAACGACTATGCCTATCCTATTCCTATCCTCCCCACCTCTAGCAACCCAATCAAGAGTGTTATGCATAGCGTCAACTGCACCAATACATGCAAATGTCATATCTACAACATCGCAATTCCTGAAGCAGTTATTCCCATATTTTTTGGAATAACGCTGCTCTAGCATATCCATAATGTAAGTTGCTGTAGGCTTTGCACCGTCTAATGCAGACTCAGTGCCGAGGTAAATTCTCCCGATAGAGGGTGGTTCGATTGAGTTTCTATCAATCAACCTAGATACTGCATTTGCACCCATTGTTGCGGTATCCTCATGGACATCGGGAATTGCCATAGCTTCTAGCCCAAGCCCCTTATTCAGTTTTCCAAAATCTGCTCCTCTGAATTCAGCAAACTCTTCCATAGCAAAATAAAGCCTAGGAAAATGGATGGCGATATCGTCTATACCTACTTCAGCCATTCAATCTCTACCTACCGAAAATTACCTACATATGATATCTGTGCCATAAAATCAATTTAAATCGTAGTTTAATCTGAATTCTAACTTTGGCCGGCTAATTTATTCATTTGATCCAATAGGTGTGATTTCTCAGAGAGAATACCAGACACCTCAGATAAGACTTCTGAAAGTTCCTCGGCTATAGCTATCTTTGCGTCCAAGGGGTGAATTTGGCCATCAGAAACAGCACTGACGAAACTTTCTATTTCGAACCACTCCGAAGGTTTCCCATATTTGGGATTGGGATTTACCCTAATGGATCCGAGCTTTGGTAGGATCACATACCTCGCTATCTCGAACACTGGAGAGTTGGGATTTCCCACCTCGAGGAATGATTTTTGGATCTTTTTCTTAATCGAATCTGAAGTATCGTCTAACAAGATCGCATTTCCAGGATCAGATTTGGACATTTTATGATCGAATGACTCCATCCTTCCTCCCGGGCCTTTCAATCCAGACATCATTGGAGTGTGTATACATGTTGCCTTCGTCCATCCATACTTGTCTGCGACCTCTCGCATATACATGTGCGCTTTTCTTTGGTCCATACCGCCAAATGCAATATCTACTTGTAGTTCGAATACATCTGCAGCCTGAAGAGCTGGATAATAGAATGCTGCTAGATCGTGATCTGAAGAATCCTCATCCCTACCCATAATACTGAATGTCCTTCTAACTCTGGAAAGACTCATGTTCTTTGAACACCTTAGTACCCTTTCCCAGTATTTCCCCGAGTCCATAATCTCGGAAGCCCGAATGAATCTGAGTTGGCCGGGACCTGTTCCTTCGGGAGGATTCCGCAGAAGCGCCCTAAATACTTCGGAGAGGTATTCTCCAGCCAAGGAAATACTTTCCATATCCCTGTTGAATTTGTCATTAACCCAAGCATGCCAATCTGCTAAGAGAATAATTACATTAGCGTCCTCATCCAATAAATTTCTAATTGTATCTGCAAGAATCGAGTATCCCAAATGCGCCTTCCCGCTCGGCTCCAGACCTATGTATGCAACAATCTGATCATCTCCAGAGTGGCTTTTTCCCTCTGAAATCGCAGAAGAAATATGTTCTATTCCGATTACTTCCTCACAGCCTTCGAACATTCTGTCGATCTTTTTTTGAATATTTTCGGGAATCTCTGATGGAGAGTTTTCCTCGGGCATCAGAAACACCTAACTAAACAATTTATTCAGCTTCTCGGCCTTACCTGCAGCCTTTGTGTTGTCATTTTCTTCCAGAAGCTCTTCTATCTCCCTGATCAAAGAGGACGCAGAATCCTTCTGATCCTCAGTTAAGCTATCGGACATTTCCATGAAATGACGTGCGGATGAAATTGCAGATTTTGCCTTCGAAGCCTTCTTTGCCCATTCTTTCGCCTTATCCCCTCGCTGCTTGGAGTTGTACCCTGTGGCTTTGTCCAGGAATGTTGTCCACCTCTTCCTATCATCCATAGCGGATTTCATAGACTCGGGATTATCGAAATCCGGAGGGACGTTGGTAACATCGACGATGAGTGCACCATTCTCATACCGTGCCTCGATAGACTCCATTACCCCGTGTGAACCGCTGAATGAATTTTCAGATGTCTGTTCCACTTTGTCAAAGTATTCAGACGCTAGTGTTGGTAGCCCCCCAATTCCATCCACTTCCTTGATTAGTCCTCTTTTAACGTCGAATCTCTCCATTACCCCTCCGAATCAAGACACCCACTTCAATCCTGTCTCTAGGATGGATGCTCTGTGGTACAAGGCTAAACAGTCGAATACTGTCCGAATAGGATATGAAAGCCCCTTCAATGGTTATCTCAATAGTTGTCATCATGGTTACTTCGACTTTGGTTTCTGCACTCTCCGCTGTAAAAATAGATGAGGGTTTCTCTTTGAAGGGTGAAGATCTAGGGCTTGAGGGGTCATCAATTTCTCCTGATGGTGGAATTGTAGTTTTGCACGGATCGGAATCTGCGATATTTGTAGTTGATACAATGGCACCAGAAAACTTCTCGGAAGTCTACTGGTCTGGTAATGAAACCCTTCTGGATTCGGCATTTCATCCAGGGGGAGAAAGCGCACTGATTGTAGGGGAAGGAGGTACGATTTTGCGATTAACAGTTGATTCAATGTTTGTCGAGGACGCTGGAGGGGAGGCTTTCTTCGGAGAAACTGAACTTAGAGCGGTTTCATGGAATGGAGACGGTAGTTGGGCATATGTTGGTGGTGAAGGTGGATGGTTGTGGAGAGTAAGGGGATTAGGTGATGGGGGTCTAGAAGTCTTTGAATTGGAAGATAGGGGCTTTACTGACGTGAATTCAATTTCGTGTCTCAGGGGCCATAACGTCTGCATTATTTCTTCAGGCCTAGGTGGAATAGGAGTGATAGACCAAAATCATGTGATCAATTGGATAGGAGGTCATGGATATCCGTGGTTGGATGTAGTTTGCCATGATGGAACACCACTGGAATGCGTGGCTGTTTCTAGTGATCTCACGATAGCAGTAATTTCAATCGATCAGGAAGATCCTGCTGAATCTAGAATTTTTGACAACGATATAGTCCAATTGCAAGGAGTTGCCGGGACTATGACCGGAATCGAGAAGTTAGACTCTGGGCGATCACTAATTTCTGTGGCTCCCTTCGCTCTAATTGAGCATGACTCCCTGATGAGGATGTCTTTTCCCTGGCTAGACAATCATGACATTGCAGGTACGGATGTCGAGCTTTCTGGGGAGAGGATTGTTTTCACCTGGAGTAGCGGGGACTATGGAGGATGGATAGTTACAAGTCAAGGATCTCTAATATCCTATTCAGCCTTGTCAGAAGAAGGAAGTATCGAAATAATCGAAGTATGGATCGGGATTATCGTAATTGGTGGAGCATCTTTGTTTGTAATAAGCATGATCGCAAGTTCATCCACAAATCTTAGCAGATGGGTGAGCATAAAGATCGGTAGCGAAGAAGAGAGAAAGAGGGCAGAAAGAGAGCTCCGAAGAAAAAATCGGAAGAAAGGCCGAGCATAGATTCATCAGTGAAATGCCTCGCGAGTGGAGTGAGAGCATGGCATACGAAGCATTGGATTTCTACGATATTGATTCACTCCTGACTGACGAAGAACGAATGGTCAGAGATATGGTAAGGGATTGGGTTGAAGACAGGGTAATTCCTAACATAGAAGAGGCTTGCAGAGAAGGGGTATTTCCTGATGAATGGCGAGTTGAAATTGGAGAAATGGGAATTCTTGGTGCCCCACTTAAGGGATACGGATGTCCCGGACTTTCATACATTGCTTATGGCTTGATATGCCAAGAATTAGAACGTGGAGACAGTGGAGTAAGGTCCTTCGCTAGCGTTCAGGGATCGCTTGCAATGTATCCAATTTGGGATTTCGGAAGTGAGGAGCAGAAGGAGAAGTATCTCCCCAAGATGGCCAAAGGTGAGTTAGTTGGATGTTTTGGCCTAACAGAGCCTGACTATGGATCAAATCCGGGAGATATGATTACTAGAGCCGAAGATTCGGGAGATAGTTTCATCTTGAATGGTGCTAAGATGTGGATAACCAACGGTTCAAATGCTGATTTGGCTGTTGTGTGGGCAAAGCTTGATGGCGTCATAAGGGGATTCATTGTTGAGAAGGGAGATATTGGCTTCAGCGCTCCTGAAATGAAGGGAAAGCATTCCCTCAAGGCGAGCGTGACGAGCGAACTTGTTTTCCAGGACTGTGAAATTCCAAAGGATCGCATTCTTCCTGGCGTCAAGGGATTGAGAGGTCCTTTCAGCTGTCTGAACAATGCTAGATACGGAATTTCATGGGGAGCGGTTGGATCGGCTCAGTCATGCTTCAATTCGGCCAGAGAGTATTCACTAAGTAGGATTCAATTTGGCCATCCAATTGCGTCATTTCAGCTAGTTCAGAACAAACTATCTTGGATGCTCAGGGAGATAACAAAGGGACAGCTGCTAGCATATCACATGGGTAAAAAGAAGGATGACGGTAGTTGGATACCTGAGCAAATCTCTCTTGCTAAAATGAATAACGTAGACATGGCTTTGGAAATAGCAAGGATGTCAAGGGAGATTCATGGTGCTAATGGAATTCTGGATGAGTACCCGGTAATGAGGCACATGGCAAATCTAGAATCAGTGAAGACTTATGAGGGGACTCATGATATTCACAACTTGATTCTAGGGAGGCATATCACTGGGATACAGTCTTTCACCAGAGAGTCTTAGACCAGATTGCTTCGACCCAATATTGAAATGGCCTCTTGCGACGCATCGTTATGGGTACTGAAATGGGAGTGGCGGTTCTACTGAAGCTTGTCCCTGATACTACGGCAAAAATCACTGTATCTGGTGATAGAGTAGACGAGGCATCAATTGGCAAGTGGGCAACAAGTCCTTATGACGAATATGCCCTGGAGTGTGCGATTCAATTGAGGGAATCCGGATATGGAGAGATAGTGGCCATTACTTGTGGTAAGGCCGAATCTTCGAAGGTTCTGACGGATGCCGCGGCCGTCGGGGCTGATTCGCTCATCCATATTATGGTTGAGGATGACAAACTAGACAGCATACAAATTCAGAGTCTTCTTTCTGCCGCTGTAAAGTACAGTAAATCTGAGGTGGTAGTTTGCGGGAAGCAGGCTGCTGATACCAACAGCGGCTCGACTGGTCCCGGAATAGCTAGTCTGTTAGGTTTCTCCTGTGTTGGTTCTGTATCGACAATTTCTCAGAATGGAGAGTCTTTCCTAGCATCGAGACTAGGAATAAGCGGGAACGAGGAAGTAGAAGTCTCGGCTCCTTGTGTTTTTACTTTCGATAAGGGAGAAACAGAATTACGAAGGCCGAATGTTAGGGGAATAATGATGGCTAAAAAGAAGCCGATAGAAGTTTTGTCTGCTTCCGATCTGGGAGTAGTGATCGGGGAATCTGGAGTTACGATACAGGCTCATTCTTCTCCACCAGAGAAGTCTCCGGGTCAAATTTTTCAAGGTGCAGCTTCGGTTCCTGAAGTAGTAGGAAAGTTGCGCGATGAAGCGAATGTAATCTAGGTGAAAATATGGATGTAACAATTATTTCTGAGTCCAGTGAAGGTGACCTTCATCCGGTGACAAGTCAACTAATTGGTGCTTCTTCCGAATTTGGTGGTAGTATCACAGTTCTTTGTCCTGGGGGAATTGGTTCTTCAGAAGCTGCATCTAAGGAGGGCGTTAGTAGAGTTGTCTCCGTTATAGGGGATTGCTTCGAAACCTATGATTGTAGAGCATGGTCACATGAGCTTGCCCAATTAGTTGATTCCGATATCTTGATGTCTTCCGCATCACATGTAGGACGTGAGCTTGCCTCCTCTATTGCAGCCCTAAAGAATATACCAGTAGTTCAAGATGTTATCGATATTAGTGATGGTTTGACTGTTACGAGGCCAATATATTCTGGAAAGGCTATTGAAAAAACGAAAATAAATACCCCCTGTGCTTTAACAATCAGGGCAAACTCATTCGAAGCTGCCGGTGAAGGGGGGGATGCTGATTCGGCAACTGTTGATTCTGGATCGGATATCTCAGTAGTGGTAAAGAAAGCCCTAGCTAAGGCAAGCGAAAGGCTAGATGTTTCAGAAGCAGATATCATCATATCAGGAGGTAGGGGCATGGGCACTCCGTCTAACTTCTCCGAACTAAATGATATTGCCGATGTTATTGGTGCAGCTGTTGGAGCGAGTAGGGCGGCAGTGGATACTTGGGAGGAGATACCCCATGAAATGCAAGTTGGTCAAACTGGAAAAACTGTAACTCCAAGCCTGTACATAGCTGTAGGTATTAGTGGCGCCATTCAACATCTAGCTGGAATGCGGACTAGTAAGTATATTTTAGCCATTAACAAGGATTCAGAGGCCCCCATCTTTGGCGTTGCAGACTACGGAATTGTATCTACTTGGGAAGAAGCCCTTCCCGTCTTGAAGACAGAGCTAGAGAATCTGATCTCAAACTGAAGCCTTCTCTTTACTGGAATCGGATCTTGAATTTCCTAATCTCTGGAGATATTCTTCCGAGACTGTTCCAGTGACATAGACGCCATCGAAGCAAGAACAATCGAAGTTAGCAACCCTATCATCCCCGGCCCCCAGACAAGCCTCGACCATATCCTCCAATTCTTGGTAAATCATCCAATCAGCACCAATTGTTTGCGAGATTTGTTCGACACTTTTTCCGAATGCGACATATTCCTCCCTTGCTGGCATATCTATCCCATACACATTCGGGTGGACAATCGGAGGTGAAGAGGATGCGAACAATACTTTTGATGCGCCGGCGTCTCTGGCCATCCTTACTATCCTCCTAGATGTGTTTCCCCTCACAACACTGTCGTCAACAATTAGGACTGTTTTACCAGCAAACTCCGCCTCTATAGTATTGAGTTTCTTTCTTACGGAATCTTTCCTAATTTTCTGGCCAGGCATAATGAAAGTTCTACCAATATACCTATTCTTTACGAAGCCCTCCCTATACGGAACGCCGAGCTCACTAGAAATCCCCAATGCTGCGATTCTACCGCTATCGGGTACTGGAATTACAGCATCAATACCATGATCAGGAATTCTTTCCATTATCTTCCTAGCAATTGCCTCNCCCATTCTTATTCTTGCCTGGTGCACAGATATCCCATCAATGATTGAGTCGGGTCTTGCAAAGTAAACATGCTCGAAGATACATGGAGAATGTTGAATTTCGGGATGGCAAATTCTGGAATGGGTGTCGCCGTTCATTCTTACAACAAAAACCTCTCCTGGGGTGATATCTCTTTCTGGTTGAAAACCTAAAGATTTGCAAACTACGCTCTCTGAGGAGACGAGTCGCTCAGTAAAACCACCAACTTCCCTTTTACCCAGAAAAAGGGGCCTTATTCCGTGAGGATCTCGGAATGCAACCAATCCCCAACCCGTGATAAGACAAACAACACTGTAACTGCCCTGTAGTCGGAGATGAGACCTCTCTATTGCCCTAAAAATATCATCTACCTCCAAGGCCCTCAATCCTCCTGGTCTCCTATTTACCGATCTCTGAACTTCAGCCGCGAACAAATTCAGTAGAGCTTCTGAATCGGAACTTGTATTGATTCTTCGGTGATCATATTCCAAAAGTCCAGAAATTATTTCCGAGGTATTGTTAAGATTTCCATTATGCGCAAGGCTGATTCCGAAGGGAGTATTTGTGTAGAATGGTTGGGCTTCTGCAGATGAGTTTGAACCAGCAGTAGGATACCTAACATGCCCTATTCCCATTGATCCGACTAGCTTTTTCATGTGTCGCTCCAAGAAAATATCCCTGACAAGGCCATTCGCTCTCCTATGGCATATATTATCCGAATCGCTGGTTACTATTCCTGCAGCGTCTTGACCTCTATGCTGCAGAACCGTCAGACCGTCGTAGATAAATGGAGAGATCTGGGTGTCGGGAGCCCCAACAATTCCGATGATTCCGCACATCGGCTATCATGCTACCCTAGAGAACGAGGGACTTAGGAGTTTCCACACGAGATTACTTCTTTTGCCACATGGTCCTATGGCGCTTATTCCACCTGTACTTCCTCATTCTCGAAGTAACACCATAGCCGCAGCTAGCGCATTGTCCTTTCTGTTTGTGGTAAGAGTGTCGCCCACATCTACGACAACGAATGTGAGTAGACTTCTGCCTCTTGCCCATACTCGGTGTACCCTTTGACATGATTTACCCCCTTAGGACGACGGGGCCACCGGCCGATTTGTTAAGAGGGTTATCCTAAGTAAACCCATAGTTATTACAGCTATTATCGCCCTCATCAGGTAAAGCATAGCCTCGATTGAATGGCTCATTGATGATCTTAATGAGAAAACAATTGGCTCACCTGTGATCACAGAAACAGAATGTAGAGAAGCGTATCCGCAGACAGTCATGGCGAACATGGGAATTAAAAATCGGTGGTAGGGATTTACAGAGGCAAATAAATGAGAAAGTATGAGAATTGAGGCGAGTATTATGCCAGAACAGATTAGAACCACAGGTTCAAGGAATTCGGAAGACATGCTAATTCCTCCCCATTCGTCTAATCAGGATGGTCTCAACTAGATCTCTCTCGCTCGGAGAAAGTGGCTCGGACTCATTACTGATTCCGGATAATCTCTCTGACAACGAGATTGCGACAAAGAATAGCGCTAGTCCAATTGCTAAACCAATAGAAATCCAAATGCCGTAGGTAAAATGTGATAATTCGGCTTTTTCCGTTTGCGATAAGATTGCTGCCCAAGATATTGCTATGAGCAACCAACCGATCGATATTCGCTGGTTATTTCTTTGACTGTAAATAGGTGCAGAACCCAGTATCATTACTGAACCGAATGTGAATGGAATCACCCAAATCAAGAATTCTAATATTGATGCCTTCA
Organism: Methanobacteriota archaeon; assembly: GCA_002720055.1. The sequence goes on along the minus strand of PBGH01000009.1, from coordinate 77,606 downwards.
AGTTACTCTCCGGCGGCCCCAAACCATCGGTAAGAAGTAACAAACAAGATNCCCCTAGTAGAGATAGGGGGGCTCCGTACCTACTTCTAACAAATGATGGACCCATTCTATGAAATGTGAAAGCAAAAATAATCAAAATAAGACTGGACCAGAAAATCGCCCCGTCGCTCATTATATTGATGGTGTTGGACGTACCTCTTGTTACTTTCTTGCTAGGGGTAATGAACTGCCTGTTTTCTGACTAGTTTCATATACGGGGCATCGGTGGCTCGCCGCGCACATACAGTGTGAAGGTGGTANTATGGTAAAAATGCCAAGGAAAGTAATGAGGTATAGTCCATCTGCAGGTAAGCATACTGAGCATACGGTTGAGAGAGTCAAGAAGAGGCGTGCAAGTGAGTTAAAGTGGGGTCAGAGAAGATTTCGAAGAGTAACCGCTGGATACAGAGGATTTCCGAGGCCGAAGCCTTCTGGGGAGAAGCCTACAAAACGAGTTAATCTTGTTTACAGATGTACCGAAACAGGTAAGGCCCACTCCCCTAAGGGAAAGCGTGCTAGAAAATTCGAGTTAGTAGACAATTAGGGTGTTTTTATGGCGGGTAATTTTCTGAAAGTGAGTTGTAAAGATTGTGGCAGCGAAGTGATAATATTTGACCGGCCATCTTCAGTTNTCGCTTGTGCAATTTGTGGTTCTACTCTCGCAATCCCATCTGGTGGGATGGCCAAACTGTCTGGATGTACCGTGGTTGAAGTTCTGAACTAGAGAGGAAGAATCTTGCCAGATATATCAGAAGAATGGCCAGATGAAGGAGATTTAGTAGTTTGCTCTGTGAAGAGTGTAAAAGAAAATGGTGCATATCTGGATCTTGATGAGTATCCTGGAAGGGAGGGTTTCGTTTTTATTGGGGAAATTGCTACTGGATGGGTAAGAAACATAAGGGCTCACGTTAGAGAAGGACAAAGGGTAGTTGCAAAGGTAATTGGCATAAAAAAGGATAGAGACAGTATTACCCTATCGATAAAATCAGTATCCGAAGAGAGGAGGAGAAGTGCACTCCAATCTTGGAAGAATGAGCAACGAGCTACTCAAATTATGAAGGTCGCAGCCGNTAGAATAAGCTGGAAAGAAGAAGAAGTATCTACTGTTTCTGAAGAAATGAAGGAGGCTTTTGGAACACTCTATGGTGCTTTGGAGGAATGTGCGATTAACGAAAGCGCACTCGAGGATGCGGGCTTCGAGGGAAAGTGGATTGCCATAGTGACTGAACTAGCAATCGAAAATATAGTGCCCCCATTCGTAGAAATAAGGGGTCAATTCGAAATCAAGGTTTGGGGGCCNGAGGGGGTAGAAGCAATCAAACTTGCATTGGGGGCTGCAGAAGAATGCGCAGATAGCTTGGAAGAGGTGACTCTTTCATGTCACTACGACGGAGCACCTTACTACAGAGTCGATATCAAAGCCCCCGACTATCCAGCCGCTGAATCTGTCTGGGAGAATGCCCAGAAAGCCGCCAAGAAGCAAATTGAAACTGTCGAAGGATCGATCACTATAGAACGACTATGATTTCGGTTTTCGAAGAATATACTTCATGAACCTGTTCTGGCCCCTTCAATTTGAATGGGTAGATCGAGACTTCAGTATTGTATTACATGCAAATCCTTTGGTCTGGGGGAAAAATGTGTGAAGTGCGGATCTACAATGGAAGCAGTAGCTTCTCTCAAATTCTCACCCGAGGACCCTCAGGGAGCTAGAAGAAGGAAAAGACAGGATGCTGGTACTGAGAAATGGGTAAGTTCACTACCTAGCGCTAGAAAGGAGGAAGGGGATTGAAAAGAACACGGATTCACTGGATAGGAGAATCCAGGATACCGAAAGGTTGCATGTTTATTGAGGCCGTACCCGGGGTTGGAAATGTGGGTAAAATCATCGTTGAAGGGCTAATGTCAAAACATCCTTCGAAAACAGTTGGGTGGATTTTGAACCCAGATTTCCCCCCTCATGCGACACTATCCAATGATGGTTTAATTTCTCCACCGAGACTAGATATCAACACTGTAATGCTTCCAGATGGGAGTACAGTTGTCATAATTACTGGATTGATGCAGCCAATGACTGCATCGGGGCAGTATGAATCTGCAGAGGTAATTCTTGAGCTAGCGAAGGACTATTCTGCCAGTAGACTACTCGTTCTGGCAGGTCTAGCTTCAGATCCTGAATGTCGTTCAATTCATGTGATATGTGCCAGTAATGAGGTGCGGAGAAAACTAGAATCCGAGGATATAGAGGTTAGTCGTGAACAGCCGAAACAGGGCATGATTGGTATCGCGGGGATGGTGCTTTCGTTGTCTGGAACCATGGCGGTACCTGCCATAGGCGTGATTGCAGAAACTATTGGCGCCAGCTGTGACGTTCTAGCTGCTGATAGGATGGCGAAGTGGATTGAACATGCGTTTGAAGTCCCGCTTGATCTTGATCTCGATACTACAAAGGAAACCGCAAGTAAGTTGATTGAAGAGATGGGTGGTGAGAATTCTATAGAGGGTTTACTTGGGCACCAAGAACAAGAGGCGACCGCTGATTTCTACGTCTAGAGGGCGACCAGTACTTCTTCAGCGTAATGCGGTACCTCTAAATCGACTGCTTCAAATGCCTCTCGGACAGAAGAGAATGGTATAGAAGGAGAGGTCGATCTAATCTTGGCCCTATTGCTGACAATCTTCCATGAGGATTTCTTCCCGACTCCTGGAATCGCCTCTAGCTGTCTTTCTGAAACCTTGTTAATATTCAGCTCCATTTCCACGCCTGTAATGCTCCTACTTCCATGCCCAGTTACCATAATATCCGATTTTCTCTCCAGTTGAATCCTGTAGGGAACTCCTACCAGTATTGGGTAAGCACCAATTTGTCTTCCAAACGTGATTCCAGGGGATCCATAAATATCAGAATCCCTATGGATATACTCTGTAACTTGCTCTGGTCTTCTGATTCGATCGTTATGAGCCTCCCAGAATACGTCCCTTAACTTACTACCAATCGGGAATATTTCTTCCAGTGTTGGACGGTCGATTTCTTCTCTTACCGTGTTCTTGAATTTTTTGAATTGCTTTGTGTTGACTTCTTGGAAAGAGTTTCCCTCTACCTGTCGAATATTTATTCTCCTCAGCCAAAGTCCGTCTTTCCTAAGACTTCTGAGAAGATCAAGGTTCTTCGAATATGTTTTCTCAGTTTCGCCATTTAGACCGGCAATAAAATTTAATCCGGGGAGCAGATGTGGCAATCCCCTATCGCCCTTTTCTCTGCCAAACTTATTTACTAGTTTGACAGCACTTCTTAGTTGCTCAATATCACAATTTAACCAATTTCTAGAGTGTACCACCTCATCTGCTGACTCGATACCAAACGACAATATTGCACCATCAGAGAGAGTTTCAACAAGAGTTTTGGTTATCTCCTCTGAAGGTTCCAAGTTTTCTGCAATGATTGAAGGATTCGCATTGTCTACATGGAGAATATCCAGCCTATCATCGTCTCTCAATCCGTGAAGAACTCTTGAAATGGGTTCTGGCTGAGGGATGGGATAGTCCAGCTCCTCAACACCCTCGGCACGAAATGTGTAGATATCGGTAGCACCTCCAATTCTTACATTCCTAACGCCCAAATCTAAAGCGAAATTGACCTCGCGGATTACGTCTTCTTCAGATCTCCAAATTGGTAATCCCTTCTTCGGTTCGATACAAAATTTACACCCCCTTTTGAATCTGACACAACCCTGATACAATTCAAGCTCGTATGTTAGTGGACCTGGGGAGCCGTCTTGGAAGAATAGATCTGGATGATGTGATACTGCCTTTGACTTGGCTCCTTCCAAAGCCCATGAACTCCACTGATCAGGGGTTCTCTTCATATTTTTCCAGACTCCTTTGTCAAGGAAGAGATTCAGCGTAGCATCAACATCCTGAACTGTACAGAACAAATTAATTCTTAGTGGGGACCAACCGGAATATCTCCACTGCCTTATTGCCCAGCCTCCACATAGTATCGGAGTTTCTGAAGGAATTTCTGACAAAATACTATCAATTTCATTCTTACTAACTGGAGTCCCTCGAACATACTTTCCCGGAACTACAGCTCCAGCTAGGATAACTACGCCATCCAGACTATTGAAGTCTAGATCTGGGAGAATTACTGAGTTTTGATTGAGATCTTTCCTTCGAGAAATCCTCCATTGATCAATGGTTATGTAGGTGTACTCAATCTCTCTTTTTTCTAGTACGCCGCAGATATAGCGAATATGAAATCCAACATAGTTGGGAACGCCGAAGGCTGCTGGTTCGTCTTCGTAGCCATCAATTACTAGCCATGCACACATTATTATCGGTGGGGTTGTGACTTAGGACTTCACGATTGCCTATCTACGTCGTCTTCTCTTACTCTTTCCTCTACCACCAGAAGAAGACTCCTCCACAGAAATCCTTCTCCCCATGAAATCAGACTTATTCAATGCTTTAATGGCCCCTAGTGCCTCCTTTTTACTTGAGAAGGTCACAAATGCGAATCCCCTCGGCTTCTTTGTCTGGGAATCTAACGCTAAGTGCACATCCTTTAATTTGCCATATTCTGAGAATGTCTTTCTAAGGTCACCCTCTGAAGCATCAAAGGATACTCCACCTATGAAGAGCTTGACTCCCAATTCCTTCTGAGATTTCGCTCTGGCTTCCTTAATTATTTCTCGCTCCTTGGCTAAATCTTGCTTACTCGCCTCTCCTGACTCAACCTTTTCCATACATTCACGACAACGGAGGGGCTTTCCAGGAGTTGGTTTGAACGGAACCTTGGTCTGGGTTCCACAAAGAGTACATGATGCTGGGTGCATTTCTCTCTTGGGCCTTCCACCTCCTCTGCCCCCATGGGAAGAAGATGACCTCCTAGCCGATTCTGGAATCTCATGGGACCAGCCCCTCCTGTGATCTGCCAATGGGGAAAGGTAAGGCCTAGCCCCATCATGGCCAAGCATGGATTCAGCTTCAGTAGACCACCTCTGGCCCGGCCGGTTGAGATTTTGTAAATCTGAGTCATCGGGGATTGCATAGCCATGCCCGAACCCGTTTGATAGAGACCTAAATCCCCTATAGTCACAGCGAAGGCATTTCACATTGAAGTCAGGAGTTTCGTCACTGACCTCCAAAACCTGTCCACAAGCAGGGCATCCTGCATATACCACTCCAAGATTGGGGTCGCCCTTCGTAGTTGCCTTCAGTATGGGCTCGACATTGATAATTTTGGCACGTACTATGTCCCTCTTTCTCATCGCATCTCCAGCAGAGGGAATGAAACGATCTACAATCTCGGAAACGAAGATGTCTGCGAANAACCTCAGAGCTGGTACTGCTCTATGGCCCCCCTCATTATTCTCGATATGCAATATTCTAATTTCGGCGGTCTTCTCATTGAGGCGATTGACCTCTCCAATAATTATATCTCCCATCTTTGGAGAATTTATCGGAAGAGAAGAAGGATTTACTGAAATTACTCCAGATTTATTAACTAGAATTCCAGAAAGGACTGCAATTGGCCCATTTTCGGAAATCACAATTCCCTCGCCTGCATCCATTCCTGAAGTTAATTCCACAAGAGAGCCTGGAGTAACGTGTTCCCCTACTGATGCTGTCATTGTATCTGCGACTGGAAGACTACCTATGAACGGTACGGCTACTGAGAGCGAATAATTCAAGGGGGCGTAATTCTCCACAGAGATGCCCTAGTTCGACCTCTTTGCTTGGTATGGTGGTTGTATACAGCGGGTAAAGAAAAGTCAAACTCTGCATATTTTTCGGCAGACCACCCAAATTTATTGAAGAAATTATCGATATGTGTTGCCTCTGCACTGTGCATCAGATGTGAGTTTACCCCAAGGGAAACTATAGACTCAAGGAAAGGTCGATCGGCTCCGATTTTCTGCCTCCCCCAAGGGGGGTTAGAAATTACTAAGTCGGGACAAAGAATTGAGTCATCGATTTCGATGATGTCGGAATTAATTACTGATATCCGATTTAGCAAACCCATGGATTTAATATTCCTTTGACTAATTTTACAAGATTCTTTGTCAACTTCAATTAGAGAGACAGATTCTGCACCCAATAGTGCAGCCCCGATTCCTAGAATTCCATTTCCAGAGCCAATATCCAACGCCTTACAACCTGGGAATATATCATTGAAAGATAGAATATCGAAAAGCCACCTTGCAGCGATTTCTCCTTCTGTTTGATATTGCTCTAGTTCAGATTTCCTAACGGTGATTTGCTCCAATTTCGATAGCTCAATGGCCAAGGATCGAAGTCGCATGATAGTGCAACGTGGGAGCAAATTTGAATTGAACCGAAGATAAAAATCCTATGCATAGTTCAAATACCCTCGATTATTAATCCTGAATATGGAGGTTTTGGGGCTGACTCAAATTGTTCTCGGTCTGACTATAGGCGTTGTAATGGGGTGGTTAATTTCCAGAGCTCTTTCGGTTTCAGCTTCTAAAGTGGTGGAAGAAGAGTTGATTCGAACTAAGGCTATTCTAGAACTAGGCGATAAGACGAATGAGAAAGTTCGCGAACAAATGCTCGATGGATTCAGGTTAGCCGCTGGAGAAGCTTTCTCTCGTGCAATTGAAGAAGCGGATAGGGAGAAAGAGTCGTCTTTCAAAGAAGCAACTAGTGCATTATCAGAATCGATGAACATGTATATTGAAGCGATTCAGAAAGCCAAGGAGAAGGATATCGAGAGATCTGCTACTCTTGGAGAGAAGGTGGACAATGTTAGCGCTCTTGGAACCGCATTGGCCGATGAAACTCGAGAATTGGCCCTGGCTCTAAGAGGAGATTCGCAGAGTCAGGGTGCCTGGGGGGAAGTTGTAGTTGAGAACCTACTACAGAATATGGGATTTGTAGAGGAAAGGGACTATCTCAAGCAGGAATGGGAGTCAGGGAAGAGTGGTGATAGAGGTAAAAGAGCAGATTTTATACTGATGTTACCCGAAAATCGTCAAGTTGTTATAGATTCCAAAGTCTCTCTAACTGCTTACACAGAATATGTGAATGCGAAAGAAGATGCATTNGCCATCTCTGCAATGAAGGCCCACTGCAAATCTATCAGAGAACATTCCAAGAAGCTCTCAGCAAAGAACTATCAAGAGATGGAGGGATTCAATACCCCAGACTTCGTCTTGATGGTAGTACCTTTAGAAGGGGCTTTCATTGATGCCATGAGAGCGGATCCTAGACTCTATCAAGACTTGCTTAGAGATCGTCGTGTAAAGGTAGTTAGTGGCTCCTCACTAATGCTCACATTGATGCTAATTCAAGAGCTTTGGAAGAAGGAGAATCAAACAAAAAATCAATTAGAATTGGTTGAAAGAGCCGGAAGACTACATGACAAAGTAGTTCTTTTCCTTGACTCATTCACAACTGTTGGTTTCGAGCTCGGACAAGCTACGGACGCATATGAGAAAGCAGTTGAGCAACTTAGTAGGGGTTCGGGAAATGTAATTCGCCAGACAGAAATGCTAAAGGAGCTTGGGGCTAAGGCAAAAAAGGAGCTCAGAGAGAAAAGCGGGTTGAGGAGTCTCGCTGAGAGGGCAGAGGAGGAGGAATCATTTCCTGATGATGCTTCCGAAGCTCATGATCAACTGGGAGAATCATCAGTTCGAACAAGTCGTCAGGATGCCTGAAGAGTATACCATAATGGATCTATCCAAGGGCGAGTGGCAGGTTCCTGAAACAACCTACAGTATTGGAAAATATGATGAGTTGCGGCCAGGGATGTACAATACTAAAATTTTCCAGGGTGAGCGTTTTCTTCATGTTGGTATCGATATTGGTGGACCGGTTTATACTCCCTGTAGGGCGTTTNTAGAAGGGGAAATTTCTCACTTTGGCTATAATCCAGAACCCGGCGATTATGGGAATGTAATTATCACTAAACATATTTTGGACGGTTGTCCCTTGTGGGCACTTTACGGACATCTTAGTTCATCCTCATTAGAAAATAAAAGGAAGGGTCAGAAGATAGGACCTGGAGAAGTCATAGCATGGTTTGGGGACTTTCATGAGAATGGCGGTTGGGAACCACATCTTCACTTCCAGCTTTCTTTAATTGAACCTAAGACTCATGATTTGCCGGGAGTTGTTGCTCCTTCTGATAGAGAGAGGGCTTTGATTAACTACCCAGATCCAAGACTTGTCCTAGGACCTATTTATTGACTTNCACACAAATAGTCCTTTAGTGAAACTATAGCGGGCATATCCGAGGGATCCTCTCCTGTCAAAACAGCTAATCCTATTGAAATCCAATCAGTAATGTGGGATGCATAGAGTAGTCTTTCCAGAAGTGTGTTACCTTCGCAATCAATAACCCATGTAGGAGATGCTTGAACTTTACCTAGCATCCATTCAATTCTCATGTTATTACGTGGGTGTAGCCCTTCACATCTAAGCAAAATTAGTGAGTTATTGTCTGAAATTCCCCTAGTCCAAGCTACTATCTCATTGTGATTCATTTCCGGTATTTCTGTGGATCTGGCGAACTTAGCAGAATTCTCATTGAGCTGACAAACGAATCTATACGCTGCTGGACTCAAGCATGATGGGGAGACTATTCCTAACTCCTTTCCCACTAATGATCGGGAAAATGTAGCCACCATTCCGGAATTTGTCAATAAATCGGACTTAGAGGATGCGAGGGATAGTCGACTAATCATGTCCGAAATATCTTCCTTGCTCGGCCTTGGGAAGATCCCTAGTGCCCAACATGCAGAAATTTGGGTACCGAAAATATGTCCGAAGGCGGATCTAGGCATTTGCCCGGATGGAACTCTAAGACAAATCGATTCTTCCGATTCAGAGAGAATTCTCTCTAGCTCTCCTCCNGAGCTAATACCGACGATGGTTCCGCCGCCCAAAATTGCCTCTCTGACACCATCTAGAGTCTCCTCAGTATTTCCCGAGTATGATGTGGCGATAACTAACCATTCTGGNCCCCACCAACTAGGTAATCCATAATCTCTCCAAACGATTACTGGGAGCCCCCCAAAATCGTCCGATAGGGCCTTCAAAAACATCCCTCCTGCCGCTGATCCCCCCATTCCTAGACAAATGATCCCACTCCAATCGCGATCTTCTTCAATACCTATTTCCGCACTAATTGCATTTTCAAAATCCTGTACAAAACTTCTCGTGAATCCGGCCATGTCTCTTTTATCATACTCCTTGAGAAGTTTACCGAAGTCGGCCTCAGTCATTTTGGATCACCCCTACCAGAAACTGGAATTGCTAACCATCGCTCATCTATGAAGGCGATGCGTAATTCGTCCACTTGACCGTCATCATCGTATGGAAGGGCCACTGTTGAAATTCTGTAGTCTGACGGATCCATGAATTCTGCAGCGGAGCTATCCCTGTTTAGTATCTGAACTGTTTTTTGATCGGAATAAGAACAAATTACACTTGAAGACTCCATGTCCCTCCAAGTTACCCCAGTTCTCTCAAATCTATCTATTCTTCTGAGAATTGGGCCTTCCTTCTTCCAACTATCTACTATCCAAAGTGATTTTCTTAGCATGATTATATCGCCGATTGAGTATGCAGGCTTCCTATAGCTTAAGGTAAGCCTAGTTACCTCTACGCCATCTTTTACTCCTACGACCGTAGAACTCTCCTTAACCGACCCTCCAAAGGTCTTTGACAGCCTCCTCCCCCAATTTCTTGCTAAGCTCTTGGAACCCAATTGCAAGTCCCACCCCCCCGCAACTTGGCCTTCTTTTGAAATGAAGAACATCGGATTAGGTTCCATAGAATGAATTAGCTCATCCAAAGTTTCTCTAAGTTGTGATAGCTCTTCCTCATTCAGTTTCCTTCCGGCGGATCTAAGTTGTACTGTGGCCTCGAAGTAATCGCCATCCTTTCTTGTGCATGGGGTACAAACTGCATTACTAGTTTGAAGTAGGACTGAATGAGAGTCTTGGAATAAGAATCCGTCGATGCTTCCTGAGACCTCCACATGGAGCCTATTGGTCCTCTCATCGATGTCTTGTACAGAAAAAGAGACATCGGTGTTTGAAGATCTACTCTCCAGAGTTAGGTGCTCTCTAATCCTCAAATCTGCTACATCCCAATTTTCCATGGGCGACCATCCACCCTTAATTTCGTAAGAATTGCACTTGGCACAGCGTCTCTGTTGAATTAGCTCAGGCATCTCCGAGAGAGAAGTCCGTTGCCTTAGACAAGTTTCGCATAATCTATCTGATGAAAGAGTATTTTCTACACCGCAGATTATGCAAAATAGCCCTCCTGTCATGCCTATCCCGAAATATCCGCTTGGATACACGGTTAGAAGACTTCCTAGAAGTGCTATTGTGAAATTTTTGTCTTTTCTTTCGGAGCCTTAGATGCTTCCTTTTGGAGGNTCCTATGAAGTGAAATTCTAGAAAAAACGTATGATGAGAGCAGGGAAGAAAGAATCGCGTAAGTTACTATAGCCTCAGTAACACCAGTCAAATCAAGTCCCCCTTATCTGCTATTATTTTCTCTCCCGAGATTTCTTTTCTCAGACTTTGGATTGAGTAGTTTAGTGCTACTAGGCCCGAGAAAAGTAGCATGAATGATATTGCTCCTAGGATCATTACGATCCTAATGTCGGGATCTATTCCCGACTCCTCCGTCTCTCTGAGAATAACTCCCGGATGTCTATTNCTCCAAAGAGTTGTAGCGACAGCTGTGATCGGCACTAATACGAAACCGAATAATCCAACGGCTGCAAGGGTATCCCTAGTTTCTTCACCGTCGGGCTGACTTCTGACGGACATAACAAGGAATAGCGCTACTCCAGTAAGTAACGCGTACGTATTGAGTCTGACGTCCCCCCAGTCCCAAAACACCCCCCATTCAACTGACCCCCAAATGGGTCCAGAAATTATTACTCCGAGTCCGAAAAGGAGGCCTAGCTCTGAGCCGATTACAACCATACTCCAACCTAGCTCTGATCTTCTGGAGTACCAGAAAATTGCACCGATAAATAATAATGAAAATGACAGAAAAGAGGTCCATGCAAAGGGTACGTGCCAGAAAAGTATCCTATATGCTTCTGGGGCATTCCATGCCTCTGTATCCACTAGTGGAGCCCAAAAGAAACCCAGAATAGCTGTGATTACAGCACCGACAAGGCCAGCAACAGTCAAAGGAATGGAAATTCTCCGATGGGTATCTTCCCAGTACTCTGAGAGCATTCCAATGGCACCCTTCACAGACCTCGGATTAAAGCAACCATGATGAATGCTATCCGTCAAGATTCAGGGATCATCACTGCTGCTAACCAAATCATGGCTGATATCAAACTGGCTAAAATACATGATGGAATGGGATCTCCTAGATCAAGACCGAACGACATCCCATTATCCATGATATACGCCAATACATCTATTATCTGTAGAAATGGCCAAATTAGAACAATCAATAGCAGAGGAGCTGGTGATGCACCCGATCTCGAAAGATCTGCCACTAGAAGATGTAGGGCCGTTGCAGCTATTGCTAAATCCATGATAACTAACGAGGGTAACCACAGCCATGTTAGAACTTCTGAGTAAGTCTCTTGTTCCGCAGATCCAGAAAGAATAATCCAAGAAAGGTATGTAATGGGAATAGGGAGGATAATTGATGAAGCTGTTATTGAAAGCACAGGTCTAGACATTGGTCCAACAACTGCATTCCACCATCTGCCACAGTCTGACTCAGAAAGCCTAGAAATAAGTGCTGAGGATGATATTGCAGCGATAAAGCCGGGTGTTAAAATCAAAGAAGCGTGTAGCCTACTATCTAGTGAAATCCCCGATATCAAGGCGTATGAAAGCAGAATTGCAACAATTGAGGGCGTAATTCTCCCAATTGTTTCTACGGGATTTCTGAGCTCAGTCTTAAGAGACCATGAAAATAGTGACTGAATAGTTTTTTGCCCCTTAGAAGTGCATGTATCAGGCAACTTACAAGGAGTTCCAGAGGCATGTGAGATAGTCTCGGTTAGAGAGCCTTCTTCGATCCGAATTTTTCTGTTGGCACAAGATGAAATTTCGCTATCATGAGTAGCTATCATTATCGCGTGATTTCTCAAAGATAGAGCCTTTATCCATGCAATAAGAGTGTTCTTAGATGAAGCATCGAGACCTTCCGATGGTTCATCCATTAGTACAACTCTTGGCTTTTCGCTTAGAGCTGCAGGGGCAATTCCGCATAGAATTGAGAGTCTCCTTCTTAATCCACCGGACAGATGTGCCACCCTATCTTTGGAACGATGACTGAGCCCCCATAATTCTAATAATTCGAGTGCTTTATGTTCTACTGAACCAAAGCCTGAAACAGAAATAACTGATCTTAGCCTCTCTATTACGGTCTCGTCTCCGCAAATTCCATCTTTCTGAAGAGTAAGGCCGAATGGAGGAGGGGCATTCCTATTTCCGTAGGAATCCCTGACGATAATTGGCCCTCCTGAGTCTGATTTCCAAATAACGCCCCCGCTCCTCGGAGATATTATCCCTGCCATGGATTCGATTATGGTAGACTTACCTGAACCGTTTGGCCCCACTATAGCTACAACTTCTCCCTCATTGATCGATATGGTAGCTTTATCAAGAACCTTGAGTGGTCCACGGTGGACAACCAGTTCCCTAGACTCGACTAGGGCAGACGATGGCACAATAACCCGAGTGAGTTCATTGGTATCAGTGTTCCATTTTACGAATCACTCTTTAGAGTAGACAATTAGGGCCGTGTGATGGCATGATAGCGACTGACTTTGATATCACTTGGGGGCAGCTTGAGTTGTTTGACTTATTTTGGCTGTCTGCTATGATTTTAGCCTCTGTAATACCTTTCATTATGGCTTCCAGAGATAAAACAAGCTTCGCCCTGGCCATGGTCCTCTCCCTTCTTCTTGTCCACTTCGTAAACTTCAGTCTAACATTATTCGATGGTGATTTCTTCAGTTTCAAACCTAATCATCTACTAAGCGTAATCCCAATTCTTCTAACCGATAGTTCCGCTCAGGGAAATCCAGAGCACTTACATCGACTGATTACATCTGCATGGTTGCATGCTGACTTCATCCACGTACTCGGAAATGTGCTCGTAATAGCATTAGCCGGAGTACCTCTTGAGCAAAGACTTGGACCTAGAAGATGGTTGGGCGTTTACTTCTTGGGACTGATTGGAGGAAATCTAGCCTGGATAGCGTCACATCCTGGAGATAGCACGCCTGCGATTGGAGCGAGTGGGGCGGCCTTTGGAATTCTTGGAGCGTACATGGCTTGTTGGCCTGAAGACAAAATTGAGTTTCCATTGTTGTTCCTAATTCGAGCGTGGCCTGTGTGGCTAATTGCATTCGTTCGTTTGGGTCTTGAGATCTTCCAGATATACTCGATCCAGTATGGTGGAGAAGATCAGACAAATATAGCCCATATGGCACATATTGGTGGTTTTTTCCTTGCTTACATTCTAGCTAGGCCCATAGCAAGAGGCGCTCCTAGTCCCATAGGAGAAAGGAGTGGCCCATACGAAGCAAATTCTCTGGCGAACGATATTAGAAAGCACGCGACATCAAGAATGGGGGATTTGGTGGATGACCCTTGGGAATTGGCTGGAAGACCTCTAGAGGGGAAGGCGGCAAGAGTTCTATCAAAGCTAAGAGAAGAAGGGGATGAGCTAGAGACCAGGGAAGCGTGGTTGGAGGAATTGTCAGAGAATACCATTTGTCCGATTTGCGATGGGGAGATTGTGATTTTGAAAGAACGAGGAGTATGCACGATCGTGTGCTCGCATTCTAGAGATCATCTTAGATGGCCATAACCGACTTTTCGGAGTACATGGACAGGTTGCAGTTATACAGGTCGATACTCTGGCTCTCTATGAGAGCCATGAAAACTACCATCGGGAAGATTGCCCCTCTAGTCATCGCAATGATGATGTTCTCTCTAGATGTTCCAACTAGTTTTCATGCAGAAAGCGAAATCGAAGACTTTGTAGCTGAGAAATATGTTGTTGAAAATGAAGGATTGTTGAATCCTTTGATTTGTAATGGGGAAGTTTGTCCTGAAAAGGAAAGAGAGCCAGAATTCACTCCCTTAGATGCTAAACCGCCAGAACTAGAGTTTGGATGGTGGTATGAATTCTGGTCGGATTCCGACTCGAATGGATTCGATGATAGGCTTCAACTGATTTTATCGGGACAGAGAGAGTCGGTTTCCAAGACTTCGATAATTGGTGATGATGGAAGGTACACAGTAGCCATAATTGTCCATTATGCATGGCATCCGGGAGAAAGTGACATTGCAGCGCTAAGGACAGTGATTGAATCTCATGGTTGGGAAGAAGATGGATCCTGGTTCATGGTTACAGAATATCTGGATGCAATAGTTTTGGATCACGTGCCAGTGAGTTCACTAATAGATATCTGGAGTCTAGATGGAGTGGTACTATTGGAGGAGCAAGCCGTGATAGCGCCATATTTGGATAAGGCCACCAAGGGGTCTAAGGTTAGAGCTTCTGGGACATATACAGATTCTATCAGAGGACTGGGTTTCGATGGTTCGGGACAAGTTATAGCAATCCTAGATACTGGAGTTGACAACGAGCACTTTTCATTAGATGACTTTTCTGATGAAAATAACGATAATACTGAGGAAGCGAGTAAAATTCCTGACAATAAGTGGGTTGGCGGATGCGACTCAACGGGTGTTGGACAGTCTGGATGTAACGATGAGGACCCCGACGATGGAGATGGCCATGGAACACATGTTGCTGGAATAGCATTAGGTACTGGAGATTCATCTCGGATTAATCAGGGATATGCGACTGGTTCATACTTAGTTGATGTCAAAGTAATGCAGGACTATGGTGGTGGAAACTCCCAGTCTATAATTGCGGGACTAGAGTGGGTAATTAGCAATCGTGATACGACATGGTCTGCAGGAAATGACTCCAGTAGAGGAATTCAAGTCGTTTCCATGTCTTTTGGGAGGGCTAGTTCGTCGGTCGGCGACAGCAATGAGGATGGGACAAGTGCTGAAGCTGTTTTGGTCAACAGGGCCACGGAGAACGGATTGGTGTGCATAGCCGCAATTGGAAATGATGGAGCGAACAATGTGAACTCTGTAGGATCTGCAGATACCGCAATTACAGTCGGATGGCTTGACGACAAGAACACGATTAATCGAGATGATGACTCAATAAGCTCCAACTCAAACTACGGGCCCAGATCCAGTGACGATGATTCTGACTCCTGGGATGAAATGAAACCGTGGGTGGTAGCTCCAGGATCAAACATAAACTCAGCNCAACATGCAGAATCCTCAGGAATAATNCCCGGATCTGAAGTAAACAGGGCAAGCGATGATTATACTCAGAAATCCGGCTCGAGTATGTCTACACCCGCTGTTGCCGGATTGGTAGCAATAATGCTGGAAATCGGGGAAGAGAGGAATATGGCCTTCATGGACGAAGGCGTCCCAGGTACTGAGAGGTACGAGGCNGTCAGAAGTATCTTAGCGAGTAGTTCTGAGTTCAGAACCGGATGGCAAATCGATGAAACATTCCAGGATAATAGCTGGAACGAAAAATNTGGATTTGGGATTATCGATGGGGCTGCTGTAGCAACCGAGATGTTTGGAGGGGGTTTTGTAAACGAAACTGGAGGCCCGGTTCCACCTCAGGAGGGACACTGGGTTGAAATCGAAAGTCCCAGAAAATACTCATGGCTTGTAGAAGGTGAAACTTACAACCTTAGAGGTCACATTAACGATCACGGAGAAGACAATGGGACAATTGAACAGATTGCTGTGAAAATTGAGATGCAATACAGGGAGTCCAAAGATAAGCCAATTCAAAGAATGTCAATAATGAATTGGTCCAATCCAATTGGGTTGACTAATTGGACTGCGCCTTTCGAAGTTCCAGACCTACCTGATGACTACTCCGAGGTTGAGGTTACTGGATCGGTAGCTGCAAGGAACGACATAGGTAGGTGGAGTAATACTACTGAGTTTGAGTTTCCCGTGGGCAGGGTCAATTTAACNCTTGAAGGGCCTAGTGGGGTGAGTGAAATTGAAGGCAGCGTGGAAGTCTATGGCGAATTCCAATCAATCGGAAATGCCACCGTTCAATGGAAAGTAGATGGGGGAGAGTGGCAAAACGGNGCCACCTACGAAGATGGATTGTGGGGCGAGGAGGATCTGCTTGGGCAGAAGCATTCTCAATCCCCCGAGGATGGGGATGGGAAGAGCGATCCAGACTTCCAAGGACATGTTTACTGCGAGCACTTGTTCCAAAGAGGCGTTTGGGAGCAGAATGGAGAGGTTAGGAAATGCCAAGAAGGCGATGAGGGTTGGACCTCCTGGAGCTTCGAGTGGGATACTACGCAGTTCAAAGACGCNGAATATATTCTCTCTGTTAGGATGATAAGCGCTGTGGGAGTAATTTCTAAAGAGCTGTACAGGAGAGTAAATATCGACAATATAGAGCCAATGCCTGATCTTCTCTTCGTAAGTAAATCGATATCTGTACAAGAGTACGGGATCCCGCTGCAGAGCGCTTATGTCAATACATTTTTGGAAGTTAGAGCCACNATTAGGAATACAGGAGATCTAGCGGCAAAAGATGTTGGGGTAACCCTAGAAGAGTGGGGGGAGCGTAAAGACGAATATTTGATTGGAAACATTGATTCTGGGGAATTTGTCAATGTTGTCCTATACTGGAACCCATCAGAATCAGGAGATTCCTTGATTTCTATAGTAATGGATCCATTGAATACAATCGAAGAGTTGGATGATGGGAATAACCAGCTTTCTGGAACATTTACAGTCGATCCAAGACCCCCTGGAGTCGACTTGGCAATTAGAGAGGGATCTATATCTGCAATGACCGTCAACAGTCCGATTCCTAGACCCGACGAGTCAGCAGTCATAGAAGCTAGAGTGGACAATCTGGGATCAGAAGATGCTGAATCGGTATCTGGAACAATGGAAATTAAAGTCGATGGCAGGGGTTGGGAATTGGTATCTAACTCAAGCGTCCCCCTTATCATGGGAGGATCTTACTCGACAATGTCCTTCCCGTATGTCCCAAATCAGACGGGTCCATTAGAAATTAGGCTGAAGGTAAATCATGGAGGTAGTGAAAACGATTGGTCGGATAATGAGAGAGAGAGGACAATTCTGGTAGATAGTACTACATTGACCGGGGCTAGAGACGCAGATCTGAATCCTGGAGAAAGTCCTGTTGAAATTGTTAGGATGGGGCAAGAGGACGGGGATGACTTACTTATCAGCGAGAAGGATGGTACCCTCCATATGTACAAACTGAGCCCAAGTAATATTCTTTCAGAGTGCAATAATGTGATAGAAGAAAGATGGTCTGGAGACATATCTGTTGTTGGTACTGAAGATGGTTTTGCCCATATTGTTTGGACTAGACGTTACATGGGGCCTGACTGGTTCCTAATGCAGACAGTGAGTTACTCAACAATTGATTCCAATTGCAGATTAGCTCCCCCTCAGGACTTGATGCCGGGCATCCCCCTCTCTGATGGAAAATATTGGGGAGTTGATATCGATATTTCGGATTCACAGATTATTGTTTCCGGGTACCACAGAGACGTTTTTACCAGTGGGACCCTTGATGATGTCACCAACATATTCATTCTTTATGCAGAATCTCCGCAATCCTCGCTTGACTGGTACCTAAATCCAAGTATAATATATGATATAGATGCTGATCCAAATCACAAAGACCCGTTAGCTGTAGAATTTGGATATGAACAGATTCACATTCTTTATCAAACGGTTAGAAACGATACTACTGGAGAAAAAAGACTTGGAACTTGGTATACACACGGAGAAGTTGATCAAGAGACTTGGGCATATAGAAAGGCCGTAGGTGACTACTCGGCGAGACCTGAGCTTAAAGTGATAATCGAAGACAAGACGGATTGGCTAATTTCTCTTTGGAGGGAAGGAGATCCGCAAGAGTCCGAGATAGTATCTTTCGTTACCGATTCCTCTTTTATCACCCAAGAAGGAATGGAGGTCCGAATCCCTGCAAGGGGCTTATCGGAAATAGAAGTAGTTGAGTCGGACCGAGGTATTCAAGTATTCTTCGACAGGGTTGGGCCCTTCGGTCCTCAAGTTGAGTATGGGATGATAAATATTGAAGAAGGGTGGATTGGGTTTTCGGATACTGTGGTCAGAGGACAAATGAACTGTGCAGATAGGTCCGATGATTCTAGCGAAACCAGTATTGTTGTATTTTCGTCGGGGGAGTGGCAGATAAGAACCCTAATTGATGACGGTGGGTCGAAAAGAGATAGTGACTTAGCTGATCAGCTAAGATCTTCATTGGGACTAGATCAAGAGAGCTTCGAAATATTACTGATTGGGGTAGCGTTGTCGATCCTCATTCTTGGAATTGTAACTCTGGCCGGAGTTTCTGCCCAAGGATTGAGATGGGCTGGAAGGAGAACCGTGAACAAAGATGATACCGTAGTGATGGAGGATGATGTGATAGATCTGGTTGAAGACTCCGATCTAANGGTCAGCCCTATGGAAGTGGAAATAATAGGTTCAGCGGCAGATTTAGAGTCGTCAGATATCAGGAGACAAAGGAGGATTAGAAGAGCTTCTGAACAAGGGGGGGCTCTAGATGAAAAGCATCTGATTGTTCCGGAGGATGAAGTACATGAGCCAATTCTTCCAGAACTCCCCACAATCGGCAATCAAATATCATGTAGAGAATGTGGGAGCAGGATAATAACAAATCCGGGAGTAACATCCACAAAATGCCCTGTTTGTGAAGCTAGGGTTGATCTCTAAGATGAGTAAAATATCAATCACTCTAGCTTCATCTTCACTTAGAAGGCGAGCGTGGATATCGGAGATTCTTGCTGGGAGTGAAATTATTCTCAACTATCACGAATTAGGGGAAGTAGAGCCGTTTCCCAATTCCAATTCTGAGGTCAGTCTTCAGACGGAACATGCTTGTTTGGTNAAGGCCGAAGCTGCAGCTTCCCAATTTTTAGAGGATGAAATGAAAAAAATTCCTTCANTTATTCTTGTTTCTGATACCCTAGTGGAGGATCCTGACAATAGTTCCATTGCATTGGGCAAGCCCGAAGACGAACTAATTGCAGCATCTATATTGATTAGGCTATCTGGAAGAAGGCACAAAGTCTGGTCTTCAACAGCAATATTGGACAGGGGGGAAGGTGGGGTCGAAGTGGAAAGTGGGTGGCGATTAAAAATTTGGACTAACTCTTCGATAGTAGAATTTGATGATTTAGATGTGGACACGATGCATGAACTAATTCAAACAAGGTCATGGTTTGGAAAGGCAGGAGGTTACGACATCGCCGGAATGGCGCAATCATTTGCTAAGGTTGTTCAAGGAGAGGAAGTCACAGTTTTGGGTTTCTCTTGCGATGCGATGGCTGAACTATTCAGAAGGATAGGGGACTAGACGAATGATACGCCTCCGAACTTAAGCAAAAAGTCCCTCTGAATCTCATCGAACCATTCCAACATGCCAGCGTTAAATCTTACAGCGATTATTTCGTCATCTGTCAATAAATCGTCTTGAATCCCCTTGAGAGTACCCGGTGCAGCTCCACATGATACACACGCACCATCCAAATCAACTACCAATGATAATGTTTTTTTTCCACTTTGATTTTTCTCGATTTCCCCACTGAATACCACCAAAGAACCCCCATGTCCCTCCAAAGCCGCCCTAACCGGGCCTAGCCTGACCATCAATGCTGCAACTAGATCTGGATGATCTTCCTCAAATAAATCCACCAAGGACAGTGAATGAAGTCTAGATTCTTCTAATGGATCTTTATTTTCTTCTATTCTTCGTTCTGATTCAGTCTTGATTAGTTCCTCAATTTCCATCCTGTACGACTCTTCTAGATCGCCAGAAGTGGCCATTGGCCCGGGTTCATCTTGATTCACGAGTAGTCGGTACATGGGCATGATTATAGGGTCATCTAATGGGGCCCAGAACATAATCATCCAATGATGCATGGTGAATCTATGAGTACTGAAAGCGGACTACTTGAGATAAAGGGCCTTCATGCAGGTATTGGTGGCACTGAAATATTGAAAGGAATAGATCTTAAGATTGACCCTGGAGAGATTCATGCGATAATGGGAAGGAACGGTAGTGGAAAAACTACTACGGCCAATATTATCATGGGACATCCAGACTATGAAGTAGAGAAAGGTGATGTATTTCTCAATGGAAGTAGTATCCTAGAGTTAGAATCTTGGGAGAGAGCTAGGAAAGGAGTTTTCCTTTCTTTTCAGTATCCCCAATCAGTACCGGGACTCCAAGTGGGTAATTTTCTCAGGAAATCTGTAGCGAGCATTAGAGGGGAGGAGGAAGCAAAGGGCTCTGAATTCCGCGAAGATCTAAAGAAAGCTATGGAGTCTCTCGATATTCCTAGATCTTTTCTCTCCAGATACGTAAATGACGGATTCAGTGGCGGGGAGAAGAAAAGATTTGAGATTCTACAGTTAATGCTATTGAAGCCAAAATTAGCCGTATTGGATGAAACAGACAGTGGACTGGATATCGACGGCATCAGGACTGTATCCAAAGGAGTGAACGAGGCAATAAGGGGTACTGGATCTGGGGCACTGATTATTACTCACTACTCGAGGATTCTAGAGCATGTACAACCCGACACAATTCATGTCCTAATGGGTGGTAAAATAGTGGCCTCGGGTGGTCCAGAATTAGCTACAAAGCTTGAAGAGAGAGGCTATGAGTGGCTAAGTCAAGGTTGAGATTGAAATGGCTGAAAATGAAGAGGCGCGGGGAGCAGTTGGAGATTACAAGGCTGGATGGCATGATCCTGAGAACTCAACAATTAGGTTTGATTTTGGCCTCTCTGAAGAAGTGGTTAGAGAGATTTCCGAGCTAAAGGACGAGCCTGAATGGATGACTGAAATTAGAGTTCGTGCGTTTGAGCATTTTTCTTCCAGGCCGATGCCTACCTGGGGTAATACCTCAATGTTGGAAGAAATTGACTTTGACAAAATTTGTTACTACCTCAGGTCATCGGATTCTACACAAAGGAACTGGGACGACGTGCCAGATGATATCAGGAACACATTTGAGAGACTGGGAATCCCAGAAGCTGAACAGAAATGGCTTTCTGGAGTTACGGCGCAGTACGAGTCTGAAGCAGTCTACCATAGTATTAGGGAAGATTTGGAGGAACAAGGAGTGATTTTTCTTGATATGGATAGTGGCCTTCGTGACTATCCTGAGATAGTGAAAAAATGGTTCTGCTCGGTAGTCCCTTACTCCGATAACAAATTCGCAGCACTCAATACTGCAGTTTGGTCTGGGGGTTCTTTCATCTATGTGCCATCTGGAGTTCATGTTGAAATGCCGGTTCAGGCTTACTTCAGGATCAATGCTAAGAACATGGGGCAATTCGAAAGGACACTTATCATTGCGGATGAGGGCAGCAGTATCCACTATGTCGAAGGATGTACGGCTCCATCTTACTCCACGGACTCACTTCATTCAGCTGTTGTCGAACTTATTGCTCTACCTGGTGCACATATTCGTTATTCTACGATTCAAAACTGGAGCTCCAATGTTTACAATCTAGTAACGAAGCGAGGANTTGCGCACGAAAATGCGAAGATTGAGTGGGTTGATGGAAACATAGGTAGTAAACTCACTATGAAATATCCAGCTGTAATTCTGAAGGGAGAAGGAAGTCATGCTGAGGTAATTTCAGTAGCATATTCTGGAGAAGGGCAACACCAAGATGCGGGTGCAAAGATTCACCACCTAGCTTCCAACACTACTAGTAAAATTCTCTCTAAAAGTATCAGTAAGAATGGAGGAAGGGGCTCATACAGGGGCATGGTGACGGTTTCTCCGAAAGCCGACAATTGCAAGCTTAATGTCGTATGTGATGCATTGATCTTGGACGAGAGTAGTAGGTCTGATACATACCCGACAATGGAAGTTTCCAATCCCACAGCTAGGTGCGAGCATGAAGCAAGTGTATCGAAAGTGAGTGATGATCAGCTATTCTATCTAATGAGTCGTGGCCATTCTGAGGAAGAGTCTCTAGCCATGATTGTTAATGGATTCTTTGAACCTTTCACCAGAGAATTGCCGATGGAATATGCAGTTGAGTTGAATCAACTGATGGCATTGGAAATGGAAGGCAGCATCGGATGAGATTCTCATGGATCCAGCCACCAAATATCTTAGCTTAGAGCAACCTAGTAAATCATCCCATCTTTGGAAATATACTCCATGGAAGAGAGTGCATCCCACNGGAAAGTTAGATTCTATTCCACAAATGGGAACTCCAAAACTGTCTATTTCCTCTATTGATGGAACTTCGGCTCCTGATGGAATTAGACTGGTTGGGGGTATTATTTCAAATTCTGATCCTTGGATAGGTGATGAGTTCACCAACTCTTTCCTAAATGCCTCTTCAAAAAACTCAAAATGGACTTTGGAAATAGACAATGGCTTCACTTCAGAATCACCTATCCTTCTGGATATTGAAACTGAAGGAAAATGCGATGTAGTGCATATATGCTTAGATGTTGGAATTCAGGCGAATTTTGAATTGGTGACAAAGGTAGTGGGCGAATGTGAGTGGTTTGGAATACTAAGAACAGGATACATTGGCGATGGTGCAATCCTGAATGATGTTCTNATTGGACTTCAAGACAGAGGTGCGATGCTTAGGTCGGACTCAATTACGCTAGGAAGGGATACACAGGTGAGGGCTGGGACCGTTTCTTCTGGCTCTGAAAGAACCAAGGCAGATCTTCGATATAGATTGAATAATCCGGGAGGATCTGTCCGAGTTCTAGGATCGATCCTGTCTGCTGATTCCATGCACCTTGATCACCACATTGAGATTCATCATGAAGCTCCAGAGACTTTCAGTAGACTTTCTTGGCATTCAGCATGTGGTGGCAAGAGCAGGACAGTGGGAACTGGGATGCTGAGAGTTCGCGAAGGCTCTAAGGGTACGGATGCCGCTCAGATTTTCCACAATTTGCTTCTATCAAATGGAGCAGAGGCCGATTCAATTCCTGAGCTAGAAGTAATGGAAAGTGATGTTGTTGGATGCGGGCATGGGACTGCCAATGGGCCAATTGATGAGGAGCAGGAATTCTATCTACAGGCAAGAGGTTATGACAAACAGGATGCAAAGAGAGCTCTAATCGCAGCCTTCCTGAATTCGACGCTATCGGAAATGGGCGGGGACGGTCTTCATGAGTGGTTGGTGGCGGTTCTTACGCGACAACTTGAGAGCCTAGAATCTTGATAAGGGAATTGATTTTAGTCCTCAGACTGTAGTTCATGACGTGGACATTGATCACTGTGATTACATCTACTGTCTTTGTGGATTTCGGGGCAGAGCAATTCCAATGAGGCAGCATATGGAGTGTCCCGATTGCTACAGAGTTATCGAGGCATGTTGCGAAGGAGTGCCCGAGTATTGATAATCGAATTTTAGTGAATTATATGAAAGAAAATCGACTGCGAAGGATGTGACATGTATATGAAAAATAAGAATGGTCGGGAAGAAAGGAGATTGGAGATCAAGGTTTCTAATATACTGGGAGGATTAGTGTCGGCATACCTAGCTCTGTGTTTCATTGCCCCTATGGCGCTACCTTCGAATTCTGTTCCCGAACTATCGGGCAGAGCTAATGCAATAGACTATGCTTTCGAAGGAAGTTGGGGTAATCAGGATCATGGAGAAGGTTCGGAAGTTGGACATGACCAGTCGGCGCATGGGGGAAGTTTCGTTTGGACCGATCTAAATCCGATATGGGCATTTGTTTATGCATTTGGGGACTTGAATTGTCACCAAAAATATGAGAGATCATGGGAGATAAATGGCAATCAGCAACCGGTTTGCACGAGAGATATTGGAATATTTTTTGGATTTTCCATAGGATGTCTATTTTTCGGATTGAGGGGTTTTAACAGATGGACAGTAAGAGATACTTTTCTTTCGGTATTTCCAGATAATTGGATGGAGGGGTTATACAAGAGGGACCTACGATTATTCTCAGTCTTAGTGATTGTCGGACTAGGGATCATTCCAATTGCGATAGATGGCTTTACCCAACTGCTTGTGGNATCATATGAGTCAAATAATCCTTTGAGACTTGTTACTGGGGCTTTTGCCGGATTCGTTGGAGGCTGGTGGGTGTGCTCTGCCTTCAGTGCCAGACCAAGATTCTTCGAAGGCGCTGATTCCGTAGATCTGCCCCTAGGATCTAGACTAGTGAGTAAGTGACTTCAGGGCCCTTTCCACCATTCTGATAGTTGTCTAGTATCCGTTGGGTTAGAGTGTCCTTCAGAACCGCTTCCAATAATTGACAATCTCTCGATTGATTCTCTCAATTTTGAATCATAGAGTCCTGATTTTTCCAATTGTCCGATACAGAATCTAAGATGAGTTTTTGGGTTTCTTCTTTGCCAATGTGTAATTTCTTTTCTAAGCGGCCATATTGCTAGCATGAGCCTCCCAAATGGATAATATTCACTCTTCAGCTGAGACTTAGGTGAATCTCTTCCAAGAAGGTTCTTTCTTTGTGAAATCCAACCGAAGTCTCTTAGGAACTTGATAATCC
Source organism: Methanobacteriota archaeon (assembly GCA_002720055.1). The sequence goes on along the minus strand of PBGH01000009.1, from coordinate 52,887 downwards.
TTCGAGTATGCCTTTCTGAGACATATCTAACTGGACCCAAATTTGACCTGAGTTCGGAAATTTCCGCTGATTGAAGGAGCGACAGTGTCCCACAAATTGATGAAACCGAGTGATTGAGAATATTTTTCGGGATTTCGTTAATTCTATCCGATTTTTCTTCCTCGAAGGATGAAAGCATTTGTTTGTGGTTATTTTGGGCGGATTTCAAAACTTTCCATGGGGCATCTCCTCGAAGCCAATGAGAGTTATTCTTTGAGGGACTGACGCCCAAATCCGAAAGTGTGCTCTGGGAGCTAAATCTCTTGACTATAGACTTAATATGGAACTGGTCAACCTTTTCCATTTGTACATTGATTGGAGGGTTTCTACTAATCATAAATGACCTAATTACATCTTTGAGTATTCTACGGAGGTCTTTCTGTGAACCTTCATTGGAAATTGGCCCTATTATTGCCCCCATGTCGAAGGGAGTGGGCATCTCCATTCTTCCGGACAATAGATCATGATATCCCTGCCTAATTCTAATCTGAAAATCTGAAGTTTCAAAGTATTCTTCCTTATCTGAAAGGCCTCTTAAGGTTTCAGAACGTATTCTCTCTAGAGCTATTTTTGGATCGCAATCTACCCAAATACACAGATCAGGTATCAGTGCCGCTGAGTTTATTTGGGCTGTTCTTCCTATCCCTATACCGCCAACTATTCCCTGATAAACTAAAGATGAGTGAATATTTCTCTCGCTTACAATAGCTTTTCCTTCGAGTAGCTTAGGGAGAATCCAGCCATGTGAATGATCGAGTCTGTCTGCAGCGAAGAGGCCAGCCTCCTGCTCTGGAGACATAGTCTTCTTCCTCACTGAATCTATTGCCAGCCTGCCCAATGGATGATTTCTCCTCGGCTCCGCAGTTTTCTCTACGGAAGTAAAGCAGAATTCTTCTTCTAGAATCTCAGAAATTACCTGTGTTGCGAGGCCTTTTCCGCTCCCGTCCCCGCCTTCTACTGAGAATAGAAACATACTATGCCCCTATTCCCTACTAGCATCCGCAGAAAACTGTTCCTTAGATAAAGTCACTAGCCCCATTCCTATTAGTATCAGCAGAGGACCTATGAAAATCATACCCCTACTCCAAAGTCCTAGGAATGAAAACCACCATGATCTTCGATAGCTCCCTCCACGATATGCTTCTATGCCCCCATATACGCCTGCAAGACCCAGAGTTATTGTTAGAAAGGCAATTAGCGTAGCAATTAGAACTGATTGTCCCAAGAAGCTTTCTCCACTCATATCGATGGTATTTTCGCCATCGCCGGGAGAAATGGTGACAGTGATTTGTACATTATCTCCTGGAGTGAAATATACTTTGGTTGTATTATTCCCCGGGTGAGTGAAAGAAAGAAGGGAGGGTTCTCTTCGAACCTCCGGGATTAAAAATCTGCCATTCGAATCAGTAAAGTCCTCCTTCCCAGTAGTACTTCCGTCTTCAAAAAGTAGCCTCACCTTTACACCCTCCACAGGATCTCCACCAGTACTATTCTCAGAAAGTGCTGAAATTACTATTCCAGAAACATCGGAGTATTGCTCGGTTGAATCTAAAGATCCTGAAAGAATCTCGTCTGGATCGACGGAAATCAGAAGAATGCCGAGTTGAACTCCTAGTATGCTCCCAATAATAATCATGACTGCCCCTGCAACCCTAGTAGATGACTCCATTGAAATATCTTCAAGGAAATACTCCAAATCGATACCAGAAGTGTCGTCCTGTTCGACCATAACTATTCGTGACGGCTATGGTCCTTGAAGTTGGGCGTTTGTGGTGCATATTTTCTCCTGATTATGAGTCCTGATAATATTAGAGAAATCGTAGTTACCAGCAGAACTGTCATAATTGACCAATCATCTGAAATTTTTATCGATACTAGTTGTTCTTTTTTATCGGTATGATTTTCACTCATTCTTTCAAAATTGATAAGAAACATCTCACTCCAATTCTTCCCAGTTATCCAAAAACCATCCCTGTGATTATCCATCGCAATTCCATTCAATACCTCATTTACGGGGCCATCATGATTCTCTGACAGAATCTTTGCTGAAGCGAACATTTCTACAATCCCAGTGGTCGAGTTAATCCCTATTATNGTGTCTTGCATCCAAACATTTGCATATATCTTATCATCGACACACTCCAGCTCATTGAGATTTTGCACCGATTCTCCATTCCAAGTAACATTTACTGAATAGTTGACCTCAAAAGTTTCCTCGTCCCTATATGACAAAACTGAGGAGCCATTGGACGTCACAAAATTTTCCCCATTGAAGCAAATTCCCCATCCTTCTCCCTGGAAGGTGTAGTTTCCGACTATTCTGAAGTCTTCAATATCTATCACCAATGCTAATTCCTCCTTCCAAGTTAGCATAATTATTGATTTTTCTCTCACTGTAATACCCTCGGCAAAAAGTGACTCATTTATCGGCAATGTCCGAATTACTTCCCCATTTACAGGATTTACCTCCCTGAGGGATGAGCTGCCATAAAGTCCAGAGCTCTCGAAGAGAGTGCCGTTGTAATACTCCAGACCCTGTGTAAAGGAACTGGAGTCATGTGCGATCGTATCAACAACAACAATCATCGATTCTTCAGCAATTTCGATGTTTTCTGAAGAATAGTTAGCAAATGAATTACTAGTAAAAAGTATAGTCAAAATGAAGACTGAAGCCAGTGCGCGCCTCCTCATGTACGAACGATGCTCCATCGATGTTAAAATACGTCCTTGAACGGTTTACAACTGTACGTAGTAAGGTGCTAATGATGAGTGCTGATTCCAGAGACCTTAGGATTTGTTTTACATGGGCCATATCTGCTACCATTGCAATACTAATTCTGAGTCCCATAGTATCATCAGACTCCATGGGGTCCGAAAATAGAAACATACCAAGAAACTGCCAAAATGCATGGTCTGTAGGCGAAACAGACAATGTGACAAATACTGACGGGGCATTTTCTGTAACCGTTGAGAAGATTTCTGCTAATTTGGCCATATTTGTTGAAAACGGAGAAATTGTTTCGTCGACAACCCTTAACGACATATCTTCGAATTGGGAATCCATAATTTTTCCAACGGGTACGAATTATTTTGGGGATGTGCCGGACGTGGATAGTAACTGTCAAATTGAAGTAGCAATAATTTCTATTGACGGAGTAGGTTCGATTGAAGGTTACTTCGAACCCGGAATATCATCNGTTAGAGAGGTGATTTTTTTGGATATTGACGACTTAGTCAATCGAAATCAAATCCTGGCACATGAGTTTGAACAATTGATTCATTACAATACTGATCCCTTTGAATTCATCTGGATTGATGAAGGGGCTGCAGAGTTATCAGAATTTCTCAGTTATGGATCAAATCCTTCACTCGAGAATACAGTAAACTCATGGACTACTAACTCAAGCACTAGCCTCAGATGGTGGGATAATAGAATGTCTGACCTGGGCTCTAGTTTCCTCTTCATGAGCTACCTGGAAGAAAAACTTGGAGGAGCAGATGCGATGAGGAGGTTGGTTGCTGATCCCTCATCCGGAGGATCGGGAATTGAGAATATTGCTAGAAATCCTAGTCCGGGATCGACACCGATTGGTAGTACGATGAGTGAAATTTTTGCGAACTTTAGTGCAGCTGTTACTCTTGACAGCCCCCAGGGTGCATTAGGTTTCGATGAGATTGAATTGAAAGATGATTGCGCTACTGGAGGATTTTGCAAAGTTATTGCGAGTGGAGAAAACGAACAATGGAGTGATGCTTGGCAATCTTCAGGTCACACAATCGAGGGATGGGGGCTCAAGACATTTAGGTTCACTGAAGGAAATGGGGACCCATTGAGCATCCTGGTCCAACCAGATAGGTTCGGTTTTGAAGGCTCAATAGTTTCGAAGGACAGCTCATCGGGAACTTGGACTATGGAGAAACTTAGGATTGACTCGGATGGTAGAGGCACTGGACTAGTTCGAGACTTTGGCAATACAACTTCAGAGGTCTGGCTAATGGTATGGTTCAACTCGATTGTGGATGACTGTGATTTCAACTTTGCGAACTGTGGAGTTTTGTCTGGAGGAGCTTATCCAACAGGCTCATTCTCGGTGAGTGCGAGTCTTGTTACAACACCAGCTCAAGTATCCATAGACTCAATTGCAGATTTTGATAGAGATGGCGATTCCCTTCCAGATAGTATTGAGATGAGATTAACGATCAGTTCAAGCGCTTACTTCGAAACACTGGATTTAGAAATTTCAGCATTTAACAATAACACAGAGATTGATTCATTTGAGTCTATTGTTTCCGTAGGAAATACCCAGCCAGAAATGCAATCGATTTGGTTCACTCCACCGCATACAGGAGACTGGGAGTTTTCTGTAAAGATACGGGATATTTCTGGAGAAGTCCAGGACATAGCCCAAACCCTGCCCAAACAAATATTCAATATGAAGCCGGTAGCATCGGGTTCAATTTCATCAAATACTACTGAGACTTGGTTACCGACATACATCTTTGGAGGTGGATACGATTCATGGGGGTTCGGAATTCAAAATGGTACCTTCGGCCACAACGATACTCCAAATTCGTATGTTTGGGACTTAGGGGATGGGAATTCATCTAGACTGAAGAACCCTGTACACTCTTTTTCTGGAGAAGGCTTGTATTTTATCACGTTGATAATTAGCGATCAAGGTGGATATTTCTCTGAATCTGTCTCTTGGAATATTTCTGTAAACGATTCCTCTGCCCCTATGCCCGAAATTTCAATTGATGGTTTAAGAATCCAGAATAATCTAACTATTCAAACAAACCAGAGAATACAATTCTCTTCCTTCGGAACTACAGACAATGTTCCCATTGAAATGCTACACTTTTCTTGGGATTGGGGTGATGGTATGTTTGATTCTGGAGTTGGGCTCTCGGAAATTGGGCATGCTTGGGTCGATGGAACAGGAGAAGGAACAATCTATTCGATGAGTCTTCAAGTTAGCGATGGTAAGCAGTCCGCTTCTGAGGATATTCAAGTTCGAGTTTTGAATAGAGTTCCTACTCAAATATTCGATGAGAATCTGACGGGCTATGCGATCACACCAATCAGGATGCCCGATGTTTTCGAGGACAATGACGGCATGATAGTAGAGTACAGGTGGAGCTTCTCCGAAGGAGTAAATCTCGATGGTGAAGAGGTTTCGCTGACATCAGACTTCATAGAGAAAACTTCCTTGGAGTCTAATCCCTCTGTTAGTTGGAAAGAGCCCGGAATGAAAAACGTGACACTAGAGGTGTTTGATGATGACGGAAATCACTCAATAGCATATTTGGAAATAGAGATACTCAATCAGAGGCCTGTGGCTTTATTTGAGAGGCCGATTGATGGAAAAATAGGGGATGCATATGTCTTCAGTAGCTCATCATTTGATCCAGATGGCGATACATCCGCCTTAGCCCATATCTGGACTTTTTCTGACAGAGATGGGACTATAGAGAATGTATCATCGGTAAGTAGGACTTTTTCGAAACCTGGACTATACAGCATTAGCTTGGAGGTTATAGATGAAAGAGGCCTAAGATCTGCACCAAAGGTATTTCTGATATTTATTGAGAACCCCCTCCCCATTCCAGTTATTACATTCAGTTCACCTGGTGATGATGTATCTATTTTTGATTCAATTCCTGAAGATGAGGATGGAGGGGGGGTAATTTGGAAGATACCTATGACTGAAGATGGAGGGGTTTTCGTAGCTCCTGGAGATATGATCAGATTTGATGGAAGTGGTAGTTTTGACTCTGATCCGGAGTTCCAAGGAATGACTTCAACAGATCTCAATGACCCGGATTGGTCGGGGATAGTTGAGTGGATTTGGGACTTCGGGGATGCTAGTCCCTCTACTTCTGGACCTTTTGCTTGGCACAATTATGAGAGGCCCGGGGAGTACAAAGTTAGACTCACGGTAGTCGATGGTTTTGGTGAAGGTGACTCGAATACTACTGAGATTCAAGTGATTGTTTCAAGTGCGCCTATAATCACTACTACTAACCCGATATCTACGGAATACGTAATAGTTGGAGATTCCGTTAACCTATCTGGTCTAGCTAATGATTCTGAGCTCGAGGCTGGAATTATTGCATGGATTGACGAAAATTCACTAATCGACAGTGATGGTGATGGGATTACATCTAACGACAGGGATGCAAATCTTACTGGCCCACTATTGTACAAATGGGATATTAATGTCTTCCTCGATGAAGATTGTAGGACAGATTTAGGGTGTGACGGTAATTCAAGAAATGATTGGATATCAGTGGATCAGATTTGGGAGGAGCCCGGAGAGGTAAGAATTTCTATGACTGTATGTGATGGAGTAGGGGTGTGCTCATCGAAGGAATATGTTGTAACTGTACTATCTATACAGGACACAGCTCCCCCTAAGACACTCTCTGATCTCTCCATGGAGGATCTAATACCGGGAAGGGAAAGTGCGGGAATACTTTCTCTGGTAGTACTAGTAGCTATTCTAGGTTGGATGGTTATGAGGGATAGAGATGATGACGAGCTGGACGCAATAGACATGGTCAAGAAGTATGATGTTGATGAAGTTGAAGATGAGGGGGGTTTGCCTGGAATGGATCAACACACCCCNCCACCACAACCAAAATATCTCACCGACGATGAAAGAACAAATAGTGAATCTGGTTACGTTAGGCCAATTAGGACGAGGCGGAGATAGTGACAAGGTTCGTACAAAATCTCAGTTTCGTTGTTGGGGTGCAGATTTTTTTAGCCTCATTGATTACGTCTGTGATATTTTCTTCCACGACTGCGACTTCACAGTCGATTTCATGTGAAGTCTCACCAGATAGTGACTGGGGAAGTGAAGAAAGACCCGAGGATTACCTGTCGGTAGAGGAACCAGGAGAAGGATTGGGGACCTTTTTTGGTTTTGGGGCGGACTCTAGTCTGAAGCCTCTCGACAAGGACCTTAGTACGGAATGGTCAGATGGCTCATGGGAAGACTTTCCCGGCATTAGAATTGACAATGGTTCTGCGACATCGATAGCTTTCGTTTTGGAGCCCGGNAAGAGATACACATTCTGCATTGACTTGAGTGGGAAGGGAGATGTATACTTGATTTCCGACTCAGATTATTGGCTATACGAGTCCGAGCTAGATTGTAGTGGAGACTCTGAATGCTTTCCAGAAATTTTGGATGAAATTCCATTAGAGTGGAGAGACTTGGGGACTTGGATACCTTTTAGAGATGCACACGCATACGAATCAATTTCATATCAAGAATTTTCGGTNGCTCTCGACTCAGACGGTTCCACTTGGTCATTTGCGGGTTTTGGTGGCTCTTCCACTCAAACATTCTACTTAATTTTAGATAACTGGGATAATAGCAGGCCTGGGGATCAAGTTCCATCGGGCAATATGAGTGCTGAAGTGATAATTGACGTAGAGGAGAGAGTCACTCTACCAAAGATTACGGCTTATTTCCTAGTTGGAGCTTTGCCTATTTCTTGTATTATATTGCCCCTCATATTCCATTGGAGATATCATTCGGCAGCACTGGAAGTTGAAGAGGAGTTGCTTGTCGAAGTACCATTCCTAGATAAGTAAAAGACAAGTTATGCATATTCCAGAACTTCCCACGCTGTTCTTAGATCTGATGCATTAATTCTTCCCTGTTGCGCCAAGTGCCAGCCAGACTCAGTGGTTGCGTATACCATACTCTGTCCCAGAATTGGAGCATGAATTCTTGGCCAGTCCCCGCCGGGACCCATGCCCATGAGAGAAAAAATTGCATCTGAGGACATGAGCTCAATTGCAGCCTCGAAAATTCTTAGTGAATCCTTCCGATCTTTGGTCTGGTAACATACCTTTACTAAATCGCCCATCTCCAGTGCTTGGATAACATCCTGAGAGATTTCTGAAGAAGAAGGGACATTTCCAGTATGGTGAATGGAGGCAATTACCTTTGTTTCATCGGAGGCTAATTCTAACAACTCATCCCTAAATTCAGAAGTAATTTCCATCTCCAAATCAATCCAACTGGGACTTTTTTCTATGGCTGCTTTTAGTACTTCGAAATACTGGTCTTCATTACCGGGAAAGAACCCACCCTGATTCTTGGATCGGCAGGTTAGAAGAGCTTGTGAAGTGATTGAGGTAAATATCGCATCCAGAGCCTCGTTGAAATCAACTTCATCCATTTCCAATTGGTTGATAATTGTTCGACTTTTTTTCTCATCTTCGCCATTTGAGGGGTCAATATCTCTGATTCTCTCTTCGGTAGTCCAAAGTCGATCGAGTCTGATTTCCACCAAGTCTGCACCCATCTCCAATGCCCTGGATGAGTCGGCAACCATTTCTTCTGGCGTACTTCCCTGCAAGGTAGCACACACTAGTGGCATTTGCATGGGATAAAGCGAGATTAGGCGCCTGTTTAACGGTGTCGAGTGCGAGAGTTCTAGAAAATAGTCGAGAATGATGATTTTGTTCCAAAAAGAGTACTTTTCGAGAATAAAAAAGGCGATTGTTATATGCCTCGCCCATCTAACAGCTATGTTGAATTTTGAGGGTTCCCTACGGGAACCCTCAAGGAGAATCTGAAAATGGTCGATGAATATGACGCTGAGAGTATCCAAGTCTTGGAAGGTTTAGAGGCGGTTAGGAAAAGACCGGGGATGTACTTAGGGGACCCGCATGACGGTTCTGCCCTACATCACTGTATTTGGGAAGTAGTTGACAACTCTGTTGATGAACACCTAGCAGGCTATACAGATTCAATTGAAATTACACTAAATTCTGACAACTCACTCTCAGTCAGGGATTATGGAAGAGGGATACCTGTGGGCATCCATGAGGAATTCGGAATCTCAGCAGCAGAAGTGATAATGACCAAATTGCATGCAGGTGGTAAATTCGACAATAGCTCATACAAAGTGTCTGGAGGACTACATGGNGTCGGNGTNTCTGCAGTAAATGCTGTTTCAGAGTGGATGGAGATGACTATCCATCGAGATGGAATTATCTATTATCAACGATATGAGGAGGGAGTTCCGGTTGAAGCACTAAAGGAAATTGGAAAGTGTGAAGATACCGGTACAAACATTTCATTCAAGCCCGATTTATCCATCTTTACAGATATTGTAGAGTTTGATTTTGAAGAAGTCGATACCAGAGTGGGTGAAACTGCATTTCTAAATGCGGGACTAAAAATTACAATAGTTGATCAAAGAGGGCCTGAAGACCATACATCAGAACATCTGTACGAAGGTGGTCTTTCCGAGTATGTTAGCCAACTAAATGAAAGGAGGGAGGTACTACATGATGAGGTCATCAAGATCAAAGGAGAGAAAGAAATTGAGAAGGGCGATGTCGAAGTCGAGTTAGCATTGCAATGGTCAGACGCATTCAGTGAGTCGATTCGTTGCTATACTAACATCATTAGAAATAAGGATGGAGGAACACATATGTCAGGCCTGAGGACGGCTCTTACCAGCTCTGTAAACTTGTACGCAAAGAAAAAAAATCTACTCAAAGGAGACGGTTTGTCAGGTGATGATGTACGAGAAGGTTTGGCAGCAGTTGTAAGTGTAAAACATCCTGATCCTTCCTTCTCCTCCCAAACCAAAGATAAGTTAGTGAGCAGTGAAGTTACAGGGATAGTACAGACTATTGTTTATGACAAATTAGGTGAATTCTTCGAAGAAAATCCTTCGGTTGCGAGGCAGATCGTTGAGAAGGCACTACTAGCATCCAAGGCAAGGGAGGCAGCGAGAAAGGCCAGAGAGCTAACTCGGAGAAAGGGAGTTCTGGAAGGAGGTGGCCTACCGGGTAAGCTTGCAGACTGCCAATCACGAGATCCAAGCGAGTGCGAGGTTTATCTGGTTGAAGGCGATTCTGCCGGAGGATCAGCAAAAACTGGTAGGGATAGGCGGATTCAAGCTATTTTGCCACTTAGAGGGAAGATACTCAATGTGGAAAGGCAGAAGCATAATGCTGCAAAGGTATTCCAAAATCAGGAAATTCAGACTATTATTCGTGCCCTGGGTGCTGGCGTGGGGAATAACGATGAAGAAGAGGGGGCATTTGATACTAGCAAACTTCGATACTCAAAAATAATAATAATGTGTGATGCAGATATTGATGGTGCCCACATCAGGACATTAATGCTCACATTTCTCTGGAGATTCATGAGGGCTGCGATAGAAAAAGGTCACGTATACATCGCCCAGCCGCCACTTTACCAATTGACGAAAGGAAGGATCAGCAAATACGTATTCTCTGACGAAGAAAGGGATGCTGTGACCTTAGAATTACAAGCAGGCAATCCTAATGCAAAAATAGGCATTCAGAGATACAAGGGACTAGGAGAAATGAATCCAGAGCAACTGTGGGATACTACCATGAATNCAATGACTAGGACCATGCTAAAGGTAACCGTGAGAGACGCAGAGGAGTCTGATGAATTATTCGAGATATTGATGGGAGATGATGTTCCGGATAGGAGATCATTCATCGAAAAGCATGCCAAGGAGGTGACCAACCTTGACATCTGAAGAAGAGGGAGGCGTAGAATTGTCGGAAAATAATGAGAACATCTTGAATCATTCTTTGAATGAGGAGATGAAGACCTCGTACATCAACTATGCAATGTCAGTAATCATTGGAAGAGCTCTGCCTGATGCCAGAGATGGTCTGAAGCCTGTTCATCGGCGTGTACTGTATGGGATGCACGAAGGTGGCCATACATCTGAGAAGAAGTATAGCAAGTCGGCTCGTTCAGTTGGGGAAGTCATGGGAAAGTATCACCCTCATGGAGATCAGTCAATCTATGACACCATGGTCAGGATGGCTCAAGATTTCTCACTAAGATACCCGCTTGTCGATGGACAGGGAAACTTCGGTTCTATTGATGGGGACCCACCTGCAGCAATGAGATATACAGAAAGTAGACTGGATAAAATCTCAAAACATATGCTAGAGGATATTGAAAAAAAGATAGTCGACTTTCAACCCAACTTCGATGATTCAGAGATTGAACCCACGGTACTTCCTGCTAGGTTGCCAAATCTTCTGTTGAATGGGAGTGATGGGATTGCAGTCGGAATGGCGACGAGAATACCGCCCCACAACCTTANAGAGGTTGCAGGCGCTATTAGATTGCATATCGAAATGATTCTCTTGGAGGGGGTCGAGAAGAGGGGTATTCCCAGTATTTCTCTTGAAGAGTACATGCAACACGTGAAGGGTCCTGATTTCCCAACCGGTGCTACAATCCATGGGATAGATGGAATCGTAGACATGTACTCCACGGGCAAGGGCAGATTCCACGTACGCTCGAAGTGCGATATCGAAGACGGTACTAGTGGGAAGAAAATCATTATTCACGAGATTCCTTATCAAGTCAAAAAATCCGATATGCTAGTCCATATCGCAGATTTGGTGTCGAAGGAGGTGGTGACCGGAATTAGGGACATTCGTGATGAGTCGTCCAAAGAAGGTATTCGAGTTGTTATAGAGGTTAAGAACAATTCTGACCCCCATGCAGTACTCAACCAGCTATTCAAATCAAGCAGATTGCAAGAGTCATATTCCGCCAATATGATGGGAATCCTAGATGGAAGGCCTGTTTTACTGACCCTACCAGTGATGTTACACACATATGTCGGTCATCGAGAAGAAATAATAGAAAGGAGAGCGGTTTTCGATCTTGAAAAGGCCGAATCTAGGGCCCATATCCTCCAAGGGCTAGTAAAGGCGCAGGAACGAATTGAAGACGTCTTAAAGGCAGGTCGTGAAAGCTCTGGAAGAGAACAATTTGAATCTATACTGCAAGGAAACGAGAAGTTACCAAAAATAGCTAAGTTTGATTTCACAAAACTACAATCGAAGGCAATCGCGGAGAGACGTCTGTACCAGTTGAGTCGCCTAGATGTGGACAAGGTGACTAAGGAATTCGATGACCTGAAGATTAAGATAGCCGATCTGAAAGAAATTATCGAATCAAGGGCGAGGCGNTTGGATATATTGGTCCAAGAACTTGATGAGATGGTGGAAAATCATGGGGATGGGAGGCTGTCCGAAATTGATCCAATGCCACTCTCTATGGACAGGGAGGATCTTGTTGCAGAGGAGGCGATAGTGATCTCACTCACTACTGATAATTACATCAGACACTTGCCTGTAGAGGCATTTAGACTGCAAAATAGAGGAGGTAAGGGGCTCAAAGGTGTCGCAACCAAAGATGAGGATGCTCCGGCTAAAATTATCACCTGCTTCTCTAAGGACCGTCTTCTTATTTTTACTGACCAGGGGAGAGTTTACGGATTAAGAGCATGGGAAACTCCTTCGGCGAGTAGATATGGCAAAGGGAGCCATATCAGAAATCTTCTTGGTAGCATTAGAGATGAAGAAAAAGTGGTATCAATCCTGCCATTGGATAGAGAATTGATTAAATCTCCAGATGGGCACTTCCTCCTTTTCGCTACGAAGAAAGGTCTGATTAAGAAAACCAGTCTGAAGGAATATGTAAAAATCAATAGAAATGGTAAGTACGCACTTAGATTCAAAATAGAGGGAGACACACTGGTTAATGTAAGAAACGGGTCTGAAGAGTCCGATATTGTGATGATTTCAAGTACTGGACAGGCAAGCAGATTTGCTTGCTCGGAAATTACTGCCACTAGTAGGAATACATCGGGTGTTTGGGGCATTTTCACAGGGGACCGAAAGACTTCGTCTCGAGAGGGGGATGGTGGGCATGTCGTAGGCATGGTAGTAACCAATAATTATGAAACCCAGATACTAACTATTACAAAGAATGGAATGGGCAAGAGGACGATAATCGGAACTGGAGAAAGGGACGGTTATAGGAGGACCAGCTCAGGAGCAAAGGGCGTAAAAACCATGGATCTTTACCCTGGCGATACGATTGTAGGAGTGAATCAGATTCCCAATGAAGATGACCAGATTTTCATGTTAACTAGCTCGGGTATGATGATTAGAATTGGTGCATCTCAAACGAAAGAGACCATTGGTAGGGCATCANAGGGCACTAGAGTAATGGAATTAAGAGATCGTGCGACAAAAAAATTCATNGACGAGATAATTTATGTGACAAGACTACCGTCGGAATTAATCAGTATCGAAGAAAGTTCGGAAGAAGAGGAATAGTCGACCGTTCTGCTTAAGCACGAATCTCCGGTCGTGTAATTACTGCGGCAGTCGCATAGCCTGGCCATTGCGCTGGATTGCTAATCCAGTGGTGTTTCACCTCGGGAGTTCGAATCTCCCCTGCCGCGCCAATATTCATCAGCATAATGGCTATGGCGAAGCGATGTTTGGCATGGGTGTGGTTTCATTGCTAATCATGGCTTTTTCTTTCTTTATTATCATTGCACCATTGTTTTGGGTTTTGAAGAGGCACCTAAGCCTCAGCCCGTCCAATGATAGATCTTGGGTGAACGACAATAAGAAAATGACCACTGCTGAATTCAATGGTGACGAGGTTACGATTCGAAATATCAGAGACTTCAATTGGAGAAGTACTAGAGACTATGACGAAAAATGGATTGAAAGGACAATCGATCTCAACTATGTATCAAAGATTTGGTTCGTATTAGAGTACTTTGATCCTTCTAGAAGACAAATGGCACATACGATACTGAGTTTTGAGATGAATGATGGAACTAGATTGGCCTGCTCTATTGAAGTTAGGAGAGAGGAGGGAGAAAAGTATCATCCCATTAAAGGGATGTTCAAGCAGTATGAATTGATCTACGTATGGGCGACAGAGAAAGATATTATTGGTGTAAGGACTAGATGTAGAAAAAAATCAGTAACACACTTATTCGAAGGTGTGGTACTTGGTCCAGGAAACGAAAGGAGAATGTTAGAGTCTTATCTTAGAAGGACAAACAAGCTAAGCTCGGAACCAGAATGGTACAATACGATTACTAATACATGCACCACCAATATCGTTCGTCATGTGAATGAGGTCTACCCTGGAAGGGTTCCACGAGGCATTTCCATACTTCTCCCTGGTCTGAGCCCTAAGCTTTTGCAGAGGAAGAATTTGGTTAAGATGAATGGGACCGTAGAGGAGACTATGCATAGAAGTATTATCGATGAAAGAGCGAATTCATGGGATGGAGAAGGTGAGTTTGGAGATTGGATTAGGCAGTTCTCCGAATAAAAGGTTTCAACTAAATGTTTCAAATGGATAGATCGTGCTCGAAGTGCACCCCTTAGCTTATCCTGAGAGAGTGAGTTGGAGGTTGCCACCTTCGAAGAGCCATATGATTCGCTGGATTGCCATGGCAGCACAATCGGAAACTGAAACGGAACTCCATTTCTCTGGGACTCCTGGAGATGATATTTTTTCGATGGCTGACTGTATGGAGAAGATGGGTGCTAAGATTGTGAAGTCTAGAGGAAAATGGTTGTTGAAAAGAGGATTGGTCGACAATTTACCGAGTGAAACCATTCTTAATTGCGGCAACTCGGCTACGACGGCTAGAGTTGTGACTTCTATTGCAGCTGGATTGGAATCAATTTTCCATATTGACGGAGATGATTCGTTAAGAAAAAGGAATGCGACTCATCTGAACGACGCCCTAAGAGAACTAGGGTGCAATATACCCGTTGATTCGATGCCATTTTCTATTTCTGGGCCGATTTTTCCTAATATTGCAACAGTTGATCAGTCGGAGTCGAGCCAGACATTAACTGGATTGATTCTGGCTTCTCCTAGATTTCCAGATGGAACGAGAATATGTCTGAAGGGAAGGGCAGTAAGCCGGGGATATAGGGATTTGACAGTCGAAATTTGTAGATTATGCGGTTGGGAGGGGTCCATCCAATCTGGGATAGTGGACATCGGGGGGTGGGCAGTGAAAACTCCTGAAGTAGTTGAGATACCTGAGGAAATCAGCCTTTTGCCCATTTCTCTCCTATATGATAGACTTCACGGAACTAAATCCCTGAAAACAGAAATCAAAAATTCTGATACTAGGATTTTGGACGCTATAGATTCCATTATGAGATGCAATGGGGAATTAGTGGATTTAAGGGATGCAAGTGACTTAATCGCTCCAGCTGCAGCTATCATCGGATTAGGAGGAGGTGGCAGAATTGTGGGATCTTCTCATGTCAAGGGCAAGGAGACAGATAGGATTGAATCAACTTTCAAAATGCTTTCTTCGTTCGGAATTTCCAGTGAGAAGAGTGATGATGGCCTTGTCGTCCCCGGAAGCCAGTGGCCAACTTCTCCATCGAAACCAGTGAATTCCCAGAATGATCACAGATTAGCTATGACAGCAATAGTATTGGGATCTTTGGTTGGCGCTCGGATCTATGGTGAAGAAAGCTGTTCAGTCACTCATCCAGATTTCTTAGAAATGATTCTTGGGGAGGCTGGTGGGATATAGGGTGAGTAATATTTTAATTAGTAAAAACATAGGAACTCATTTTCTACTTCCTGTTTTCGGAATTTTAGGGGGTTGGTACTTTCTGAGTGAAAAGGTAGGGTTTTCATTGATTGTTGGATTCATTCTAATTGTTTTGGGAGTCAGAACTGTCCAGATAGAGAGCCAACTGATTGGAAGCGGTTAGTACTATTTTCACTGCCTCATGGTTAAATACGGGAGGTCGGTGGCGCGAAATCGAGGTGATTGAATGGCACGCAAGCCCGCCAAGATGTACAGACAAATTAAGGGCCAATCATTCACTAGAAGAGAGTACACTGGTGGAGTTCCTAACAACAGGATTCTGAGATATCACATGGGAAATAGAAAGAGGGCAGAGACCGGAGGCTTTTCGATAACCATAGAGCTCATGGCTGACAACGCTTGTCAGATTAGAGACTCTGCTCTAGAGTCTGCTAGACAGGTTGCTAATTCCACCATAAGGGAAGAAGTCGGCCCAATGGGATACGCCCTAAGGATGCACACTTATCCTCATCAAATTCTAAGAGAGAACAAGCAAGCTACGGGAGCCGGGGCTGACAGAGTTTCACAGGGGATGCGGCTTTCTTTTGGAAAGAATGTTGGTACTGCTGCTAGAGTTCAGAAAAATCAAACCGTGATTTCTATCAAAACGGAGCCAGAAGGATATCTAGCTGCAAGAGAAGCACTTAGAAAGGCCGGATGTAAGTTCCCCACTCCATGTACTGCCAAAATTGTTCAGGGGTCCGAGCATTTGAAGGGCCTAGTGTGAGGCCCGGGACCTATGTCCCAGTCAGATCCACTGACCATACTGCAGAACTCACTTAAAGGGGCGCCGATAATTTGGAAAGGAGATTATCCTTACTTCATCCATCCGATATCTGATGGCATTCCTAGGATGGAAGCAGAGGTACTGCGAGCTACTAGAGACTTGATAGTTAGCATTGTTGACTGGTCTAAGATCGATCTTATCGTAAGCGTGGAAGCGATGGGTTTGCCTTTACTTGCTGCAGTAGGGGAAGTGACGGGAAAACCGACTTTAGTCATCAGAAAGCGCCCTTATGGGATGGAAGGAGAAGTTAGGGTGGATGTCTCGACAGGATATTCCCAATCTACAGCATACATTAATGATATTTCAGTTGGAGAGAGAATATTGTTAGTAGATGATGTAATCTCCACGGGAGGGACATTGGAACCGATACTAGATTCTCTTGAAGGAATGGGTGCTATTCTTCAAGACGTAGTTGTAGCTATTGAGAAGGGAGAGGGTAGAGAGAGGCTATCAATAGAGAGACCAGATTGGCCCATTAGGACGCTTGCGAAGATTGAGATTGTAGGCGGAAAGGTTGAGATTGTAGAATAAGTGGTGATAGATTGGATCTGAGTAGGCATGAGTTTGAACTAGAAGACTTAGTCGAGAGAATCAAAGAAAACGATACCAGACTAGTTGCATTACAGGTTCCAGAAGGACTCAAGATGCAAGCTCTGGAGATGATGGATCAAATAGAATCTGAGACTTCTGCAAGAGTAGTACTTGCGGCTGATCCCTGCTATGGGGCATGTGATCTTGTCAATGACAAGATGATGAAAATGGGTGTGGAATTGGTAGCACACATGGGACATTCACAAATGAATATCGATTCTGGAATGCCAACTCAGTTCATTCCAGTGACTTATGACGGTCAGCCAGAAATTGCACCTGTCATGCCATTTCTAGAGAAGCATAGAGAGATTGCTCGGACCCGTCTTGGCGATCCTTCTGGACCAGTCATGACGGAACTTGAGGCCATTGACAGGTTCGAAGATATGGTGGGCAGAGTTGGCTCACTAATTGACATTAAACTGGGACTGGTAGGGAGTATTCAGCACCTCCATCTCCTCTCTACATACAAAAATTATCTAGAGGATGCGGGATTTGAAGTCTCTATTCCAGAAGGAGGGGCTAGACTGACGTTTCCAGGCCAAGTCCTAGGGTGTAACTATTCTGGAGATGACCCCTCCATTGGTCATTACCTATTCCTTGGAAGCGGCGACTTCCACCCTATTGGTTTGGTCCTTCATACTGGAAAGCCGCTAGCGATGTTGGACCCGTACACGGAAGAAGCAAAGGAAATGGGTCGCGAAAGAATCGAGAAAATACTTAGGCAGAGATCGGGACTTATTATGGCATCAATGGAAAAAAGTACCTTTGGAATCCTAATAGGATCTAAACCCGGACAGATGCGGAGGAATCTTGCATTGAGGATGAAGAGGAAGCTGGAGAAACATGGGAAAAGAGGATATCTTCTTGCTCTCGAGCATGTTGGTCCGGAGTTGATTGACTTCTACCCAGTTGATGCCTTCGTTAACACTGCTTGTCCCAGAATTGCCATAGATGATGCAGTTAAGTATGCTAAGCCAATGATTACACCGTACGAACTTGAGGTAGTTCTAGGGGAGAAAAAGTGGGAAGACGGATACAAGTTTGACCAAATTCATTGAAATTATAGACTATCGTCAGGTCAACCCTGAATGCTCTAAGTTATGAGAGCTTTACTCTTCTTCGTCGTCATCTTCGCCTAGGAGTGCTTCCCAGTCAAGATCTTCCTCTGCAGAGAGGAAGTATAGGGCACCCATCACACCTGCAATGAGTATTCCTACGATATCCTGCGTACTAAATCCAGTATCCGGCCTAAAGGCGTCCTGGCTACCTATGCCAATCAAATCGATAATGAACAATTTTTCATCACCGAAAACGATTCCAGTCATATTGACCAAAACGAAAATAACGATTGCTGCTGCACCGACCAAAAGGCCCATTCTGACGTTCTCATCCAATTCTACCATGGTAATTACCGTTCTCCGCCAAGGGTATCGAGTTATTAATGTGAATGGTGAACCTGATAGAAGATGTAGCAGGATTATTGCTTCTTCTCTTTAGCGAGCATCCTAGCCATTCCAGACCATGACTCGATCTTTTTAGCGTCAAGAATCTCCGCAATTTCCTCGTCTGAGCGTTCGGAAAGTTGCTCAAATGTGTCGATTCCAGCGAAGTTTAGTTTTTGTTGTCCCACGCTCCCTATTCCAGGGAGCTTTGTGAGATCATCATCATCATCATCAATTTCTTCTGTATTAGTTTGTTCTTTAGCATCCGATCCTGCACTGAAGTTCAGGATACCGTCGTCAAGAAGGTCGGCAATTATATCCTCCATCTTTCTACCGGTGGCATCGGCAACTGCCTGAGTCTCCAATCTGTCCGCATGATCCTTCGCAGTCTTCGCCTTGTCCAAATCACCGGAATCGTTTCTAGATTCCAATACTGATGCCAAACCTCTCCAATTTGCTGGATCATTCCCATCACTTGCAGTAAGCTCCTTCCAAATTTCCAAGGCTTCATTGAAGTCGCCTTCTTCTGCTAATCTATTCGCTCTTTCAACCTTCGATTCGAACACGGGACCCTTTGCTTGCTTTAGGAGTGCATCTAGCTCATCATCGCCAGATTCTTCGGATGGGGGAATCTCAACATCAGCTTCAGTAACTTCTTCCACCACTTCCTCGACCACTTCTTCGACATCTTCTAGATCTTCTTCTTCGATTTCGTCGAAATCATCAAAGTCGTCAAAGTCATCCAAATCGTCTAACTCGTCAAGAATATCGAGATCTATTTCGCTGTCATCTTCCTGCTCGTCCTCCTTGGCCTTCTTATCGGCCTCCTTGGCCTTCTTATCAGCATCTTTGGCCTTCTTCTCGGCCTCCTTTATTTTCTTCTCGGCCTCCTTTAATTTCTTGGCCTGTTCCTTAGTCTTCTGGGCTAACTGGAACGCAATATGCTCTGGAATCTTCTTTGCCATGATATCCTACCGATTGCTTGCGAGAACAAATTACATTTAATTGTCGCCCAGAGAAAAATTCCAAATTTTTCAGGTTTTTGAAGAAAAATTATACTATGCGGCCAAAGAATCGGCTTTTTCTTGGCATGCCTTTGAACGTCCTGAAAGGCCGATTGAAGACAAGTATGAGGACATGGCGATCCAAACCTCTGGGTTATCTGAATCTGATAATATCATCATTTTTAGATTTGAAAGGGCAGAGACTAGATCTCCCGAGTCAATCATTGAAATAATCGCCTCGACGCTTGGTTCACCATCTCCGCTTAATTCTTCGATTGGGGTCTCTGAATGGTCTGATACGGATAATGGAGGATATTTGCTTTCTGCCCAGATTATCAACTTGGGCCATTTACCCTCAAACTTGTCAAGTCGTGTGGGGATGCTTTCAATCGCCTTGGCTAGTTCTTCTCCTTCTAGACCAGAATTGAAAATATCCTCTAATTTTGAAGTAGCTTGTTCACGAGAAATTTCTCCTGCACCATCATCACCGTTCTCCAGTTGTGCTTTATCCTCACCTTCATCTGAAATTTTTTCTTCGCCTTGCTTACTTTTTCCTCTACCGAATTTTGAGAAGAAGCCGCCTTTCTTTGCTGGTTTATCATCTGGTGGAGTATCTGCCTGATTTTCCTCGGCTGCTTCCTCCTCGGCTGCTTCCTCATCAGTGGATTCGTTTTCTCCATACTTCTGCTCGGCCCACTTGATTAGTCCGTCCCACTTACCCTCGAACTTATCCAGCCTCTTCGGGATGCTAGAAACTGCTTTGTCTAATTCTTCCCCTTCTAGGGAAGAAGAGAAAATTTCCTCCAGCCTTGAGCTAACCTCTTCTCTGGAAAGTTCGTCTGCCCCCTTATTTCCTCCAATCAGTCCAGTAGGCATTCATGCTTTAACCCGCCGATTCTGACTATTCTTCTTCCTCAATAAAGTCACCCGCTTGATCTAGAGACTCTGAAAGTCCTTTCCAATCTTTATTCTGTTTACCCTTCCTGTGTGTGAGATTCTTCCACTTGTTGAAGGCGAGCTTTACATCCCCTTCATCGAGCGAGGCTGCTGCAAGATTCAGAGATGTGGCCGCCCCAAGCAAGTTTACGAGATTTGTAAATGACTCATTGGCCTTAATTGCCCCCTGCTCAATATCCGTTCTTTGATCTCGCTCGGCATCTCTAATTCCCCCCCAAATTCTTTCTATGAAATTACGATTATCTGGAATAGGATTTAATTTTGCTTTATCAACTTCAATTCCCTTCCAGGCACAGAATATGAAGAAAGAGTACAGTATGGCCAATTCTATGAAATCGGCAAATCCCCATTCAATAGGCTGGAAACCCCAGGTGCCATCGTGTATACCGAAGCTTCCCTCATGCTTTGTACCAACAGTATTGTTGGATAAATTAGCGAAAAATTCTCTCTTGTTTGCTGTAGAAATAATTGCTAGAAATAGGGAGAAAAGTCCGAATCTGATCCACTTAGTGGACTTGATAGCGAAAATTCTTCCCTTATCCTTCTTAGAGAGAGCTTCCCTAGGCCTATGCACCCAAAGGGTTACAATTACATAAGATAGAAAAGCCAGAATTGCATAATCTAGAGTTCCAACTTTCAGTGGCCCCCAGATATCCAGATTTACGCCACTTGGTGAGGAAATCTTCTCCCCCGCTACTGGTGTTGAGTCGATTAATCCTACAAATATCGCGATGTTGTCGGAGTAACCAGCGCTGTTAATCGCTTCAAAAATTGCTAGGAATGTAGCAGCAAATAACATGAAACTAGTTGGTTCTCTGAAGAGTCTCTTCAACACCATGGTACGTCCCCTGCACTGCGCTGACGCGCACAAGCCTATCAAAACACCGAATGTGATCGGATGATTATTTCGATACTTTCGACGTTTGCAGGGGACTGTTGCGAATATGTCTAAGAACGGGGAAACAGACAATATTTCATGGTAGACTACCTTGACAGAATTGGCGCGGGCCTAATTCTAGCTTCTGGGGAGCCACTTTCCTACGATTGGACTCCACCTGAATTGGTAGGAAGGGATGGGGAACTGGCAGAGTTTGCATCTTTGTTCTATGGCATAGAAAATCACAATGTGAGCTGCAGAGCGGTGGTCACTGGAAACGTAGGATCTGGGAAAACTGTGCTCACGCGAAGATTCTGCTTGGATCTTGCATCGAAGCTAGAAGGGAGGAGGAAAGTAGCGATTTCTCATGTCAATTGCAGAAATCACCCCACAACTTCACAAGTACTCCAGAGAATTGTTCAAGATCTAGATTCGGGGCATCCGGAAAGAGGTTTCAGTTCTGGAGAAGTGATTCAAGGAATTAGAAGAAATCTTAGGACACGAGAAACACATCTTCTACTGATTCTTGATGAAGTAGATGTACTAGTCAGAAGAGATAGTTCAGACCTCATCTATAAGTTATTGAGAGTGGATGAAGGACAGGATGGGGAGGGGACAATCTCAATGATCTTAGTAAGTCAGGAAAGTTCCCTGTTAATGCTATTTGAAGGCGCCATAAAATCTCGTTTGGGTTCTAGTAATTCATTAAGCCTATCGGCATATGGATCTGATCAGTTAACGATGATTGCTCGACAGCGCTACGAAGCCTCTTGTAGGCCAAATTCTATCAGTAACGAGATTCTTAAAAGAATTGGTATTTTTGCAGCTGATTCTGGTGGAGATGCTAGAATGTGCATTGAACTCCTAGAGGCTGCAATTAGGAAAGCGGAAATGGCCGGTAGAGATAAGGTCGATCAGGAGGATGTCGCTCCGGGGAATCTTCGTAATCGTCTTGTTGATTCAATTGAGCCGAGTAGAGTAGATTCGCTTAAAATTCATCAGAAACTAGTCCTACTTGGAATATGTAGAAGATTGAGTAAGACCGAGGAAATTTCCAGCGGAGACGCTAGGAAACTCTACCTCCTAGTTTGCGAAGAGAATGGCATCAAACCAAGGGGATACACCACTTTCTGGAAACATGTAAATCATCTTGAGGAAGAAGGTTTGGTCTCCAGTAGAGCGTCCAATTCCAATCGGGGCAGGGGCAGGACCCAGTACATCACAATGCCGAACTCCTCTCCTGCTGCTATTGGGAATAGAATCGAGAGAGACATTATTGGTCGATAACTGAGGTATTTCTACTCCGAACCGCTCTTAAAGGGACCTTATGTCGGGATTCCGTCCGAGGCGATATCATGGCAGGCGAGCAAAGCTTCAAAGCGGTCGTAAATGACACAAATCCTAGCTCTGTAGGGAGGTCTTTTTCAATGGATATAGTCGGCGTAAATTACAACCATTTTCTTGGAAAAAAGATAGGGGACTCGGTTGATGGTATGTTCGTAGGAGAAGGCGATAAATCTCTTTCAGGGTACAAACTCGAAATTACAGGAGGTTCTGATGTGACAGGGAGGGCAATGAGGCCTGATTTAGATGGTTCAGGTGTGAAGTCGGTTCTCATCACAGCTGGAGTTGGCTACAAGGGGAAGAAGTACGTCAACAAGAATAGCAAAGAGTATCGATACAAGTATGATGGCCTAAGAAGGAGAAGAAACCTTCGGGGGAACGTAATTAGTCAGGAAACACGTCAAATCAATCTGAAGGTGATTGAGTCGGGGAAGCGATCACTGGCAGCCATAATTGATGGGGAAGAAGTCATAGTCGAACAAACCTCTGGAGAAGAGGAGTGAGACTGGGGTGATTGAAACTGTCCAAAAAGGAGAGTACCCAGCCTGAAGTTAATATCGGCATGGTTGGGCATGTGGATCATGGAAAAACTACCTTGACGCAAGCACTTTCGGGAACTTGGACAGATACCCATTCGGAGGAAAGGAAGAGGGGGATAAGCATAAAACTTGGATATGCAGATACTACATTCTACGTTACATCAGATGGGAGTCACTATCCCGAAGGCAAGCATCCTGAAGGGAAAGGGAGTGAGGGGGATCGACTAAGAGTAGTCTCATTTGTTGATGCCCCGGGTCACGAGACTCTGATGGCAGTGATGATTTCAGGGGCATCAATTATGGATGGTGCCCTGCTACTAGTTGCTGCTACTGAGAGCTGTCCTCAACCGCAAACTAGGGAACATTTGGCTGCTTTGGAGATTGCTGGAATAGAAAATATAGTGATTGTACAAAATAAGATTGACATAGTCAGCAAGGACAGAGCTATCGAATCTCATAAAGAGATCGTGGAGTTTGTCAGCGGGACGATTGCTGAAGGCGCTCCAATAATTCCAGTTTCTGCGCATCATGATGTGAATCTTGATATCCTGATCGAAGCAATAGAGGATACAATTCCAACACCAGATAGGAGTGAAGATGATGGTGGGCTGATGTATGTAGCGCGTTCCTTTGATGTAAATAGGCCAGGGTCCAGGCCATCGGAAATTAGAGGAGGGGTCATTGGAGGGAGCATTGTAGAAGGATCTTTCAGCGTCGGAGATAATATTTTGATCGCACCCGGGAGGAGAGTTGATGAGGGGAACAAAACTAGATGGGAGCCTCTCAGGACAAAAATTGAGGGTATTAAAGGTGGAGGCAGCGATCTTGAGACTGCTAATGCGGGAGGACTTTGTGGTGTGGCCACGCCCTTGGACCCTCTAGCAACCAAGGCAGATGACCTTTCAGGGCAAGTTATGGCAAGAGAGGGTGAGCTACCTCCCATATGGGATGAGTTGAATCTGGAACTGGAACTACTAGAAAAGATGGTTTCAGGTGGAGAAGAGAATGCTATAAGGCCTCTCCAGCCAAATGAGATGCTAATGGTTAATTCCGCCACTGCTACGAGTGTAGGTACAGTGGCTAATATCAAGGGGAAGAAGGCCACGCTAAGCCTTAGACTACCAATATGCGCTAAAACTGGAAGCAGGATTACGCTCTCACGAAGAGTTGGCTCAAGATGGCGATTAATCGGTCATGGCAGTATTTCAGGCTGATTGATCATGGTTGGGGTGCTGATAGATGCCTGTGGATGGGTTTCAATCGTGGATGCTGGTTTGAATCTAGATATTTCACTAGGCGCGGTAGTGGGCACAACAGAATTGAAAATCACGGATGGCGTAAAGAGGGAGCTCGATTCACTTAATAAGAAAAGAAGTAGCCTATTATTGAATCTGCTTTACCGTAGGGCTGAGATCGTTGAATCGGAAGAGGTTCACACGGATGATGCGCTATTGGCGCTTTCAGAAAAGAACTCTTGGCCGATTTTAACAGTGGACAAGGATCTGAAAAGAAGGGTAATTGAAAATCGAGGAAGATACATAGAGGTTACTTCTGCTGGGACCCTAAGACTCGTAGGCCCCTAGGGAAGGGTAAACAGAGAGTCATCACCATGGCCGCTCATGAGTCCTAGACGTACTGCAGCATCAATCCAAGCATGGGCATAATTGATTGCTCCGAACGCATTTACTAGGTCTCCCTGTGAGGCAAAGTGTCTGGCATCAGAAGAATAATTATCGCACATGGAAAGTAGATCTTTCAGCATATTCTCTTCCTTCTCTGTTGAAGTAGTTGGAGTGGCCTTCTGTCTTGCCTCTGCAGTAATTGAGAGATATCTCTCGATCTTGGCAATAGTGATTTTATCCGACATCAAACGTCACCTAGAATTTCTGAAGCCTCGCCACTTAATTTGAATAGTCTACTCCTTCCATCTTTACGAACAGCCAGAATTCCTGACTTATGCAGCGAATTATAAATTTGTGACAGTCTAGGCCTTCCAACTTCTAGTCTAGCTTGAATCTCTGGATCTGAGGGGGATATCTCCCTCTCTTTCGCGATTTTGACAATGAGTCTTTCCGAATCATTCAGTGATTTCATGTATTCTATGTCAAAGCTATTTTTACTTTCTACACCAAATTTTGTTTCCTCTAATTCGTCGATATTTCGAGGTTTTGGAATTTTTTCATCTGGCAAATGAATTTCTGTAGTAATATCGTTTTCAAATTCGGGTTCTGGCGGGAGTTTTGTTTCGGGAAGAGTCTCTTCTAATTCTGAGTCGACAGTCCACAACTCACCCTCGGAAAAGAAGACCTGCTTCTCTTCATTATTTTGATAACGATTTGCAACGGAATTTTCACCAGTCTTGGAGTATTGTTTTTCTGGATTTTTATGCGGCTTATTTGATGCTTGTATATTGAAATCTAATGCTGGTTCCTGAATTGGGGTAGAATAATCGGGGCCAACTGGCATCTGATCATTTGTCATCTTGGATCTATTTACTAGGCCAAAAATTCCTCGTGAAGGTTGCCTAATTTTCGAGGGTAAATCTTCTTCATTAAATTTCCCAGAACTCTCAGCCTCGGACCATCCTGTTATCTTTTCAGGCAAGTGTTCAGTTTCTGTTTTCCTCTCCAAAACTGGCTCTTTATTATCTTCCATGAGTGGAAATGAGCTAGATGAATCGCTAGTTGGATTCGTTGATGCGTCAACAAAAACTTCCTCCGGCTCTTCGTCATCCCAAATGTCGTCCGGCACTCCTTCATCCGGAGAATCAAGATCGATCGCCTTTTCTTTATTTATCTCCGAGAAAATTATTTCATTTCTTTCTCCATAAGGTTCCTGAATTGAATTGGGCGTGGAAGTCTTCTCTTCTTCTGAAATGGGACCTACTGAAATATCATCACTGGGAGATTTCCAACCGATTAGGCCATGGAGAGCACCCTCTGATCCAAGGCCTCTCTTTTCGTCGATCAAATCTCTCAAAGTTGAGATGACGAGTCTAGCATTTCCACCGGTCTTCGAAAGAATTGCATTCAGCAAAATTTCCCTAATTGGCCATTTCTGCTTAGACATCTTTTGCATCCTTATGTCACAGAGAGTCTGGATCTGTTCTCTTGAAAATGACTCTATTTTTATCGGTTCCTCGAAAATCTGTCTAGTGTCTTCATCCAATGATGAAAATTGAGAATTTGATAGAGAAATCACGATGAATGCTCTTAATCTTTGTAGTATTGGAAGAATCAGTGGCAAGAAAGAGGATATTTCAACTTCTGAGGGATAATCAAATGCTACCAAAGGGAGTGGTCCGGAAAGTGAGTCGAGTGTCTCAACTATTCTCTCTACTTTCTGATGCATTGAATTTGGAACTTCATGGCCACAGAACGTTACTGCTATTTCATCTAAAGCTCGATTCAGAGGATCCTCCTTATGCCAGAAGTATCCAATAAAATGTCGATCCGTCTGAGATGAAATTGCATTCACAAGGGAGGTCCGACCAGAACCTCTCTCTCCGACCAATAATACTAACCTGGGCGACTGGGAATGCATATGCTCCTTCCACTTAATCAAAATCTCATCTCTTCCGACAATCTCGTGTGCCCTTCCCCTTTCAATGGGTCTAGAGTCGAATGGGTTGCCACTAAGAGGTGGGACATCCATAATGGAAACGTCCCCAACAACCATACAGGCTCATCCTCGTATGAGATTCTTAATATTCACGCATAATTACGCATCTCAGAAAGGGGATTAACGTGTTTTTTTGAAAATCCGCAGGTTTATTTTGCGATATTAGGAGCAGTGTCATAATTGTGAAAATAGTAAATTTACGCAATATTAACGCGTTAACAAAGCGTTAACAAAGCGTTAATGGCCAGATTAACGTATTTTTTTCTAATTAAACTCATTTTGAAAAAGGTTAGAAGCCCTCTATGTCGTGTTTGATTAGATAGCAATGCCAATAGAGAATAGTCGTATCGAGGGTTTCTACAAACTGTCAGTTTCAGAAAGAAGGGAGTTACTTGGGGAGCTCGCAGGACTGAGCCAAGAACAGAAAGATGCATGGGGGGAATCTGGAGAGCTAGATGAGGATGCAGCAGACAGAATGATTGAGAATGTTGTAGGGACATACTCCCTTCCCATAGGAGTGGCGACAAACTTCGTGATTGATGGTTCTCATTATGCCATCCCATTTGTTTTGGAAGAGCCAAGCGTAGTAGCGGCGGCTAGCAATATGGCTAAGAGATGCTTAGTCAAAGGCGGTTTCAAATCTGAAAATGATGATCCGGTGATGATTGGCCAGATACAGGTGGTAGGTTGTTCGGATCCCGAGCTTGCAAGAGCGTCGATCATTGATGCGAAAGAAAGCCTCATCAGCAAGTGTAATGATGTCGACCCCATACTAGTTAAGTTCGGAGGGGGTTGTAAGGATATTGATGTGAGGATAATAGAAACTGGTTCTGGCCCCATGGTCATAGTACACCTACATGTTGATTGTAGGGATGCCATGGGGGCAAATGCTGTGAATACAATGGCAGAGGAAATAGCCCCTGCTGTGGAAGAAATTACAGGAGGAACGGTGATTCTGAGGATCATCAGCAATCTTGCAGTTCTGAGGTTGGCTAGGGTGAGTGCGGTTTTCACTCCAGAGGAGATGTCGAACAAGGGAGGAGATTCTGGACAAGGTTCAGAAGTAATAGAGGGCGTAATCCAGGCTTATCACTTCGCAGAAGCAGATCCATTCAGAGCTACTACTCACAATAAGGGCATCATGAATGCGATTTCTGCAGTTGCTCTGGCTTGCGGGCAGGATTGGAGGGCTATAGAGGCGGGAGCGCATAGCTATGCATCGCATGAAAGGAGATATGGATCTCTAACCGAATGGTCCAAGGACGATGATGGTAACCTGGTGGGTTCCATCGAGGTCCCCATGGCAGTAGGCCTGGTTGGTGGCGCAGTTAGGGTCCATCCAGCTGCGAAGGCAAATGTTGCTCTTCTAGGGTTGGATAGCGCAGATGAGCTCGCCAAGGTAATGGCTGCTGCAGGGCTGGCACAGAACCTAGGTGCATTGAGGGCATTGGCCACAGTGGGAATCCAAGCAGGCCATATGAAGTTGCATGTAAGGAACATGGCGGTGACTGCTGGAGCCGAGGGTGATGAGGTTGACATCGTGGCCTCAATTCTAAGGCAGAAGGGCGGTAGGATAACCCAAGCAGCTGTTATTGAGGAACTCAGGGAATTAAGAGGCGAGTAGGCCTAAGTATTATTGATGCTCGACTCGTACTCCTCCGCAACCCTGATCCCATCCTCGACATCTACTCGGAATAGTACTAAAGTTCCTGCCAGAATTATGAATGCGATAGCTAGAATCCCTACTTTGGCACCAATAAAAATTGAGCAAAGCGTGTATACTAGTGGTCCGATTACGTTGCCAACCCTTCCGAAGAATCCGAAGAATCCGAAGAACTCAGCTGATCTTGACTCCGGGACCATCTTACCGAAAAGGCTCCTTGCGAGGCCCTGAGATGCACCTTGGATTGACCCAAATAGCATACCAAGTATGAGGGCTTGAACACCGATAGCAATGCCTAGAGGTTTCCAAACCAAATCTCTCATTGCAATGGCGACGCCGTCAAGAGCCTGGTCTCCCAAGCTGGTTACATGATCTGTGCCAGTTATCTTAACATCCTCCCCACCATTAATTTCTCCTAGGGCAGATAAGCTGAACCTGCTGTCCTGTAATTCTTCAATCAAAGAGGAAAGTGCGGCAGCATTTTCATTTGTTTCAGCGATGACCATGACAAATGTTTCATCGCTATCTGTCTCTGTGATTCTCCACCTCAGAATATCATCTGGCGAGCTGGTATCTTCCTCCAAAGGGAGGATAGAACGGTATTCTCTAGCCCAAATTTGCTCTTGGTCATCGGGATCTTGCACTAATGCCGTAATTCCACTGTTCACACTCACTTGTATCTCGCCATCACCCATATTTTGGTACTGTATATCGAAGTCCTCATGTTCCTCAAGCTCTAGGGGAGCAAAAGTTACGCCCAAGAAGGTCACTACCGTGGCAATGATTAGTATGACCTGCAAGGTGCCTTGGGTAGAGGTCCGGTCAGCGATTCTAGAGAAAACTATCGCCATCGGGGCTGCGAACAGGTTGAGTGCTAGAACAAGAAGTATCAAGTCAAATGTGGTCAAACCCAGAGTTACAACGAAGTAAATAGCCCCGACTGTCTGGATACTGTTTATTCCATCTATGAAGAGGAAGTATGCAATGATGTAAAGGAACAGTGTCCTGAAATTCTTGTACTCCCTCAATGTTGACATGACCTCGGAAACTGCAAGTTTAGTACTATCCCTAAACCCTAGATCCTCCATTGGGTTCTCTACCTCTGGCTCTGGGATCCATCTAAAGGTGAAGATTGCGAAACCATACCACCAGATTCCAGTGGTTACCATCGATGCTGTGAAAGCCCAATCAGCAAAACCTGAGCCCAGAAGCAGAGCCAAATGAATAATCAGAAGTACACAACCTCCAACATATCCCGTTGCGAAGCCTAGGTTAGAGATCTCGTTCATCTCGTCCTCAGTTCCTATGTGAGGTAAGAGGGAGTTGTAGAATACGCTAGCCAGGTTGTTCGAACAAGTTGCTAGAACATAGAAAATTAGCAGACAGACCCATTTTAGATCAACTGATAGAAATGGAGCAAGGCCCATCACTACTACTGAAAATATTCCAAGATTTGTTAGTAGCCTGAGAGTTCTTTTCTTCACGGGCTTCCTATCTGCAATCACCCCTAATGACGGGCTCAGTAGTGCTACGATAATAGCCCCGAAAGTAACAGTTAGGGTCATTATGTTGTCTGCATTCATCTCAATATTGGCAATCTCAACATTTAGACCGTTAGCTGTAACGAACAGAGCAGCGAACCAACCAGGGAAGACTCCTGCTGTTATGCTTGTCTCGAAGCCCGATTTTGCCCAATCATAGAGTGCGAAACCCCGTACTTCTTTTTTCTTCCACGTCTCTCCTGCCATAATAATCGGAGATACGTGGGAGTCAAGGAGTATTAGTGTTGTTACTAACACCGACTGTTGCATTTCTCACTTATTGTGGAGAAAAAAGACTCTGTGAGTTAATCCTCAGTATTCTTGGGCCGATTGTTACTCGCAGGACTGATGACGGACTGGGAAATACCGAAAGAAAATTCCATTGACGCTTTGCGGCATGGTATTCGGTTCTCAGATGGAGTTGAGTTCGATCTAAGGATGGACGGAGAAGGAGAGTTGGTAATTTTCCATGATGAATTCATTTCCGGAAATTCTCCGATCAAGGATAGGTGTATTGAAGTATTGAGTACATCCGAATTGAAATCGTTTGGAATAGTTGAGTTTGAGGAGCTGCTTGCAGACAAGAGATTCACAGAAGAGTGGCAAGAAGGGAGCAAGACGGTAGATATCGAAGTCAAACTCCCTCACCCAATGTCCAAGATTGATACGGACGATCATCTAATCCAGATAATGAAAAGAATTCAGTCTAAAACAATCGATTTGGACTTGCCAGCTAGATCTACTCTAGTCACTAGTTTTTCGCCAAGAATTGGCCCGGCGGCGAAGAGATCTGGAGTGGAGCTACCAGTTTCTAGGCTTGTCCCGCATATTAGAGCCTGGGGGAGGTATTGGAGAGTCAAGAGAACGGTAGCAATCCCAAACTTCGCAAGAACCTCATTTCAAGGCTCCACTAAAGCTCTACGGGCAGAAGGCATGGAGACAATCGGAATGGCTCTGGAATATCTTGTTGGATGGACTAGATGGGTAGGCCCAAGGCTACCTGTAGGACTAGCTGGAAGGAGTCTAGAGAGGCTTCAAAGGGCTAGAAGAGGGATGGGCGTTTTTGTTTGGCCTGCGCCATTGAGGTACGAAGATGCCCTTATTGGAGCTGGAGTTTCTCTAGTATCGGATGAAATGGATCCAAATGTCTACGTTAAGCCTGACGGTAGCCCTAGATGGCCCCGGCCGGGAAGTCAACCCTTGGACCAGGAGTGGATTGATAGACTAGATAAGGCCTCAGGGCTCGAATACCCGGAACTGATTAGAGAGGCCGCTACAACTTTACCAACCTGGTCTGAGCTAAGTGACACAAATAGAGAGAAGATTGTTGTTGACCAAGCAAAGAGGATGTTTTGGCCCGGTAATGCATTGAAATGGGTTCCAAAACCTGGTGAAGGTCTCCCTTGGGGGAGTCCCAGAATCTTGGGCCACAGAGGAGCTGGAAAGACTCACAGTTCTTGATCAATCAAGTCTTCTCGGGGGTTGATCGACAGGGATGTATTTTGGCCTGTAAATTGGGACCCCCCTGCCGTCCCTTGATTCCCTTTCATCGAGAATCTGAGCACATATTCCTGCTACTCTCGCCCAACCGAAGAAGGCAGTATAGTAGTCCGGCTTTCTAAAACCAATTGAATGCAGCAGTGTTCCGCTTGCGATATCCACGTTTGGATATGGATTCCTAATCTTCGGATGTTCCTTTAGAATGGGTGGGACAATTTCTCTAAGCGCCTTTACGATCTTGTAGTTCTCATCTTCAGGGCAGACCTCTGAACCAAGTTCGATTAGCAGCCTAGCTCTTGGGTCCTCCGCCTTAAGTACACCATGTCCGAAACCATATATTGGCCTCCTAGCAGCTAGCTCTGATCTAACGAAACTCTCGATCTCGGAGGGTTCTGAGGTTCCAATCCTCTGAATGAATTCAAGACAGGCTTGGTTTGCCCTACCATGAAGGGGTCCAGATAGGGCATTCATCGCGCTAGATAGGGCTGAATATACCGAAGCCCAACCGGACGCAACTGCTTTCCCGGAGAAAGTGGAGAGATTTCCCCCTCCATGATCCATGTGTAGTATGAAAAAGAATCTCAGAACTCGATTCATCCGGTTGGCTTCCTCACCCTCGAAACCTAGCATGTGAACAAAGTTTTCGACAAGCCCGAGATCTGTATTCCTAGGCTTTAATCCACCCTTCTTCCCACCCCTTAGAATGAATATTCTCGCCATAAGTTCCGGCATTCTTGCAATTAGATTCATCGAGTCTGCTCTGGTATCTCCAGTTGTTTCAGCAGCCCCCATGGCCATAATCCCGATTGATAGCCAGTCCATGGGATGGCCGCTACCTGGAGTCAGGGTCTCCAAAACCCTTAGCGCACCTGTGGGAATTTGGCTGCCCCTATGGGCAAGTTCCTTTCTGAAAGCTTGAGCTTCTTCCTTATCTGGTAGTTTTTTATTTAGAAGAAGAAAAATTACATCCTCCTCCTCAAGATCTACTAAGTCTCCTACAGGATAACCGACATAGTGTACCCCCTCCATGGGGTCCACATATGATGTCCTACAGGTTCCAACTGGGATCCCCCTTAGGCCAGTGTCAAGGTGACTCTCGGAAATTGAGAATATTGTTTCATCGTCTGACATGGTACTTCCTACACTTAGGGTATCCACTAATCCATGATAATCCCTCCGACTGGGGTTACAGTAAAGATTTCGACAGAATATGTTTTTTCTGACAGCGCAGAAACTATTTTTTAGATCAATCCTACCTTCTTTCCACACCTTTCGAAGGATTCCAACACGGTATCAAGTTCTTCCCTACTAATGCCTGAGGACATCTGGGTTCTCACTCTAGCCTTGTCTCTTGAGACCATTGGAAAAACGATAGCTCCAACCATCACTCCCTCTTCACGCATGTGGGATGCGAGATTCTGTGCCTTTGTGCTTTCACCGCACATAACAGGAATAATTGGGGTCTCGCTCACACCTGTATCGAATCCCAATGATTCAAGTTCTGACTTGAAGTATGTCGTGTTTTCCCATAGTTTTTCAACATGCTCAGGCTCTTCCATTAGCACCTCTATTGCTGCCTTTTGGGAGGCTGCCACCCCGGGTGGTTGGCTTCCGGATAATAGCCACGACCTGCTATGATTAAGGGCGTGAGTTCTTACTTCTTTAGTTCCGGCAAGAATACCGCCCTGAACCCCCAGAGCCTTAGAGAATGAGCCTACCTCAAATGTAACCTTTCCTTGGAGATTGAAATGTGACACTATTCCCCTTCCTTCGCCTAGAACTCCCTCACCATGGCAGTCGTCTACGAATGTCATCGCACCATATTCGTCTGCTAATTTAGAAATTTCGTCCAATGGAGCGATGTCTCCATCCATACTAAAAACGCCATCAGTAATTATCAGTTTTCTTTCAGAATCCTGATATTCCTTGAGTACCTTTTCCAAGGCCCCCATATCATTATGAGAATAAACCGCCCTAGATGCCTTGGTTAATCGTACACCATCGATTATTGATCCATGATTTAATTCATCGGATATAATTACGTCATCTGCCCCTCTAACTAGAGTAGGGATAAGGCCCACGTTGGCAGCATAGCCGGACGAGTAAATTAATGATGATTCTACCCCTTTGAATTCCGCACACTTTCTCTCTGCTTCAATGTGAATATCCATTGTCCCGGCAATGGCCCTCACTGATCCTGATCCAGTGCCATACTTTCTTGTTGCATTTACAGCGGCCTCAATTACCTTTGGATGGGTGGTCAAATTGAGATAATTATTGGCTGAAAGCATAATCATTTCTCTACCTTCAATTTGACATCTCGGTTCGCTTGCAGCTTCCAAAGTAGGTGGATTCCAGTCTAATCCTTGCGATCTTAGTTCCTCATACCTCTCGTTCATCCACGAGATATCTACGGCCATAACTCTGGGAGGTGCTTGTAGTTCATTGATTGATCGGAGTGTCGAGTAGTATTTTTGTGAGGGGCCATAATCCGAATTTATGAACGCGGGAACCGTGGAGTTGGCAATTGTTGGAATTTCACAGGATGGAGGCGTTCCGCAGGCTGGATGCTTTTGCAGGAATTGTAGAACTGCCATAAAAAAACACTCAATGAGGCTTTTTCCTTCCTCGTGCACCCTGAGGGGTAAAGACGGTAGCCTTCACCTAATTGAAGCAACGAGGAGCTTAGCTGAGCAAATTGTAATCGCATCGGAGACTTTGGGGGTCGAAGTCTCAGCTCCGGAGACTGTATGTCTGACCCATACACATCTAGGTCATATTGACGGATTGGGTCAGTTTGGCAAGGAGGCAATTGGCTCGAAAAATATTCCGCTGTTTGGTAGTGAGAAGGTACTACTTGATTTGAAAGAGAGGAGGTTGGAAGACCCATTCTACACAAAAATCATCTCATCTGGGAGTTTCTTCACTCCTAAGGATGGTTGTGGATTCGAGTATATGTTCATTCCAGTTCCACACAGAGATGAGTTCTCAGATACTCATGCCATAGTAATAAAAGGAGAAAATAGGTCAATCCTTTTTCTTCCGGACCATGATGATTGGGCCAAGACTCTGAATCAAAGTGGTTTCGAGACGATAAGAGGATGGTGGTCTTCTCTTGGGGTAGATGTAATCCTCTTAGATGGTACTTTCTGGAACGATACGGAAATTAAAAATAGAGATATTGCAAATATTCCGCACCCAACCATCTCAGAAACAATTGGGAGACTTGGCCGTAGGTCTCATGGAGATCCAGAGTTGTATTTCATTCACATGAATCATACCAATCCTATCCTAGATGAAGAATCGAAGGAGTATAAGAGTATCATCGAAATGGGTTGGAAAGTAGCTAAGCAGGGATCTACATTTGTATTGTAACTTGGCTGAACCTTATGAGTCTCCTAGTCAGGCGGAGAACATGCGGATTAGTGGGAGGGTGAGTAGTGGTCTTGGAAGGGCCCATGTTTTTATGTCTCAAAATCATTACCAAACTCAATTCAAGAGAGTACTTGGTGTAGGCGCGTGGCCTGGTACTCTAAATGTAGAAGTAGGAAATGAAAATAAATTGGAATTCAGGAGTCTTAGAGCAATTTCTGGACTAGAAAGCGAGGAGTCTGATGTTTCTGTCAAGGCACATAAGATTGAAGGATTTGAGAGAGATGGTCGATCATTTGGTGGGGCCACGGCCTTCAAGGGCAGGATTTGTAGAGATGGTGGTGATTGGTGCGAATGTGCAATTCTTATACCCGATCTGACAAGACATACGAGTACGGCTGAGGTCATTTCTGGTTCATTTCTTAGAGAAATATTGCCTTGCTCGGATGACGACTTGGTGCATATTGAACTCAATCTATCCTAGTTTGCCACTCTCTTTCAAGTAAAACACTCAACTCATAATTAGACATTGAACGCCATCTCCGAAATTCCCTGGGATCCTCTGGCCTTCGTGAAAAGAACTCTGGTGAAGGTAGTTCCTCCGAAAGAAAATGATTGAAATCGGAATGGAAAATACTCCATAATATGAGCCCATCCGCAGGTGCTCTCCCTAGGTCAACTCTTTTTTCTGGGTTTAGGAGAGCACTTTTGATATCAGAAACAGACAGTCGGCCCGAAGTTACGCCGGAAATCGCAGAAGCGATCCTCCTAACTTGATTCCAAACAAATGAGCGGGCACAGATTGAGAATCCTATCATCCTCCCATCTTGAGAAAACCAAGGAACACAGGAGTCAACAGTCCTTATGGGGTCGGTCTCTCTCTCTAGTTTGCAGAAATTTGAGAAATCGTGCTGCCCTTCAAACAAAGAACAGACGAGAGTGGGTAGTTGAGGGTCTGATTCGATGGGCCACTCCTCAATTGATTCTAGAAGATACAAATATTGACGTTTATACGCGTATCTAACCTTAGAATTTGGATTTGATTTCGAGGATTTCAGAGCTACAGCACCTATTGGAAGATGGTCATTTAGGGCTCTAACAATTGATTCGTTTGGTAAGTTATTTGATACATTTTTAGGGATATCTATCCGGACTAGATTCATCCTAACGCTGACACCGGCATCAGTCCTACTGCAAATCTCTAGGCAGCCCTCGGTCCACCAGGTCAGCCTCTTCAGGGCCTGTATCAAGGAGCCTTCTACAGTACCCACATCTGGCTGAATCTGCGACCCATGAAATTTATGTCCATGATATCCTACTGCGACCAGAAAACGGTCGCTCAATCAAAACAACTCCTACTCAGTCTGGAGGTACTCCAATGCCTCTTCTGCAGAGACGAAGCCCATCCCCAACAAAGCGAATTCTACTGCCACAGGTAGAAACTGCTTGGCGAATCCCTCACTTCTGTCAAAATTAGTTTTGAAATCAATGTTGTCGATGAGCATCTTTGCAGCTTGATAGAGGTCCTGAGTTACATCAAAGTCATCAGATGAATCTCCTAATTCTTTTAATTTCCTCAGCTCTCTAATAGCCATTGGAATCCGATCAAATTCGATAAGAGCGTTTGCGTAAGCAGCTTGATATTCTGTACTTTTGGCGTCCAATGCTGCAGCCTTCTTGAAGTAGGCAGCAACTTGGCCTTCATTGATTCTATCATTACCCTTTTCATCAAAATTCCCATTCTCCTGAATCTCGAATAGTGCAGATTCGGCCCAACCGTGGTATCCAGATGGATCATCACGATTTGAGTTGATGTGGTCCTCAAAAATCTCCATTGCACCCATAAAGTCTCCTTGAGTGATGCACTGTGCTGCCTTTGTAATTGTATCTTCATTTGACATACATATCCCCGAACCCCAGAGAAAGGTCACAGGGTTATGAACGGTGCGGATTCAAATTATCTAATTCGCTTGCGTTCCCGAATGAATTGTTCCTGCAGGTCCAACACTAGCATCCATCAATTCATTAATCAATCGATAGACGTCCATAGGTTTACTTATCCCAAAGAAACAATCTGCAGGATCTGAGGCCATTACTGTCCTGTTTCTCTGAATTGAAATCATGCCGAAAATGATAGAGAGGGGTCGAGTCCTACTCTTATTATCTCCCGTGTGTTCATTAGATAAGCCAGACTTCGCGCCCAGAGATTCGACCTGAAGACCTACCCCAGAACCCGTGACGATGTGGATATTCCCAAATCCGAGAATTCGTCCTAGAATTGTTGGATCGGCCTTCAGGTTCTCCACTTTATGATAGGAAATTCCATGTGAGCTAGTTTCGAAGTAAAGGAAGCTCTGCCTGATATGTATTCTCTTATCCGTTATAGCGTAACTAAATGAGTTCTGATATAGCTTAGTGAAAGTTACCATGATGGCGAATGAAGATAGACCAAGTGGTGCAAACCATGCAAAGTTCCATTCTGGTAGAGGATTGGAAAAATCGGAAGAGAAGATAGTTGCAAGCCACTCGATAATGTCCATTGTTTTCCAGAAAAGCGGTACTAATGTGCTGAATATTAGCCATGTAGTTGTCCACTTGCCTGACGTTGAGAAGTTGGCATAATGATTGATCTTGGTAATTAACAGCATCACCAGAACAAAACCCGTCACCCCCGAGTTACTTACAGCCCAAAATAGAATTGATATGAGGAAGTTAGACTGTTGCTCGTCCCCTGACGGTTGAAGAAATTCCCCGAAAAAGAACGAGAGATGAATCAATAGCACTATTGAAGCTAGGGCATATTTGTCGGACATAGAGGCGAAAGACGGTTTGCCTACCCAGATGGGATACTCAGATTCAGTAATTTCTGGAAATGCGTCCCTGACAGATGATGGATCGATTTCTGAACGATATCGCTCAATATATTCAGACATATGAATTGGGCGGCTTGATTGGGGTTTGTAAGATGTTAGTACGCTGGAATCATTAATGCAAGAATCCCCAAGAGTGCTCTGCATTACCATGGATCCATTGGTAATCTTCCAATGATCTACTGCCGCTCTCGTCTTCTATGGTAATCTCGATAACCTCAAACGGGTACTCATTGTAAGTGAGATGGCTAACTAAACCGCCCCTAGTAGGCTGATCGAAAGTCCATCTTGCCCGACTTACTGCTCGGATTTTCATCTCTACTTTTGTTTTCTCGTTCCAGACTTTGATTCTGAAATTAGGTAATAAGTGGCCGTGAGAGTCAATTAGGCCTTGATCTGATTTACTCAATTCAACCTCACAATTTTCAAATTCTTCTGTCTTATTTCTCATCCTGTCATGAAAAACTCCCGCTGTCTTGAGAGGAATCCTGGTAAAATCTCTTTTTCTCCATGGGCGGTCATCCTTTGATAGCGATAGTGGGGTAATATGAGGCATAAACCAATCTAGATAAGATCCATCATCAAAGTGAACCATTCCCCAAAACCACGGAACAGAGGGTGCTTGGACGGTTACTTTCTGGAAATAAGCCGTCCCTTCAAACTCTTCTCCATCAATAGTTAGTCTGGACTGCATTCCTTGGAGTCTAAGTATATCATAACCCATCCCCATTGAAATCTCGTTATTTCGATAAGTTAGTTTGCTGGGGGGGCCCCACCAGGGTGTCAATAAAGCCTCAAAATTCGATGGTGCGCCTCCCTTTCTAGCTCCCCTATCACTAGATAGGCTAACCCACATTGATGAGTTCCCAGGGTTCATTCCGAAAGATAAGTCCTCTTTGTCTATAGGAACAACCGCTCCTGCTCCTAATCCATCTCCTTCACCTGGCCACAAGGGATGTTTATCACTTACTACTGCCATTCTACACTCCCTCATCGTTAATGGCTCATGCATTATTTCTCCATCATACCACCATGCACACACCATACCAGGAATGACAAAACCGCCATCCTTATCCTTGTACATTCTTGATCCGGGATTCCACCAGTATCCGCTGACTCTAATGGAATCTGTCTCTTTTGTGGACCACAAAGTCATCAGCTGTCTAGATCTCTTTGGATTAATCGGGTCTGGGACCAGTATTATTACCCAGTACCACCACCAGGATAGCCGATGTAATGCCGGCATCACGTCTAGGCTCCATAGTGATGAGAAATCTCCTTCAAACTTCTCTGGATTTTCGGGCATTTAAATCACATAATCTCTCTTCTGCTGAAGACTGACTTACCAATAAAAATCCATATCAGTGTAACAAAGATAAGAACAAAAGAGCTGGATAACAGTGCTATTGAAGCAGATTGAGTGCCCAATGTATGCACAGGTGGTTGCCAGAAGTTGGACAGACCTGAGTCGATTCCGAATGCCTGATCCATCGCTGCCCATTGAATCGTATCTGGCCACGCTAGAAGTACTATAGCGTCAATCATTTGTAATGCCCAATGTGAAATCGAAACACTAGCGACCGTCCAATTCGGATTCACTATTGACAGTGAGCCCATCATGAATTCCCATACTCCGAAAATTATGCATACATAAACTCCGTATTTTGGAGAAATCAGTCCCATCGCGTTAAAAATAGATCCGTATGCTGCAAGAACTAGGGCTGTTGTAATTCCTATCCCTAACCATACAGGAAGATCGGCCAGTCTAATTATTCCATCTCCTGGTCCCAGAATGGAAGCTACAGTCCCAACGGACAATGAAAGCGCCAGAACATATGTAGCTGAAATTGCTAGGTAGCCCAAAAGACGGTAAACAATAAACTCTGCACGATGAATAGGTTTCGAAAGAAGTAGGTGCAGAGTGCCGTTTTCGGTTTCATCTCTTACCAAACCTAAAGCAAGGAAGAGAGGGATGAAGAGTCCTAATAAAATGACGAAAGCCATTTTTCCAACGGCTATTACAAACGTTCTGTGACCTAACTCACCAATATATTCCTGCTCATCTGGATCTTCATCTACGAAGTCATCCGCATCAATATCAGTCACTACTCCATTGATTGAAGACCAGGCGACATCGCAAGGAACGTTATTGTTGTTAGAGTCATCACCTTCTGGAGAAATCAGACAATCGCCATCGTCATCGAAGCCATGGCTACCAGATAGTCTAGATTCGGTAGGGCAGTCTGCCCTTGTTAATTCGGACCTATTAATTGAAGAATCTGTGAAGCAATCTATCCCATCTTCATTCACGTACATCTCAGGAGGTTCAGGTTCAATGTATACCTCTTCGGTCCAATACCCCCATTGAAGGTAGTAATTATCAGGAACAACAGCCAACCCTTCCCCCCTCCATTTTCCTCCTACGAAGTAGGTTATCAGGCCGTTTCCATCTTGATCTCCATAGTCGCATGCTTCACCCCAAATCCTATCGGCTAGTTGTTCAAAATCCCAATCGGAGCAGTCTTCTAGTTGAGGCATTCCGGTATCCTCATCTATATCCCATGAAACATACCAGTCCCACCATTCTCCAGAATATTCGGAATCCACCCAGACCATTTCGAAGAAGGCGAAACCTTCCCAAGACTTGTTATCGTAGTGAGATCTTTCTCGGTCGTTCCAATCGATCTCATTCTCATAGACGAATTGGCTTGATCCTGGATAGACTTGCGAATCCCAATCGGGTGTGCCATACTTTCTTTCTTGGCCCAGAGGGTACCCGTCTCCATCGTAATCTTCACTATCTCCATCGTTATCTATCGGTTCAAATGACTCGCGTACACCATCGATATAGAATGTCATTAGGAGGGCCATGAGTAGGACACCGACACCAAGAACAACCCATGTGGAAATCCTATTACTCAGTTGCCTAATTGTTAGCTCCACTATCGCTCCTGCCTTTCTATCTAAGCGTGTCCAGACAGTATCGGACAAATCCCGACCTTTCTTATCCATCAGCTTGCCTCCTTAACAAGATAGTTCAATAGAGAATCAAGATTATCATCAGGATTTTCAATGCTAGATATCTTTTGTCTAGATTCCACTACTATAGATGGCAAAATTGAATGAGCTTCTGAAAGATTGTTCGTTTGAATCTCCAACTGGCCTTCACTAGGGAATCTGACACCGAAGACTGGTTTTCTACTTATGAAGAGCTCTGCAAGGGCTCTAGGATCATCACAATTAATCAGAATTCTATGAGGATGCTTGTCCAGCAAGCCCCTGATAGCATGAAGGTTCCCAATGGCTAGAAGTCGTCCATTGTGTAGGATCACAATTTGTTCTGTTATTCTTTCGATCTCCTCCAGGATGTGGCTGGATACTAAGATAGTCTTTCCCTGCTTACCCAATTCACGGATTACACTCATGATGCTTGTCCTAGCGAGAGGATCACATCCATGTAGAGGCTCATCTAGAATGATTAAATCTGGGTCATGAACCAAGGCATGGGCAATCTTAACTCTCTGGCGCATTCCCTTACTGAATTTTCCAAGTTCCTTGTGCATGACGTCAGAAAGTCCAACAAATTCTAGAACATGGGAAGATCTGGCCGAGGCCTCTTCCCTAGTCATTCCATGTAGTCTCGCTAGTGTGGTGATAAAGTCTAGAGCTGTCATCCATTCATACAACTTCTCGGATTCGCTCACATAGCCTACTCTCCTATATGGTGCGGTGCTTGACCAAGGATCTATCCCGAACAATCTAACGGAGCCCTGACTCGGTCGGAGCCTTCCCATCATCAGCTTGAATAAAGTAGATTTTCCTGCTCCATTAGGACCCAAAACCCCTGTTACGCCTCCATCAATTGCCAATGATAAATCGTTTAATCCGATAACTTGCCCATACCACTTTGAAACGCCTTCAATAACTACTGCTGGTGGTTCTTTCTTCTCAAGCGTCATTCTCTGGTAACCTCCAGTGAAGTAACTCTGTTGACGAGGATCCATATTGATATTGCATTCATGGAAATAAGTGAAACTACTGAAAATGATAGGGGGTGATCATAATTAGGAGGCAATCCTAGTAGGAATTGACCTAAATGAGCTAGGCAGTCGTAGGGGCTAATGGCGTATAGGAATGTTGTTTCGAACTGTAACTCTACAAGTAGTGAAACTAGTTTGGTACCATATATTATGCTCAAGAATCCGATAGCTGCGAAGAATCTACTTTGGCTGATGCTGGAAAGTGCCAAACCAATTGAGGTATATGTGAATACTAGAGTGAATCCTGCTAGAATTCCGCCGAGGAACATTGGGAGAGTATCCGCCAAGAAAGCCCATCCTTCTGCTCTGAAAACAATAGCACTCGTGTAGTAAGCAAAATATGAGAAAATGATTACGAAGGCCAAAATGACAGCGACGCTGAGAAATTTCATAGCTGTATAGTCGATTCTTGAAATCGGTCTTGAGAAGTAAATAGCACTAGTGCCATTTTGCCTATCATCCGAGATCATCCCTCCCACTACAATGGCAGTGAGTAGCGGCCACATGCATAAGTTTCTAGGGAAGTAACCAAGGATTTGTCCCCAGAGGTTGTATCGGTTTATCCCCCACATCTTCTCAAGGAATCCACCTTGGTCTCCAGTCAATGAAGATAGGAATAGCATTGGGATGGGAGTGAGAGATGCTAGGAATATTACCAATATCATTAGCCTAACCATTGGATGGTATTGCCTATGTCCCTTGCTAGAGAAAATTCCGTAGACGTGATGTCTGTATATCGCATAGTTCCTCATCCATCTGGGTCCTAACTTTCCATCCCATGGCCTGTACTTCTGCTCGAAAATTTGTCCCAGTGAGGCTTGTCTCTTCGCAACTATTGCAGTAGCCTCATCATCTCCATCTCCCGCTCCGAAAGCTGCCTCCATTCGAGTCTGGCTACCCTCGATGTCTATTTGCTTGTCAGACACTCAATCTCCTCCCGTATGTTCAGGGGTCATCAGATCCTCAGTACCCTTAATCTCGGCTCCAAGTTTGTCCATTACCAAAAGGAATATATCTTCCAAATCTGGCTCGTACTCTCTCATTTGACGTATCTGGATTCCAGTATTTACTGCCTCTACGAGAATTTTGTCAATGGTGGAGTCGTCCTCCATCTTTACCCTTATCACCCTACCTAGCCTTCTAGTTTCCAATCCTACAGAAGATAGTGCTTCTTCCATCTTACTTGCTCCACCCCAGATTGACATCTCTATCTCTCTATCAACTTGATCCACAAGATCTTCAATACTTCTCTGAACCACGATCCTACCTTGGTGAATCATTACTATGCTGCTGCAGAGCTCTTGGACGTCATCCATTACATGACTACTCATCAAGACTGATCTGTATCCTTCATTGACTGTCCTACTGAGGGTCTGAAGCATGAATGAACGAGCCCTTTGGTCTAGCCCGTTTGTTGGTTCGTCGCAAATCAGAATCTCCGGATCGTGAACTAATGCGCAAGCGAGTTTTGTTGCTTGAAGCATGCCTGTGCTGAAGGTCTCTATCTTCCTGTATCTTTGGTCTTTGAGACCAACATACTCCAGAACCTCATGAGATCTCTGGGTAGCATGCTTTGAGTTCATGCCAAGTAGTTCGCCTGCGTATCTTACTTGATCGATAGCGAAGAGGTTCGGATCTAGTGAGTTGTACTCGGGCATGTACCCAATTTTCGATCTGATAGCCTCTCCCTCTGTCCTGATATCGTGACCTAGTACGGACCCTTCGCCGGATGTTGTTGAAATAAGTCCCAGTAGACATTTGAACAGTGTAGACTTTCCGGCTCCGTTGGGTCCGAGAATCCCCACAGCACCTCTTGGAATCTCTAGGCTAGCATCATCCAGGGCAAGATGTGGCCCGTACATCTTTCGAAGAGACTTTGTCGTGATTATTGGAGCCTCGTCCGGTCGGTCATCCTCTGGCATGATTTCCTCCGACTCCCAGAGGGAGTCGTACTATGGTCATGCACCAATCACTTGAATGAATCCCCGTGGCGTTCCATTCACTGGTCCTGTTTCATTGCACCCTCTCTAACCTTCACGGCGATTCCCTTGCTCAGGTATGACATCTCCAAATGTGTGGTTATCGGGATTCCATGTGCTACTAACGAGCCTGCTGAATCAATCACTAGGCAGGGCTGGCCAGGAGTCAAATGTGAGTCTGCTCCAGAGATATAGCCGTGCATGACATTCCTACCCTTGCCCACGAAGGGTATGGCATCGTCGATGATGCACACCCTGGGAATGCCCGGAAATTCGGAGTCTTCCTCGATTGAACCGAAGACTGGGACTGGGGTAGAATTCATGGAATTAGCAACAGAAGCCCCAATGGTAGTGAGAGAAATTCCACCGTCTGTTAGCCTCGGGGAAAGAATATGTTTCCCGTGGGACCTGACATTTACCAAACGATCAGTTCTGGACTTCCTACTTGTCATTTCCTCAGTCATCTTGCATCCGTCAGAGGGGTTTATTGCACATAGCAAAGCTAATTTATCTACTATTGAGCAACGGTCTAGCCATTCTCTGACTTGCTCTACGTTCGTATTATCACTCGCAACCTCTCTAGGAATTATGCGGATTAACGGGACATCTGAAAGTCCGAAGTCTTCAAGCGAATCAATAACCTCTAGATCTTCAAAAATTGGGGCCCAGATTCCTTCGGGACCAGTTAGGTGACACCATGGGGAGACGTCCTCGATTGAGAATGGTATCGGACCTATCGGTGTGGAGACCATCACTACAGTCTTTGGTTCCTCGAGAAGGTACTCGATTACTGAGTCCATTGAAGTGACCCTCCAAGGAGGGGGGGCTCCCTCGATGAGTAGCACCCTTTCAGGTGGACCAGTACTCGAGTCCCACCAAGATCCGGGGACGCGCCATCTTGTAGCTAGGAGCGCTTGAATATGTAGGATATGTGGTCGGAATTCTATGTCATCGCCTAGCTCTTCTCCTCCATCTCTAAGAGGATTTGTTGATGCTATCATTCGGAGTGCGGAATCCCCTACGGGCCCATCATCCGGATCTTCCAACTGCTCCTG
Organism: Methanobacteriota archaeon; assembly: GCA_002720055.1. Next base: position 8,183 of record PBGH01000009.1, on the reverse strand, counting down.
AAGCCAGAGGAAAGCCTCCCTGAGGAAAGGTGAGGCGTGACTTCTCTTCTCAGCCAGTTCCCAGATAGACCCATTTCTAATTGCCTCCCTACATCTTGCCAATTCTGACTGTGTAACCTCCAGATTGTGTTTGGCTAGGATAGTTGACCTATCGGCAGAATCCATATCTCTGACTTCCTGAGGATTAAGTCCGAAAAGTGCATGTGAGTTGAATGGCCATTCTAGAATTTCACCCAATTTCACTGTTCCCTCTGGAGTGAGAAGACGCTCGTCTCTGGCAAAAATTGCGTAAGCGGCACTATCGAACATATCGACACCGAGAGCGATTGCCATGGGGAAAAGTATCGGATGCCCGCATCCAAAGAAGTGGACCGGCCTATCAGGGGGGAGATTAGACTTAGAGGCAAGAAGTATCTCGAATAGCTCCTGATATCTCTGTTGTTCCATAAGTGGGACTATGCCCCCTATTGGGTGAACTGCGAAACCCCGTCCTTCACTCTCCGCTGTGCCCATCAAGAGTGCTGATTTAGACCTAAGATCAGTATGGGTGCCCCCTTGGATTGGACCATTGAGTAACATCTCCTGTCCGGATATAGATAATGACGGTTTAGAGCGATCAGAAGTTTCCTCTACCGCCCTCTCCAACTGCTCTCTAGTCATATCTGGCCTTCCAAATACGTCGAGAATAGTCCCTATGTCTACTCCCATCTTTTTCTGAAAATTAACAATCTCCTCTGGACCGACCTCAACGTCCCCGTAAATGTAGGATTGGAAGGTACCTGAGTCAGTCACTATTGCTCCAGGGAAGTCGAGCAGAGAATGTATCCCCTCCGAAAGTGCTGTAGATCGGAGTTCTTCGTGCTTCCAGATTACGTATGAGTTCGTAATCAATGCCTCTATTCCGTATTTGTCCCACATCTCTCTAGGCTCGATTGTCCGAAGATTAGGATTGATTACAGGTAGGAGCATAGGCGTGTTGATTATTCCATGCTTGGAATGAAGTCTTCCGATTCTTGCTGCCCCATCTCTGTGAGTTATCTCGAATAGGCCCCAGTCCTGATCCCTACATGGATCGGGGTTCTTGCGTGCGACCATGGCCTTTGCAGGAAGTATTCGCCATCAACCCTCGGTTGAACGTGTCTCGACTCTGAGTATCACTTCTCCGTCTGAAAGGGACAGTGAGACGTCATCGCCCGTATTTACATGAATTGTCGGATCTTTCTCGAATCCGTGAGCGTATGGGACGCTCAAGAGAGATGCTGCGGGGAGCGTGAGTGGGCAAACATCCCGGTTCACTATGGCCATAGGTCCGAAACCGGTGTAGATTAGCCCCATTAGTACGAATGGTGCGACCGTAGATCCTGATCCCTTTGGATAGATTAGTATCGTGTCCCTGATTGGAATTCCATCGAGAGGGTGCCCTGGCTCCTCAATCATGCCTGTGTCTCTGTTGACATAGCCGAGGTACGTTATTGGGACGTCAGTAACCAAAGCCTTACCAGAAATATCCCACTGTTTCTGGCTTGGTATGCCCCTTCCGATTGACTCGAAGGGAGCCTCCTGGAACGTCTTAGCGGTGTGGATCGGGCTTACCGAATGGCCATCCATCACGGGAGTGGGGCCATTGGCAAGGGAGTCGTCAAAGGCATGGGCGACACAATGGATTATCGGAGCTACACTTGTAGGAATTCTATTCAGGCCACTAGTTAGATAATGCTCCGCCTTTAGGGAGTTTGTGAGAAGATGGTTGTACTTGGAACGGTTGTATGGAGTCACCTCTGGGCATGTATCCTTTAGAACAAGGGCTCCTGCTTCCTCGAGTATGTCTAAGGTCCCATCAAGAGAAATCAATTCGTAGTTATGGGAACTCATGAACAACCATAGTCTGTAATCAGGGATAGCTTCGCCCAATTCCATCCTCGCTCTAACTGCTGCTGCTGTTTCCCTAGCTTCCCCAACGCTGGCCTGAGGACATCCGATTACTACTAAATCGACCCTTCCTCTAGGTGAGAGGTCCCTATATCTCTGTTTGAGGTCATCGTCAGTGAAAGTCAACTCGCCTTGGTATGATTCTACTATCGGAGCATCGGAAGTGATTCCATCGGCCCAAAGCATTGGACAACCATAGTTTGCTGCCGATGCAGTCAATGCCTTCTGCATGTCGAAGCTTGACCTAGGAAGTCCGACAATCCTGGGCATGGGGCCCCATGGCAAATACCAGGTTGGAAGAATCTGCTTACCTATCCAATCACCAAGTATGCTCCAATCAGTAATATTGGTCATATTAGCCTCGATCTTTACCAGAATGTTGGGTATCCTGTTTGACTCGATGTGTAAACCCCATTTTGGAGCCCAACCTGTTAGAGCTGTGGAAAGGGCGGAGAGTCCTGATTCCCTATTCGTAATTAGCGATGTGTAAGAGTTGGAGAAGCAAACTGCATTCGACTCGGCCCAGGAACCTATCCCCTCCGGAAAATCAAGCCCACGATCATATGGGGTGCATGATAGAGTAGCTTCAATTCCCAACTCTGAGTATGCTTGAACAATCTCAAACTGCTGTTCCAGAAAGTCAGGGTAATCGATCCCCATCTCTTCGATTTTCTCATGATCGCAACCAGCAGAATTCAGCGTTGTAGGGATGGCAACTACTCCTCTTTCATCCCCGGAGAGATCTGATAGGAATCTCCTCAGTCCGTGTCCGCCGGTAATCACACTTACTCCAGACACATGTGCATTTCCTACTTGAATGAACTCTGAGGCACCAGCTGTGGAAGCTAGATCGACTACTAGCCTAGCCGCCTTTTGCTTGGTTGGCCCCATAGAGCCATCCAGCATCGAGCTTAGTTCAGGGGGTATTCGCACAGCGACCGGTCGTAGCGCTTCACCTTGAATGCCACGCTCAAATAATAATAAACTACGCTAGTAAGTCGTTTAGTTTCCACAGCCGTAATAGACGACTAAATAGTAACTTGAGCGTAATTATGAGGCATTTCCAAGTTACCTCCGCCATTACATTAGAATCCTTATTTTTTGAGAATAAATTTGGATAATAATCACACAATAAACAATTAATAGTTTTCATTAAATAACCAAAATCCTGGCAAGAATGTGATAATGATGGCGATGAGTGGAGCTTACAGTGAAAACAGAAGAATACCGGTGACAGTTCTGACTGGGTTTCTCGGTTCTGGAAAGACGACCCTGCTGAACCATATACTAACCAGCACCGAACATAAAATGAAGTTCGCAGTTATTGAGAACGAATTCGGAGATATCGGCATTGATGAGAATATTCTGGTCGAAAGTTCCGAGGAGAGTATAATTGAGGTCATGAATGGCTGTATTTGTTGCACAGTTAGAGGAGATCTTACGGAAATGCTACATAAAATGTATGAGAGAATAAAGGACTTCGATGGAGTTTTGATTGAGACTACTGGTTTAGCTGATCCGGCTCCAGTGGCACAGACCTTCTTCGTCGACGATCAGATTGTTGAAAGATACAAGCTGGATGGGATAATAACTGTAGCCGATGCCAAGCACATAACTCAGCATGTTGATGAAGAAAAGCCTGAGGGTGTCGAAAATGAGTCCGTTGAGCAGCTTGCCTTTGCTGATAGAATTATGTTGAACAAGATTGACCTTGTTTCCGAAGAAGAGCTGGAGGAGGTCGAAAACAGAATCAGATCTATCAATAGATTCGCACCTCTTTATCGGACTGAAAATAGCATTATTGATCCGAAGGAGCTCATAAACATAGGCTCGTTTGATTTGGAGCGGACATTGGAGATGGATCCCGAATTCCTAGATACGGAAGCGGAACATGAGCACGACGATCGCGTAACGTCCACCAGCTCCAAATTCGAAGGGGCACTTAACGTCAACAAACTCAATAGTTGGATTGGAGAACTATTGCAGAACAAAGGCGAAGACTTGTTTCGATACAAGGGTGTTCTAGCCGTTAAGGGCACGGATCAGAAGTTTGTATTTCAGGGCGTTCATATGCTATTTGGGGGTGGTTTCAGCTCAGAGGTAGCGTCTTGGAAGGAAGATGAAGTCCGTGAGTGTCGTTTCGTATTTATCGGTCGGGATCTAGATCATGAAGAGCTGCAGTCGGGATTAATGGAATGCATAGCAGAAGATCTCCGTTTCGATGTGGGAGATACCGTATATGCAAATATTGGAGAGTTCACCGAAGGTAAGATTCTGAAGTGCTGGGACGATGGAAACCCGTACAGAGTGGAAATCCAAAATGAGGAGAGGACCAATGTATGGGTCCCTATCGATAACGATGCTTATGTTAGGAAATATATTTGAGTGACGAGGATTATGTCCTCTAGAGTGGTTGTCTGCAGTGGATGCTGCTGTGGTCGTGTAGAAAAGGGGCATAATGAGGTCCCAGTAGACGATCTAAAGAATTCGTGGGAGGAACATGCCCTTGATAATAGCGTAGAGCTAATGATTTCAGGTTGTATAGGGCCCTGTAAAATGCACAATGTCTCAGTATTGGTAACAGACGGAGACATGTTATGGCTTGGTGGGCTAGGCGAAGAGTCGCATTATGATGCACTAGTTGAATGGGCCAAGGAAGTAGCTCATTATGGTCCGACGGCCAGACTTCCCGAAATCCTTGCAAAGAAGCAATTTGAGCCTACAAATGTAAAAGAGGAGNTTTTGGGTTCTATTTCGAACCTTCTTAAGATAGAACGTGATTAAGTTACAGTGGAATAATTCGATAGTAGAACGGCTAGGAGTTATTTCCTGGATTAAATAATGGTGCTAATTGAGTCTGGAAAAGACCCACCAGACCGAATATTGCCGCAGCAACAACGGCTATCATTGACCCACTCCCTGTACCCATTTCAGATGACAGGTATAGTCCGAGAAAAACGGATGTGAGTCCGAAAAACTGAGTCCAAATGAGGCATGATCGGAAGCTCTTACCCATTAGCTGCGCAGTAGCTGCTGGGGTTACTAGGAGTGCAGTGACCAATAGAGTTCCGACGACTTGGACCATGCTAACTACAACTGCAGCAGTTGTCACGCTGAAAAATAGACCAATACCTCTTGCCGGGATACCTTGGACTTTTGCCGCTATCGGATCGATAGTAGTGGCCAGTAAAGCATTTTGCAGTATGAAGATGGAGGTCAAGGAGAACAGACTGATGAAGATAATTAGATCCAAATCCTGCTCATCGATCAGTAGTACACTGCCAAAAAGATATCCTTCGACATCAATAGTCACGCCACCCCCATAGAGCCTGAGAACCACTAANCCAAATGCAAGCATCCCCGTCAAGAATATAGCAATCGAGGCATCCCCCGTTAGGATTTCGGCTCTCTGCATCTCAAAAATGAGAATTGCTGCAATTGTACTGAAAAGAAGGGCGAACCAGAGGGGCGAGGATGACCCCAAAACTAGACCCACGCATATGCCTCCGAATGACACATGTGCGAGTCCGTCACCAATCAGTGAAAGGTTTCTTAACAATAGGAAAGAACCCAGGAAACCCGCAACGACCGTGACCAAAACCGATGCGACGAGGGCATTCTGAAATAAACCGGAAAAGAAGTGAGGGAATACCTCTCCAGGGATATGAGGGGCGATACTCTCGAGCACTGGGCTGATTAGCCTCATCAGAGATGATCCGATTCCCATACTTACTCAACCTCATACCATACTCCGGATCTTTCCGAGTGAGTGTGTGCTATTCCACGAAGATTCGCGAGCTGGGAATGATCCGGCAGATTCTCCGGGGATCCGTCAAATTGTATACCTTCCTCCAGAAATACTATTCTATGTGTCGTCTGAATTACAGCAGAAAGGTCGTGTGAGACCATGAGAATCGTTTTACCAAAGTCGTGGCATAGATCATCTAACAGCTTTAGCAGGGAGTTTCTGGATGCACGATCAACGCCTACTAAGGGTTCGTCAAGTAAAATGAATTCTGTGTCTGATGCAAGGGCTCTACCGATAACAGCCCTCTGGAACTGGCCTCCGGATAGTCGAGAAACATCGATATCCGCCAATTCAGTGAGTCCGGTCATCTCCAGAGATAGCTCGACCCTCTCCTTCATCTCCGAGTTCATGAATCCCCATAGGTAATTTTGATGGTTCAAGGTGCCTAGTCTGATTAGTTCCCTAACAGTGATGTGAACACTGTTCGGAAGTTGTGTGGCTGCTTGGGGTACCCACCCNACCATTCCGATATTTTTCTTCGAGCCAGGCTCGTCGCCAAAGACTGTCACACTGCCATTCATAGGCTTGAGAATTCCAAGTATAGTCAGTAGCAGAGTTGTCTTTCCGCCACCGTTCGGACCTACCAATCCAACGAATTCGCCCCTGTTTATATCGAGAGAAATACTATCCAGAACCTCTGTTCCTGACCTACTGACTGTCAGGTCTCTTACACTAAGTATTGCCTCTTCAGATATTTCTTGGGACATTATTCATCATTTCCTCACTGAATCGACAACCATGATCCAGCCAAGGCGATCAACAGGAANATCACTCCGCTTTTTTCCATAAACTTAGTGATTAAATCGATATTCTCACCCTAACTTAGACGTCATTTCATTCAGATTTGGATGGGTGTTGGCGAGAGGAGGTACGGATACCGAGAATGATGCTGGGTGATGCTTGCTCCCCTCGCCAACGTGAGTATTCAGCACTCGAGATATGGTAGTCTGGATCATCAGATTCACTTCCAAGAGTAATACAAGCGTCATTTGGCCGACTAGCAACCAAGTCCGGTCTTAAGACTCTCCAAGCTCTTCCTCATTAGAGAAATGTAGTCGTCAGTAGAGTCCTTTGGAGGTAGTTCCATTGTGTATAGGTACTCTACGCTGACACCGTTTGGCATCGTATCGGATGTGGTCTGCTCGACTATGCTGTCTACGGCCGAGATCGACGTGTATTCCTCAACGAAAAGGATCGTTATTCCCTCCTCATTGATCTCCTCGACGGCTTCGGCGATATCAGCAGCTGATGGTTCCCCTTCTGGGTCGAGGCCATGGATTGAAATGAACTTCAGATCGTATCTCTTTGCCATGTAACTGTATGCGTTGTGGTTGGCAATCACCTTGGTGTCGGTGCACGTTGAGTCACTGGGGAGGGTAGTNTGGAATTCAGCATGTAGACTATCCAGCTGTGCCATGTAGGACTCAGCATTTGCNGTGAAATCGTCCTCCCCACTTGGGAATGCTACCTTCAGTGCCTCTAGGACTACCTGGGCCTGCTGCTTGAATGCTAATGGGTCTAGCCAGCTGTGGGGGTCGTAATCGAACTCCTCCTCTCCCTCGCCGGCTTCTATCTCGCCCTCATCGCCGTGTTCGTCATGATGGCCGTGATCGTGAGCACCGGAACTCTCCTGCGCCACTGGCTCTATGTCAGNNCCTGCTGAGTCCTTCAGGTAGTGCTGGTCGCGCTCGAACTCCGTCGGTACGTGCTGGGCGAAGACCGTAATCCCCGTGATGCCCGTCGTATCAATCGTGTAGGTAGAGTCGTCACCAGTTCCGACGTGGAGCTCGAAACACGAGCCTTCTGCGGCTATGGAGGTGATGGACTCGCCATCCTCGACGACCGTGCAAGATTCTCCTTCGATCATACTCTCTGCACTAGCCTCAGAAGAGTGCATGGCCTCCTGGGTTGGTGAATCAGTTGGTACAAGCACCACACGCATGGAAGGGTCAGCATAAGCAAGAGCCCCGTCGTCTCCTGCTACGGCCTGCATTGACCATGTATGGGATGTGCCACTGATCGCGAAAACCCCTGCCCACTCGTAGGCCTTAGGGGCGTCGGCTAGAATGTAGAATTCTACGTCCTTGGGGACTGCGAACCCATAGTCGCCCTCTTCCTCTATGTGAATTAACGCATAACCAGGCTCGTGATGATCTTCCTCACCTGAGTCGCCTCCCTCTTCAGAGTGATNTTCTTCCTCGGGGAACGAGAGGCTGTGCGCGTTGTAATCGGCGTGAATCTCAGGGTAGTTGTGATGATCTCCTTCCATCCAGGTATGGCCAGCAGCTTGGCAGTCGGCCTCTGTGGACTCGTAGTTCTCGTGAGTTGTGGTGTTATGGCAGACGCCGGCATGATCGCCTTCTTCCGTCCACATGTGGCCAGCAGCTTGGCAGTCGGCCTCTGTGGACTCGTAGTTCTCGTGAGTTGTGGTGTTATGGCAGACGCC
>PBGH01000008.1 GCA_002720055.1 Methanobacteriota archaeon | reverse complement strand
TCAGGCGGGCCTGAGGGGATTCGAACCCCCGGCCACCTGGTTAAAAGCCCGGCGCTCTACCTGACTAAGCTACAGGCCCATGGCTGATGCTGGGCTATCCTCCGACCCTAGGGGTGTTCAAAAAGGTTGCGCGAGCCGAGCTCTCGCTGAACGTATGGAGCCCCACGGGGGAACGTGGAGCGAATGTTGTTCAGTGGCCTTAGAGATAAATCTTTTTGATGTATTAATTTGGGACAAAGCGCAGATATTGAATCACTGGAGATGGATTTGGGAGATGGAGGATCGTGTTTTCGATATTGAAGGAATTAGACGATTAGAGATAATTGTTCCAAATACGGTGTATCCGCCGAGAGGTGATTCTTTCCTTTTATGCGAAGCAATAGCAGAATTGAAGATCGAAAATAAAACTACTGTGATAGAAATTGGTTGTGGATCGGGAATAGTAACAATAATGATGTCGGGATTTGGATGGGATGTAACCGCATATGATATTAATCCGTTCGCAGTTTCCGCGACGTCTGGAAATCTGAAAAATCTGAATCTGCATGAGAATACTCGTGTGATCGAAGGGGGGTTAGGTGAGGGATTAGAAATAACTAGAGATGTAGATTTATTGGTGTGGAACATTCCCTATATTGATAATAAGTCGCAATCTGGAGATCTTAGTCCGATTGAAGATGCTGCAATGATAGACGTTTCCAATGGTGGGTGGGGCAAATTTCTACTATCTTTCCTTTCAAAAAAAATGGATGATATTTCTAAAGATTTATTGGTAATTCTCGTATTAAAAATCGATCCTGAGGGTGAAAGTAAAATTAGTGATTGGTCATCAAGAGGATGGTCTCACAGAGTTCTGAAGGAAAAGTGGATGGGTGATGAAAAAATTGCGGTTGTAGCATTCTGGCAAACTGCTTTCATGAGGAAACCTAAGATAATCGAAAAATGCGAGTCGACAATGGATGAAATTAGTGTAAAGGATAGTTCGGTTTGGCACAGAATACTTTCCAAAACACAAATATCGGGTAGAGGGAGGAGGCTTTCGGAATGGAAGTCCCCTCCTGGAGGGGTTTACGCTACTTGGAGTTTGGACAGGGGTGTCCTGAAGAAATATCCCCCCGGACTAATCCAAACATGCGCTGGCGCGTTGGTCTCTGAAATATTGGGGGCCTTCGTCAAATGGCCTAATGATATCATCACAAGTGATGGACGTAAAATGGGTGGAATTCTGGTTGAGTCGAGTGATGGAGAAGAAGTTAGGCTGGGGGTGGGGGCGAATAGGATAGGATTCAAAAAAGATGGAATTATGGCATCTGGTTGGGAAGAAACAATTGGAAAAATTGAATTTTTGGAAGTCTTCAAGCAAATAGATATTTCGTTATCATCTATTTTCGAAAGGGTTGGGTGTTTGGATTTTCCGGGAGAGGAGGTTTTGATTTCAAAATCCTGGGATTCGCTGTCACGACTTCTGTCTACTGGAGTTTCTCTGATCCTAGGTGGGGAGTCTGTACGTGTTGTTGGGCTAAACAGAATGGGGGAAATAGAAGTATGTGGGCAATCTGGAGAAGTGCTGGTCAGGGACTTAGAAGAGCTAGAATGGAAATTTCTACCTGATTGAATTAAGCCTTTCTCTTACCAATCTAATCTTGCCTGAGCTAGTCAGGGTGCAGACGTTACCCAATTCATTCAGCATAATCTTAGAATCGACGTAAAAATCCAATGGAACCTTAAGAATGGCCAAAGTTCGCATATCCCTTTTTGTAACATCAAAGATTTCACATCTGTTTTCATCAATGAAGGCACTGAGGATTGCAGAGGCTTCGGCCTTCGTTAACTCGAAGTTGAACTCCAAACCAATCCATCGATGCTTGCCCCTAGCTGACTTTTTTGCTCGTGGCATGGCTACGCGTAGGGGTTGTCCTTAACCAATGGTGGGGTATCCCGGGTCATGGAGAGTAGCTTGGGAGACTTAGACGAGCAGGAGGGATTGTTAGTCTCGTTTACGAATCCTTCAACTTTTCCACACATTTTGTTGATGATTTTTCTTAGTGTAATCCTTTACGCTTTGATGAAGTCTGGAATGTTTGGGTTAGAAGAAAACGGGAGTGTGATTTTTCTCTCTCTGACGATATCATATATTCTTATTGCTTCAGCGAACTATACCTTTATTGGAAAAATTTTCAATGTAGATGATCAGATAAGGGGGGTCTTCAATTTTCAGTATCTGAAACTAAGCCTTCTGCCACTGTTTTTCGTAGGGATATTCGGATTCTTAGTCCTATTAATGATAAAGTCTCAAACGGTAGTCGATGAAGAAAATATTACTGTTTTCATGGGGTCAATATTCCTGTTAATGTCAATCGGACAATCGATATCCATAATTGCTGGAAGCGTGAATATCTCGAATCAAAAAAAGATAGAAATTAGAGCTGCTAAAACGGGAGGGTTATACTCCTCAACGAGGGTATTGACTATTGGATTGATTTTCGGCCCATTGATTTGGTTTTTGGGATATTCTGCCGAAGAAACAGGAGGGCCATCTGAGTACGTTACTTTCAGTTGGTTGATGAGGATAATGTTCCTAATTTTCTTAATTTTTATCGTTATTTTCATGGATAGATTTACGTCGGATAGAAGGGTTACGTCCGATGTCGATGGTAAAGCTAGAGATAGATTCATGATGATGATGCTAATTTTTTGTAGCTGGCATCTCTTTAGCTCATGGAGAAGAAGCCCACTTTCTCAGCAACCAAGTAGTTCTTCGATACTAATAGAAGAGTTACTTCTGATGGCTCTAAGTATTATTCTCGCAGTTTGGTCCATCTCAAAAAAAGGCAAGAAGAAAGGTTGGAAGATCTTTCAAGGGCGCTCTGCGATTTTTTGGGGCATTTCATTCGGATATGCATATGCTGGAAGTGTTTCTTCCCTGTCCTCAATCAGCGAAGGAAGGTTGGATCTGGTGACGATTACAGGTCTTGGCCATCTAATTACTGCTATTTGCATATTACTTCTCATGCCTATGTCGATATCTCTGGTAGGAAATCTCCGTGATGGGGAAGAAGTTTCAGGGGAGGGAACTGTCAATACCATTGATAGGGGGTTGGAAGTTCCTGTTCCAGACATTCCAAAAGCGGATTATATGGCGGAGGAAATTTCGTACAATATAGATGACGAAGTGGAATTGGTAGATTAGATTCCACTAACCACAGCAACTAGTCTTAATTTTCCAATCATTTCATCACTAGATCTGGCACCGAGAATGACCTGACAATCGTCATCAAGTGTCGAGACGAATGCTTCCGAGACCAGATTAAGGTGCCCAAGGGTCATGTCGGGTCCACCCTCAACTTGAATCAAACACCCCTTCGCTCCATCTGCTGAGATATCTGAAAGAGGAGATTTGCTAGCGATTCTGACTACTCCTTCTGGATCATCGATAGAACCGTTTCCCACAAGTAGCGTTGCATTTCCAGGTCTGTTAATAATAGTCCTCAAATCCATTAAGTCCAAGTTCATCTTTCCGACCTTCGCAAGAGTGGCTACTAACCCCTCAATCAATTCTGCGATCCATCCAGATCCTACTTTCCAATCAGTATTTCTATCTCTTGCCTGCCATGCCAGACGCTCTAGACTAACTAGGATGCAAAGATCAGAATTTTTTTCCAGAGATGGCAATGATTGTTTGGCAATCGCACAGCGTAAAGGCTGCTCAGCGAATGGGATTCCTACGATGCTAATTACCATACTTCCAGAATCTCTTGCTTTAGATGCAATCTCGACAGATGCCCCTGAGCCTGTTCCGCCACCTAAAGCGGTAAGAAGCACAACAAGTTCGGATTTTTTCAATAGTTCTAAGATCTCAGCCATGCCCTTACTGAGTCTGTGAGCAGCTAAGTTCGGTAGTGCGGCAGTACCCCTTGCACTTCCATTGGCATCCAAGTGAAGGCAATTGGCTTCAATCGAGCTAGAGAATGAAGATTCGTCAGCATCGATTAGCAATAGATCGGAAAGATTCCGACATTTTTCATGTGCACTGGATGACCATTGGCAACCGATTCCACCCACTCCAACTAACAGTATCGCGCCTTCCTCCATGTTGCCCGGAACAATAGAGGATAGATTATTGTGTCTTAATCATAAGACACATATCTTCGATATCTTCTTCTTTCATCTCTAGCCCATGGATTATCGGGCTCAAGCTCTAGGACCCTATCGTAATATTTTATTGCGGATTCAAAGTCTGAAAGGTATCTACCATACATGTGTCCAAAAATATTCAGAACTGGGATGCAATTTTCGTCTTCCTCTAACAAGGAGGTGAGTATATTTTCTGCGATATTGATCTCCATTAACTCCATTTTTTCCTCAGCCTCTTCTAGTCTTTGGAATTGATCTTCGGATAGTTCGTATGTGTTCTTCCATTGCGGCGCGGACATGTATCTATGGCCCGAGTCCAAGTGCTTGAGGTTTTTTCAGAATGCCCTTCGAAGTGCGGCCCCGAAGGGGCCGGAGTGGAACGTTAATATCCCCCTTTTTTGTGGACGTTAACGTTAGCAGTTGCTAGGTGATACTACTATGGCATCCCGTCAAAAAATAGTCCCATTGATTTTGGTCATAGTTTTCGTGGCTGGTTCCGGTAAGGCGTATCCTGGAGGGATAGGTGGAGATGCCAATAATCAGGGTGATGTATCGCTCGCAGGATGTACTTGTCATGCAGAAGATCCTGATAACTCAGTAACTGTGATCTTAGATGGAGTCCCCTTCCATTACTCTCCTCAAACCGTTTACGAAATGAAGATCCAGCTAATTGGTGGGCCCGAGGCACAACAAGACACTTACACAGGAGGTTTCGCAATGACCGCAAGTTCCGGCTCTCTCGGGTCCCCAGAAGGTTCTGAGGGGATGGTGCAGAATTGGGAAGATGATCCATTGAGTCTGACCCATACTGACTTGGGAGCTAAGGCGCCCGATAGGACCTGGCTAATTACCTGGAATAGTCCAGAGGAAAATTCGGGTTCAGTAACCTTCTTTATTGCGGGAAATTCAGTCAATGGGGATCAGGCTCCATCTAGCCTAGACCGATGGAACAGACTAACCACCACGATTGATGAAGGAGAGGACAATGGTATTAGAAGGACTATTTTCTCTGGTAACGGGGATATCAACCCTCCAGCACCAGTCGAGGATCATACCGATCTGCACCATATGGGTGCTAAGCTACTCGCTCATTGGTTGGGACTTCTCGGATTTGCAGCAGTGATACTAGTGATACTATTTTGTGGGTTCTTCTTGAGGTACGGATTCTCTCGACATTACAAAGGCAGGAGCAATCTACTAAAACTCAGGATTAAACATAGTAGAAGGGGCGACCAACTATGAAGGACGACTCCGTAATGAGTTTGCTTCGTCAGGTGAAATCTGGCGAGGTGACGGTCGAAGATGCCAGGAAGGCACTGGAAGATGCAAGTCTCACTGAGGAGGCTTTCACTGCAGCAGTTGACCATGGAGTTTTCAATAAGGTCAAACCTGGCACAATAGTCAGGGCAAGTGTTTCTCCATCAGGAGAATCCTGGTTGATAATTCTGGTTGCCCTCTGGGGCGTGATGTGGACCCTGTATTGGGCAGGTGCCTTAGCTTATGGATTATACAATCATTGGGACCAGCAGCTTTTGTCTTTCAACCTGGCGATGACTCTACTTACCCTAATAATCATGGGAATAGTCTACCTAAAGTATGTCCTACCGGATGTTCTGATTGTCAAACACAGAAGAAACAAGTACATTACAAGTCATGATACAGAATCATGGAAGAAATATGAGGTGTGATAATGGCAAGAAAATTCAAACTCAGGGAGCTAGGTAATCAAGACGAGTTTTCTCCCAGTAAAAATGGTTCTATCGATCGGAGGGAGTTTATGCGGCATGCATTTAATACCTCAGCAGGATTGATAACTCTCGCTTCTCTTGGTAGTGTCGGTTTTGCCTCTTTTCTAATGGGACAATCCAGTGGAGGTTCTTCTGATTCTTCAGTAAAATTCTACGTGCCCAAAGGATCAGATGTTTGGTACTCTAGTATGGACAAGCAACCGATGACCGTCAAGGCTTTCCAAGATGAATCGGCGAAGACTACCACTGGAATGGTCGGTGCTGCAGGGCTGTGGTCAGGGCTTCCAATAATTGCAACTTACGTCCCGCATGAAGAAAATAAAAACAAGCCTCTATCAGAGGATACACCCCGGTTTCAGATGATGGACGGCTACACAGCAGGCGGAGCTTATGTTGGCTCTGGTTATGAAATAGAGGAAAAGGAAGAGTTTTCCTCCCTAGATATTCATGATAATATCATTATCGTTTTTGCTAGATGTCCGCACCTATGCTGCATTCCGGGATGGCAATTGGTCAGTAATGACTTCACTGCTGATTCTTGGCTACCAGGCGGTACCGACTCTAGTGGGAACAAATCCTTCTGCATTTGCCATTCGAGTAGGTATGATCACACAGTAATAGAGAAAAACACTGCTAGGAATCGGTCAAACGGGCAAGAGTTCGACTTCATTGGGGTTAAGAAGACTGGTGGACCGGCCCCATATGGGATGCCCCTCATACCTTTCACGGTTAACGGAGGGATAATTGAAGCCCTCCCTGATTTTATGGATTGGTATACCTTCTGCGGTTAGGTGAGAGAAAATGATTCAGTTTTGGTTCCTATGGATTTTCATCGCAATAGTAGTGGTGATTGTTGCATTTACTCTTAGAAGGGAGAGAGATGACCTGCCCCGAAAAGATATTCTGCGGGCCGTCGAATCGAATGCAGGCAGTATGGGCTTAGCGGAGAAGCTATTCCTTTGGGCTTTTTCCTGGTTAGATACTAGATTCAGGATACAAGACTACTGGGGCATGAGCAAGGACTCATACTACAGTATGCACCGGCAAATGCCCCTCACTCATGCTGAGAAATACAAGCTTAGAATAATTTGGTATTGGTATCCATTGTATTGTCTGGGAGGGATTTCTTTCCTTGCGTTCATTATTCTAGTGATATCTGGAACAATTCTTGGGTTCTATTATGTCCCTGGAGGTGATTTAGATTCCGACCCCACTCCAGCTTATGCATCAATGGAGTTTATCATGCTAGAGTTACCGTTTGGATATATTATCAGATCCATCCACCACTGGACCACTCACTTCTTCGTTGCTGCGGTTTTCCTCCATATGTGCAGGGTTTACTTCACTGGGGCATACCGTAATCCAAGGGAATTGAATTGGCTGATTGGAGTAGCACTTATGTTCTTCTCAATATTCTTTGGTTATTCCGGTTATCTGTTACCATGGGATAGCCTAGCATTCGGAGCAGCAACGATAGGGATAAACATGGCTATGGCGACACCACTGATAGGAGAATGGGTCGCAAATGCGATGTTCGGAGGGACCACTTTAACGGGTCAAACCGTAGTAAGGATGTACTTCTTACATGTTTTCGTCCTACCTCTGATTGTTACAGTACTAATTCTAGCGCACTTATTCATAGTATGGGTGCAGGGAATCGCGGAGCCTCATTGATTAATTAAAGGGTGCAAAAATGGGATTAATTGACAGATTTGGAAGAATCGCTGACACCTATATGAGTGAGAAAGAGCAACTTTTGGAAGCGGAAGAAGAGAGGAGGAGAGTTTTCACTGGACATTCATTCTGGCCTACAGAGGTTCTTCGAGATACCATCATTTTTTCATCAATAATCATGGTAATAGCATTCTACTCCTGGATAATTCCGCCCCCATTGCACAATGCCGCCGATCCTTACGCACAGGCTGGTTTTGTTTTCCCTGATTGGTACGTCCTTTTTTCCTATGGATATCTGAGGTGGGGCGAATATCTGCCACAATTCGATATTCCGGCAGGGCCGATAGGCGAGTTTTTCGGTCAGCCTATTGTTTCCTGGAATGCTGGCGTTTGGGGGGCGATGATCACAGGACTTCCTGTAGGCATTCTAGCCTTGCCTCCGTTCATTATAGGGAAAAGAGAGAAAAGGGGAGTTGAGGATCCTTGGTTCGCAACAGCCGGTGCGGTTTATCTGGCACATGTATGGTTCATCTCAGTTTTCTCAATCAATATATTCCTGGAAATGTATGCACAAAATCGTACTGATTATTGTTGGGTAGGCCCACATGGGGTTTTCAATTGCGGTACGCAACCACCTTGGACAGCAGAAGTTTTCAATGCTGTACCCTGGATTCTAACGGGTGTCTTTGTTTTCGTAGTACTGTATTTCTCCGTCAGGAAATTCCTGCTAGGACCAATGGGATCCAGGCTTACTCCAGTTTTGGGTAAGCAGATTGCAGTTGGATCATTGATCACAACGGTTCTACTTTGTACGGTAACTTGGCCAGCGTATGAAAATGGTTTCTGGAATCAACGAGGACTCGGTACAATGGGATTCTGGGAATATCAATATGATGCCAAGATAGAGGAGCTAGACGGAATAAGGGGTCAGCCTTCAGATACTCTAATCCATGTGGAAAAGGGGAGGTCGTGGCAAGAATATGGGGACGATTGTCTGTACTATGAAGAAACTCAGGCACTAACGGTTTGGAACTCGATGGAAGAGGGTACAGACCATTCCGATTGGTGTGTCCTTCCAGCAAGTCAGTGGGTAAGCTGGGGCCTCTATCAGCCGACTAGATCTTCAATAATTGATTTTAGTGGAGCCAATGGCCATGCAGATATTCAAACCTCCAGAAATATCGGTTCCAACGAAATTATTTACGAGGGATTGGAAGATGGTAGTCCCATACAAATATCTGAAACAATTCAATTTACAATTGAAGATTTAGGGGTCGCAAAGGTTCCCACAGATGTTGGATGCAACTTCAGAACAACGGTGAGGAATGCAGGTGAGCACTCCCAGACCTTGATTCTGACTGATGATGCAGGGTCAACGATCTGGAGAAATGAAGGAACTACATGTGGCTCGCAAACGATTTATCTTGATTCGGGGAGATCCTACAGCATCTCATTCACTACCAATTCTGTATCGGTGAATGAAAGCGTCACTATGATTTCTGACTTTGCTGCTGTTGCGTACCAGCCACTTCTCCTAGCCGATGATGGGACAGCACTAATTAGGTCTGAAGTCAGCCTTTCCTCGGAAGAGCTTGCATCGATGTCTGTGACTAATCCCACATTTCAAAAGAATCCCAAGAGTTTGGATGCCAAACTAATCTACTCTATGTTCATACCCTGTCTTGGAGTTGGAGCATTGGTATTCGTTCTGATGAGAAGTATGGCCAGGGGATACGAATGGGAGATGAATAAGTGCTATGGGTGTGACCTATGCGATGACGCTTGTCCCGTCAGATTATTCAATGCAGGAGATAAGCTAAACATCATTTACAACACATGGAATAATGAAGATGATGGAGTTCCACTTTATTCATGTCTTACATGCACTGCATGCACCAATGCTTGTCCCCAGCTTGTAGACTATGACTCCTACATCGATATAAGGAGAAGTATGGTCGTTGGCGGTCCCCCAGCTTCTGAAATTCCACATACTGTCCTTCAGGCGGTCTTAGCTGCAGAAGCAGAAGAAGATGCAGATGAGTCATTTATCCCTGTTGAGGATTATCCCCTGGACTCCAGCATAGGATACTATCCTGGGTGTGTAGATTACATTGACCAGGAAATGGTGTTTAGCCACGTTAACAAGGGCGAAATGGATCTTGGTGATGCCACAACATCCGCATTCACTATTTTTGAAGAAATGGGAGAAGATGTGACGTATTTGGGCAGGGACTTCCTAAAGTGCTGTGGGCACGATCAGAAGTGGCAAGGGATGGACGAAGTATTCGAGAAACTCAAGAAGTATAATCAAAAGAAACTAGGGGAGAGCGGAATTGAGACCCTAGTTACTTCTTGTGCTGAATGCTTCAGAACATTTGCGCTAGATTACGAATTGGACGAAATGAAGGTAATGCACACTACTGAGTTCTTAATAGAAAATGGCTTTGACATGAACCTAAAGACTAGTGAAGATGTTACTGTAACATACCATGACCCATGTAGATTAGGCAGGCAGATGAATATCTACGAAGAGCCAAGAAATCTTGTTTCCTCTGTGGAAGGAGTAGAGTTAGTAGAGATGGAGCATCACGGTGAAGACGCCCTTTGCTGCGGTGTTTCGAGTATGATGTCTTGTAACGAAAATAGTAGGGCATTAAGAATACAAAGATTCGATGAGGTTAGAGCTACAGGAGCGGACATTATGCTGACTTCTTGTCCTAAATGCGTGGCACATTTTGAGTGTCTAAAATTTGAAGGTGATCCGCGTCATGATTTTGAAATTCTTGATGTAGTAAGTTTCCTAGCGAGGCAGATTGAGGAGGCGAAAACGAGTGACTGAGATAGCAGATCTCCAAAATAGGAGATTGGCGGAACAGGAAAGAATTCGATATTTGCTGAATTCAGTAAGGGCCGAAGAAGAAGCTAGTCTAAAGGGTGGCTTGGATACAGTAGCCTGGGTAAAGGAAGAGCAATGCATTGGATGTGATCAATGTACAATAGTTTGTGATGATGAAGCGATCGAGCTCTATGACTCACCCCTATTAAGCCCGATATTGAATATAGATGTAAACAAAAAGGCAAAGATCCTGAGGGATCCTTGTACGGGATGCAAACTTTGCGTATTGGCTTGTCCGACAGATGCGATTATAATGATAGACAGGTGAAATAATGGCTGAGGACGATCCAGTCAGATTTGGAGCTGAATTTGGTCCTAAAAGAACGAAACGAGCTAGTGGCGTCTCCCTGTCCACATTCAAAACCCTAGTATGGGTATCCAACATAGGAGGACTAGTTCTCTTTGCAATAGGGATGGAACTGATGATTAGAGGTTCGTTTTGGTCAGGCATCTCATGCATCGTTGTTGGAGTTATTATAGCACTCTTTCCATCTAACTACGAAATAATAGGTATGGAAGAAATGGAAGATAAATTGGAGATTGGAGATATTGAATGATCTGCCCCAAGGTACAGTTTTTCAGAGAATGGTTTGGTCTGAGTTACTAAAAATTCCTCATGGACAAACTAGGAGTTACAATGAAATTGCAAATGCAATTGGCAGTCCAAATTCAACAAGAGCTGTTGCTAATGCATGTTCAAAGAATCCAATACCGAAACAAATTCCGTGCCATAGGGCGATAAGATCGGATGGTTCTATTGGGGGTTATAGTGGCCCGGGAGGAATTTCCGAAAAGATTAGGTTAATAGAAAAAGAAAAGGAGATTCTAGAAGAACGCTATGAAACCGGAGAAAGAAGATAGTATAGCGTTGATCAAAACGCCATATACATTAGCTTTAGCGAAACGATAATCCTCATAACCAAGAGCGACTAAATAAAGAAAGAATCCAATCAATCCNCCACAAGCTAAAGAAATCCATGCAGATGACATTCCCAAAAATATAGCCATTACAAGCCAGATTCCCGCCCCTTGTAATAAACCTAGCCAGACCATAGGGTCTACCCACCATCTTATTGGTACTTTTTCCATGGAAATGTGCTTCTTCAATAAACGGGTATTCTATTAGTGATTTAATGCTATCAGAAAAATCTGAAGAATATGGCAAAGGACGCAATAGAAGCAATTGCCCAGAAGAATAGGTAGGTGCTCTGACTTAGCGGGGATTGCCACATCTCTGTAGTTCTTTCATTGCTGATTTTGTTTTCCTGGCTCTCTTCTTGGCCCCCTAGTGTTTCTTCATTATCCATTTGCGTCAACTTCCGGCTTGATAATTAGGATGTAAACATGACGGATTTTTAGATGAAGGGCAGTAGAAGTACTAGCCCACAAAGTGGAAACAAAACCATGGTTGCATTGTCGTCAATTAGTTTACTAGATGTAAGCTCCCCTACCACAGTCAAAGGCGCAAGGAGGACTGCTGCTATGAAATCGGTACCGATCCAAAAATAACAGCCGAGCCAAATAGAGTAAGAAACTAAAATGCCCAGATATATCGCTAATTTGAGGTCACGCTTCAAACGCTTAACTTCTCCCATCAAAGGGTCTACTACGGTCATCCCTAAAATTAGTGGAATGCCATAAATTCCTGATTCAAGTCCTGAGCCATCTCCTTCGGGAGCAATCAATAAGGCTAACGCGACTGCTATTGTGCCCCATGCAAGTGCGGAAATCTGATTTGATTCATACTCTCTCTGACCAATTATGACAATTCCAGTTTTTAGTCTGCCAAGTTCAATTGCAAGAATCAGAATACAGAAACAGCTTACGAATTGAGTCGGTNCAAGAGAAAACCATGACGAAATTCTATCGCCATGGATATAATATAGAAACGGGACTATTGCCATTGAGATATGTGTAAGCCTACGGAATGCATGACCGCCAAAGCCACCGACTGAATGGTCCACGTGGTCAACAAAGATGTCCTCAACCTTAGACTCCATTTCAGTCATCTCCAAACTCAAGAGTATTGGCCATGTGATTTATTGCGGAACCAATGGTTATAGANCCGTTACATAGTTTCTCTAATAATGAGTCGATTTCAGGATGTGTGGTGAGAAGAGAATGCCATGAGGAAATCAATCGTTGCCGCATTCTTGGTAAATTACTGGCTGAATTTTGACCACACGATTCTATTTCTTGAATTAGTTGTTCTATTCCGTCTCCCTCGATAGCAGAAACAAGGTGTACCTTTCTTTTGTCGTCCTCTACCAAAGATAGTGATAATTCTATTTCTCTGGCAGCAGACTCTGCCCCGGGAAGATCTGATTTGTTTACAGCGATAATATCTGAAATTTCCATCAAACCTGCTTTTTCTGCCTGTATAATATCCCCTCTGTCTGGCCCATCCACTAACAATATCCTATCCGCATATGCAATAATGCTAATTTCAGATTGGCCCGCCCCTACAGTCTCAATTATTATTCGTGACCAACCGCATTCAGATAAAACTGAGCACATTTCTCCTATGAATGGAGAAATACCCACTACATCATTTCCCAATGGGATTGACCTTAGAAATACATCCTCCCCTGAGGCATGTCCACCCAACCTAATTCTATCCGCTAATAACGATCCCCCAGATATTGGGGAAGAGGGGTCTATCGCAAGTATTGCAATCTTTTCCCCTATTGATTTCCAATGCTCGACCAACCTTCCAATTAGAGTTGATTTGCCAACTCCGGGAGGGCCAGTAACACCCATAGTCCATGGATCAGATGTAGCACCTGGANTCCTTTCACCCGATTGAATCGCTGTNAATAATTGTGAAAGACTTCTGCGGTCTCCTGATTTTGCAGAATTCATTAAATCTTGAATTTTTGTCAATTCCAATGCCACCCAGAATCATCACCTACACCAACAGGATCGTTATTTTTCTTTCTGGCGATTGCCTCTTGTAGGAATTTCAGTACCTCTGATGTAGGAGTTCCCGGTCCGAAAACAGCTCTAACTCCACAATCGAATAGTTTCTTTCGGTCCCTGATGGGGATGATTCCTCCAGCAAAAACAATTACTCCGCCTAAGCCAGATTTTTTTANACCATCACAAATTTTTGGGATCAGGGANCCGTGGGCCCCGGATAAAGTGGATATTCCGAGAACTTCTGCATCTTCGTCATTCACAATTCCGACTATCTCCAAAGGAGTTTTTCTTAGTCCGGTGTAAATGACATCGTGACCTCCATCCCTCAATGCCCTAGCCACAACCTTAGCACCTCTGTCATGACCATCGAGACCAGGTTTTGACATTACAATACGCATAATAATATTCTACGCAAATGGCAATTAGACTTCAAGCAACCGGAAAGAAAAATTTCGAAAAAATTAGTAATGCTCATGTGCGGCCTAGTCCCATTACAACTCGTGAGTAACCGGGTTGACAAGATTGAGGACCTCAAACGGAGGAAGTCAAGGTCCGAGACAGGAGGGGGGCAACAGAGAATTTCTGCTCAACATGCCAAGGGAAAAATGACTGCAAGGGAGCGCATTGAAGAATTGCTTGATCCTGAATCTTTCAGTGAGATAGACTCACTGGTAGAACACAGGTGTAGAGATTTCGAAATGGATAGGAATATCATTCCGGGAGATGGAGTAGTCTGTGGTCATGGAACAATAGATGGAAAGCTGGTGTATTGTTTNGCTCAGGATTTTACAGTTTATGGTGGTTCTCTCGGAGAAATGCATGGATTAAAGATTTGCAAGATCCTAGACATGGCCCTGAAGACAGGGGCTCCGGTAATCGGCCTCAATGACAGTGGGGGTGCTAGAATTCAAGAAGGAGTAGCCAGTTTGGGGTCATATGCTGAAATATTTTTCAGAAATGTGAGATCCAGCGGCGTAATTCCGCAAATTTCAGTAATAATGGGGCCTTGTGCAGGTGGTGCAGTATACTCTCCCGCTATTACTGACTTTGTTGTAATGGTAGAAGGCACTTCTCATATGTTCATCACTGGTCCAGAAGTGATAAAGACTGTAACTAATGAGGAAGTAGGTTTTGAAGATCTTGGAGGGGCATCTACTCACGCAAAGAAGTCTGGAGTCACCCACTTCACTGCAAAGGATGACAAAGGCGCTCTTGAAATTGTCAAGGAATTGATTGGTCTGATACCTGCAAACAACCTGGAGAGGGCACCTGTGGTGGAAACCTCAGACTCTTTAGATAGATTTTGTGAAACACTTGAAACTCTTGTACCAGATGATCCTAGTTTACCATATGATATGGCAATAGCTATAGAAGAAATTCTTGATTTGGGGAGTTTCCTAGAAATTCAATCAGATTTCGCTCAAAACATCATAATTGGCTTGGGGAGATTGGGGGGGCATACGATAGGCGTCGTAGCAAATCAGCCAATTCACCTNGCAGGTTGTCTAGATATTGACGCTTCAGTGAAGGCAGCAAGATTCGTAAGGTTCTGTGACGCATTCAATATTCCAATTCTCACCTTCGTAGATGTTCCGGGTTTTCTTCCAGGGGCCAATCAAGAATGGGGAGGTATAATCAGACACGGTGCGAAACTTCTGTATGCATTTGCAGAGTCAACTGTTCCAAAACTAACAGTAATCACAAGAAAAGCGTATGGAGGTGCATATGATGTGATGTCTTCAAAACATATTCGTGGAGACTACAATATAGCTTGGCCTACTGCTGAATTAGCAGTAATGGGTGCTGAAGGGGCTGTCCAGATAATCCATAGAAGGAGGATTGCAGCTTCAAAAAATCCTGAACAGGAAAGAGAGAGATTGGTTGAAGATTATCAAGAAGCATTTGCAAATCCGTACAAAGCCGCCTCGTTAGGGTACTTAGACGACGTGATTGATCCGTCGGAAACTAGAATTGCTATGTTGAAGGCATTGGGTGCTCTACTAGAGAAGGAAGAGCCTCGTCCTCAAAAGAAACATGGAAATATTCCACTGTGATATTATGGCGTCAAAAAGAGAAAAATTGAAGATTATTGCTGCTGCAATTGGAGCAGTCTTAATCGAAGAGGGTACAGGAGTAGCCATCGAACCATCTGATGGAAGGAGTAGTGGATCATTGTGGTCTAATGACCATAGAAGGTCTTCTATGGGAAAGGTCTCACTGGTTTTCAAAGGATCTTCAAGAAGTTCTAGGAGGTGATCGAATTATGACGAAGAGGAAGGTTACTGTCGACGATGAAGAATTCGAAGTAGATTTGGAATTAACCGAATCTGGATGGGAGGTATCTATTCGGGGAGAAGTTTTTATGATAGAATTCGAAGATCCGAAAAAGAAATTTATTAGAAAAAAAAAGNCGTCTAAGAGCTCAAGAAAGGATTCTTCGGGAGCTATTGTATCAGCAATACCTGGAAAGGTAGTAAGCATATCTGTATCCCATGGAATGAGAGTGAGCTCTGGAGAAGTTGTTTTGATTCTCGAGGCAATGAAAATGCAAAATGAAATTAAGTCTCCAATTGATGGGGTTGTGAAGGAAATAAATTGTTCCCCGGGAGAGAGGGTTGAAGGAAATGTAACATTGATACAAATTGATGGGGATTTGGGGGCTGATATTGATGGTTAGGTGTGAGTTTGATGATTGTACTAAAAAGTCAACGATTGTTAGCAGACTTTCCCCCGAAGGGTATCTAGTATCTAGTGGCAATAAGGCATACTCGTTCAGAGAGGCATATAGGAGATTCAATTATTGTGAGAAGTGTCACAACACGCTAATGAAGGAAGTTTGGACCAGAGTGAGGAACTCAGGAAAGGATGATGACAATGTTGCTCCTACTGCAATATAGTGAATTTAAAAAAAATTATATTAAACCCAGAGCATCTTCAATTCTATTTAATTCCGGACCAGTAGACCCAGACCCAACAAGGGCATGACTATCGCTAGCACAGCAACCAGCACCTACGAAAGGGGATCCGAAGGTAACTGTGCCTACCATCACTGGTACGTCTAGTGCTGATTCGATTCTTTCTACCTCTTCGGTCTTTACATCGGGATGAGCAAGAACTCCCTTGTTATTCGCTACAATCATGCTGCCAACGGTCTTATGTCCTGCTACTTCTGTCCTAATTGTATTAACTCCAAGGACATCAGAAATCATCTCTGCTCCTAAATTTGGTATTGTCGGACTTACGACCGCACCCACATCATTGCATTCGATCAAATTTCCAGCAGCATTGACCCCACTTTCTAAAACAACAACATCTCCGAAACTGGATAATTCATCCAAATCATCTTGAGTAGCTATGTCAGCTACTGCTATTCCCTTCTTATTACCTCTGATTAAACTCCCAAGTAATGCTGAACCACCTATCAAAATACGATGAGTTTCTAAATCGAATGAGCTNCTAACTTCTTCTACTATATCTTCCTCAAGAATGCTTGGTATGAAGAGTACGTCCCCAATCACGCTAAGATAGACGCCCACTTGTGAGTGACCAAGTATATCCCCAGTTGATATCGGCATGTTCTCTACCAGCGAATTAATTCAGTATTGTTAAATTGTGTTGCGGGGATGAAGGAGAGTGGCACAGCGACAACCTTTCCCGTGGGCTTGCGCACCACAGTACCGGAATCGACGCAGGAGGGCTTGACTTCCGGGTTCGAAATGGGACCGGGTAGAACCCCTCCGCT
>PBGH01000007.1 GCA_002720055.1 Methanobacteriota archaeon | reverse complement strand
CGATGGTGCCGATGGTGCCGATGGTGCCGATGGTGCCGATGGTGCCGATGGTGCCGATGGTGCCGATGGTGTCAACGGCTCGATGCCCGTAGTAATGGAAATGGTAGTTACGGTGACGGGTATGAAATTCTACATCGATGGTATTCAACAGGCTGAGGTGGGACTATACAGAGGATTCACCTACACATTCGAGCAGTCTGCTTCTTCAAACTCCGCTCACCCCCTGAGATTTTCCACCACGAGTGATGGCACCCATGGGGGAGGATCCGCATATACGGATGGAGTAACCTACACTGGAACTCAAGGAAGTAATGGACTTCTTACTTTCACAGTTCCTTTGGATGCTCCGGACAACCTATACTATTACTGCCAAAATCACGGGAGTATGGGAGGAAACATACAGATTTTGACACTAGGATATGTTAACTCCTGATGAGCTATTTTCTTCAACCGGAACAGCTAGGACAAGAGCGATCCCTGATCCGACGATCATAATTCCACCGATAATATCTGATGGACTTAGGGTCTCGCCGAATAACATTAATCCATAGAATGTGGCTACTAGGACTGTTAGGTAGGAGAAAGCACTAACCCAAGCAGCATTGGCCTTGTGATATGCCATTGTGATTCCTATTTGGCCACCACCCGCTCCAATACCAACCCCTACGAGAGCTGCTAGAGTCTTGGAATCTACAGATAGTATTCCCGGGATAGATTGGAAGAAGGTTCCAGCAACTGAAAATACTGCAAACCAAAATACGACAGTAGCCGGGGAGTCTGATTTTCTTAGCTCCCTAACAAACATGTATGCGAGAGCTGCAAAGAAACCTGAACCAAGAGCGAGTAGGGCGTCCAGCTGGACGTTTCCTAGCTCAGGGGATATGATCAGAACTATCCCTACAAATGCTGTAATAACGAGAATTGCAACTCTGGACGAGACCCTCTCGGAAAGTATCCTTCCTGAAAGCAATGCCACGAATAGTGGACCCGTATACTGGAGGGTTACTGCTTGGCCGATTGGGATTCGAGCTAGTGCGGTGAAGTATAGTGACATGGCAATCAGCCCGACCAGGCATCGAAGCAGCATAGTTCTAGGATCATTGATCCTAAGGCTAATTCCCTTAGATGCAGCAAAAACCGCAACTGCGAAGGCAATTACAGATGACCTGACCATTATTATCATCCAAACGTCTGCATAATCACTAGTCCACTTGACTAAGGCATTCATTGTTCCAAAGCACACACTGCCGAAAATCATCCATAATACTGCAACCCTAGGCGAATCGGGCAAATGTTCGTGTTTCAGAAATGAGGAAAGATCTGGTCCCTCTGATGATGAGTGAACGTCACTGAGGCTTCGACCTAATCCACGCTTCGACATCTAAGCCAGTCCCCAACGTCGCTCTAGAACTGTTGCTATTTCCTGGTAGTCTTTCCCTCCAGGGCTCGTTGGGTCATGGAGATGGATGGGTATCCCATGACTAGGGGCTTCTGCGAGTCTGACATTTCTCCTAATTGCGGGCTTCAATACAAAATCAGGCAGGGTTTCGAGCAATTCCCCTGCAACTTGCTTGTTCAGGAGACTACGCGCGTGCATTGTCATTAAAACTCCGTCAACTCCTAATCTCTCATTCAGCAGGCTCCTCACCTCTCTAATTGTCCCTGCAAGCATTGCTAGGCCTTCCAATGCGAAGTACTCTGTCTGAACGGGTATCAAAATCGCGTCAGATGCAACAAATGCATTAATCGTGACCAAGCCAAGAGTAGGCGGGGTGTCTATAATGACAATATCATAGTGCGATAGTAGAGGCTTGAGTGCCTCGTTCATTCTTTTCTCTCTGCCTAGTTGCCTCAACATTTCCTGCTCTAGTCCTATCAAAGTCCTATCACCTACGATCATGTGCAGATTTTCTACCGCGGTAGCATGTCTTGAATCTACGGCTTTCTCGGGATTAAAAATCAAGTCTCTCGTGGTAGTTCTAACTCTGCTCTTATCTACTCCGAGTCCGGTAGCGCAATTGCCCTGAGAGTCGGAGTCGACTACCAGGACTTTATGCCCTCTCAGAGCGAGTTGGGCTGCGATATTGATTACAGTGGTAGTTTTACCGACACCTCCTTTTTGGTTGGCAACTGTTACAACTCGAGCTCTACCGCTTGGAGTTGGATGGGGCAAAGGGAGCTCTAGCGGCCCCTTAGCATTGGAAGTTCCGACTTCCTCAGGAGCATGGATAGATTGGTGGTCATCAAAATCTTCTTCCTCGGAGAACTCTACATCGGTGATAAGGGGGGCCTCGCTAACTTTTGGAAGCGCATCATCTCCCCCCAATGGTGACATCAGGTGTAACGGTCGAACAAACTGTGTTGAACATGACGCTTCAAATCAACTTTCTAAGAAGGTTTAGATTCAATTAGAGGTAGTGTCGATGAGGTACCAGATTACCATCTCACCAGTCTCCGCGTCCATTGCCATAACCAGTGAGTTTTCGCGGCTTCCGCTCACCCATTCCCTGTTTGCCGACATTGTAACCTTTCCATCTCCAATATCTCCCGGAAGCAGGCTAAGGAACTCATTGTCTTCTGTGACGGAGAGTCTGTACCCGACGTGAACCTCCTGATTCCAAATATTTCCAGACTGAATGTGCTGGGAAAGGTCGGGATACCTTTCTTGAGACAATATTCTCGTCTCTAGCAGATTCATTGTCTGGGTTGTCGGGATGGAGTCTCGATTCCACATTACATCCCCTCTATCGTTTGATCCGGAATCAATGATCTCGCACCCATCTGAGGATTTTCTTAGTACTATCCAACCTGAATCGTCATCCTCATCTACCCAAGATAGGTTCCACTCTCCTTCTCCTGTTGGCTTAGACCAATCTGACTTCCAGATATATCCACCTGATTCTACCGCAATCGTAGCCTGATTGGAAGGATGGCTTGACTTTAGACAGGCCATGGCTTCTTCGATGTCGAATTGTCTGATGTCAGATTCATCCCACATCGAATCGACCCAATTTCTTTTGCTGGATGTGCCCGGTCTATCCTCCCCATCAGTAGGGCTTCCAAAGTAGTTCCTACCCCAATCTACAGATTTACTTCCGGAGGTAGAGTCCGTGCTGGAGAATGAAGCTCTAATCGAGAGTGATCCCTCTGGGAGTATTTCGTCGGATAGTGCGCTGACAAGAAAATCACAGTCTCCAGTCTGAAGATCTTTGTCGAGTAGTATGTCTGCTATCTGTTCTACTGGCCATGGACTCCCTTTTTTCACAAGCAATGATACTGTAGCATGGCCGTAGCACCTATCGATTTCGACATGTTCCATCTCAACTGGATACACCAAACCGTGTGTTTCGTCGGAAATTTCCTTCTTGACCTCCCATCTCCAATCTGAATTCCAACCTAGGTCTGGATCGGATGACCTAGCTCCCTCTTTGATAGTAGCATCGCCGAAGAAATCGTACAATTCTATTGGGGTTAGCGGGAACGATAGAGTGGGTATTATTGCTGCTAAACCTCCAAGTCCTTCATCATCATAAGTCACTGTCCGGAAATTAGTTGTCTCGAAATCTACGTCTCTGAAGGAAAGCAAGGTATCTGCTCTCTTCACCTCACTCTTCTCCATTTCTACCCAGCTAGTGGACTCTATCGATAATTCATTATCTGACATGACCCACTTGATATTACCACAGTCGGTCTGATCATCGTCCCTCCAAGTTCTCCCCTCGAAGTCCACATCTAAATCCATACCAATGTTCTTTTCGACTGCGAGGAACCCGCTTCTACCAAGACTGTCGGTAGTCTCTACAGCACCCGACTCAAATCCATTTGTTACTGAAACGAATCCTGTGCCAGACATTTCGACGGATAGTTCCTCGCATGCTGGATCCATGATTCCTCCAGTTGAGTCCCTCACCAGTCCAAGCATTTCATCACCAACTATACTGATACTGGAGTCGATAACCTGGAAATCCATGCTATCTCCAAAATGTAACCTGTCTGAAGTGAATCCCGAGCTCCTCTGTAGAAATACAGTGGCAGCGGCACCGACTAGGATTACAACTAACGCTATTGCAGTCGCTGCCTTCCATCTATTTCCTATCGAGGACAAAGTAGGCATTGAAATGACTAAGGAGGGTTGGTCGTCTTCTCTGAAAATTATGGGTTTAGATTTTTCCTCGGATATTTGTTCAACCTCAAACACATCTGCCTCTACCACCTCAGCCTCTACGACATTTTCTATCTTCGATAGTGTCTCTGAGACCTTTTTTCGAACGTCCGATACATCCTCCTCTTCCTCCATAACCAGTGCTTCTTCGTGTTCCCAATCTTCGGTTTCCTCTTCATCCAAGGTATGATCTGTTCCTTCATCATCGAGAATTCTCTCTACCAACTCAGACTTCTTTCCCGATACCATCAGACCCTTTTTCTTGCAAATTTCTCTGAGTTGCGCCACAGTTCTAGATGTTAGAGTGTCGCGGTCTATCGGGTCGGCTTCGGTCATGCTCTGGGCCTTAGTCTAGCCTCAAGGCTTTCAACCTCTCCGGTTTCGTGGACTCTCGAGATCGCTCTGCACATGGAAGGCCACTTTTTCGAAACAAAGGGTTGAAGCATGAATCTTGATCGGCGCACATTATGGAGCCGAGGTTAGTCATACTTTCGAGGGGGCCCGAGCTCTACAGCACGAGAAGGCTCGCTACGGAAGCTGAAAAAGCTGGTTGGATTGTTCAGATTATTGATCCATTAGCTCTTACCATTGTCGTAGATGAGGATGGGGGGAGGATTTTCCATAAGGGGTGGCCAGTAGAATGCGAGGCTGTTCTGCCCAGAATAGGATATTCAATTACAAGGAGAGGTGTGGCTATAGTCAGGCAATTTGAGCAAGGTGGAACTATCGTACTAAACTCAAGTCAGGGCATTATGAGGAGTAGAGACAAACTAGTGGCATGTCAGATGATGGCAAAGGCCAGAGTCCCAGTACCAATAACCGCACACGTTGGTTCTTGGGAAGATACAGATAGGGCAGTTAAGAGAGTTGGGGGGACTCCTTGTGTAGTTAAGTCGACAGAGGGTACGCACGGATCTGGCGTCTTCCTGGTCAATTCTTCCAGACAAGCCAGGCAGTTGGTCTACCAGATGTTAGAAAGGGGGATGAGGCCCTTGGTTCAGGAGTACATCGAAGAGTCGCATGGGAGTGACATTAGAGCCCTAGTAGTAGGTGGTGAGGTCGTTGCCTCAATGAGGAGGAAAGCTCATGGGAGTGAGTTTAGATCGAACTTCCACCTAGGAGGTTCTGTCAGCAAAATCGGTTTGAATCAGGAACAGAGAGAGATTGCAATTAGCTCTGCTAAGACTCTGGGATTAGAGCTGGCTGGAGTTGACATGTTGGAATCATCGAGAGGACCCTTGGTTCTAGAAGTGAACTCTAGCCCGGGTCTGGAGGGAATAGAGGGTGCTACTCATGTAAATGTAGCAGGAAGGGTAGCTGAGCATCTAAATGAGGAATATCAAAACAACTCTTTCTCAGAATCTAGAAGCAAAGGTCATGCAGATGTGTCCGAAACAGGGGATTTTGAGTATTCTCTTTAGGTTCGGCAAAAACAATGATTGTGTCTAACGGGTTTATTCAACCTTCGAAATAGAGAAGCATTCAAGTCTCAATACTTCTCGCTGCCTTCGTCCAGTAGGACAGGGATGCACGCGCCGTTAACGGCGGGAGGCGAGAACAATTGAGCCAAGATGAAGGGGTATTGAGCACTGTTGATCATCTTACAGGTAGATTGGGACGTAGGTTTGGAAAGGAAGAAATAGGTTTGGAGAAATCTTTGCCCACTAGACTGAACAGGATTTCGGACCTGCCTTGGCATGAGTGCTGGATTCAGCAACTGAGATCAGAGAAGAAAAGTCCTCATACAGTTAGAGCATATGATGTAGCTGCCAGGGGATTCTCTAGGACTCGACTACCCGGAGAAGAAAGGCTCGATTGGAGGCAAGCTTCTAACATTACTACAGGAGAATTTCATCTATATGTCGATCCGAATAATGGAAGGATGGACTCCTGGATGAATGGGCTTGGTGAACTAAAACCGTCTACCATTAATGCGAAGATTGCAGCATTAACTCACCTACTGAAATGGATTGGTCACGTTGTTCCAGACTGGATTCAGCGGCCTTCGAGAAGCCGATCTCTTCCCAAGACTCTCGGCAAGAGGGAGCTAGCTAGACTGTGGAAAGCTGTAGGTGACTCTGAAGATCCTCTAGCAATGCCAATTTGTACAATTTTACTCGATACAGGTCTGAGAGTGTCAGAGCTTTGTTCATTGGATATCGACGATGTGGATAAAGAGGATCTCTCGGCCCTAGTGATAGGAGGTAAAGGAGAGAAGGATAGGACAGTTCTATTCACAGAGAGCACTGTGAAAGCTATCGAATCATGGGATCCAATTAGATCTAGAAGACTTAGTCTGGTACCAGGAAGTGAGCTCCGTTCATTGTTCGTTTCCAGCAGGGGGAAGAGGGTGAATCCGAGATCTGTGCAGAAGATGATGGATAGGCTTGCTGATGCGTCCGACATTCCGAGGAGTCGCCTGAGTCCACACACACTGAGGCATACGTTTGCTACAGGACTTCTGGAAAGAGGGGCTGATTTAGTAACGATCCAGAGGCTGCTTGGCCACTCAAGTATAGCAACAACCAGGGTTTACCTAGAGATCGGAGATCAGACGCTGAGAGAGATATACCATAGGGCGCAAAGAAGTCCAGTCTTAGTTGGTGGAATTTCTGAAGAGGGGGTTCCAGAAACCAATGATCAGCTAACTTCAGTGATTGAGAATTCATGAAAAGAGCTAATTTTTCCTGGGGCTAGTTTACGTGGTTTTCTTCTGAATTACCCTCGAAATAGATATTCCATCCGTATTCATCAAGATGGAACCAATTAACGATGAATTCTTCATTTTTATAACCGAACCATGCTCTAGTAGGCACAACGCTAGTGTAGCGGTCATGTTGTACTCTCTTTATTGTGTCAGGGATTTCCGAATCATTGTAATTAAATCCCTCCCAGAGCCTACCTTTCTTGATTAAGAACTTCTCTCCCTTTGGTTGTTCCTTGAAGTGTGTTCCTTTCCATAGAAAATATGGCCACCCATCAAGATCGTCTAAATCGGAAATCTTTCCAAAATGTCTTTTTCGAGATTTTCTTGTATCTACGAGGTGACTCACCACTGGGATCTCCGAACCGTCTTGTACTCTGAGGATAATGTAAGCACACGAGTGATATGGCGCATGTGGGAACCCTCCCGTTGGCATTACTAGAGGTTTAATCGCACTGAAGTCGATTGTTTTGAATTCGTTTCCTAATTTGGAGTATTCAGGTAGGCCTTCCTTACCATCATTGTGTAATACCTCAATTTCTCCAAATTCACTAATCCAACCGTTGTCTGCTTTTATTTCAAGGATCATATCCTCATGAGGCCAGTCCCAGAATGTCATTGACTTCTGTGAACGGACTGTCTGGTTCACACCCGATAGGTCTGCACTAACACTCCCATGGTAAGATTCGGAAAGTCCTGAAATAATCCTAGCAACGATTGGGCTCCCAGAACTTCTAACCTCAACCTCTGCCTCCAGTTGAAGGGGTTCTAGCAGCCTTTCACTATCGAATCCAAAGATGATTGTGAACTTCCTAGGCTTTGAAAATAGTTCTTCACTGGTTATCCTAAGTGCATCGTACCTCTGACCCCTCCTCTTGGAAATAATTTCTACTTTGGTCAATGGTGGAGGTTTGTCACCATCGAATTCGAGAATCTGTGCAGTACAAGAGATATCTGGGTACATTCCGGAGAGGAATACTGGTTCGAAAAAGAAGTCAGCGACATATGGGTCTATCTCTATAGAGTTCTCCCCTACGTCTACCACACACTTGATTCTACCAAGGGTCTCCATCGTTCTGTCTCATCTAGTGATCTTTCTTAATTTGGATTGATGATTCCGATGATCTTCAGGAAGTAGTTACTTTGCTCTGAAATCTACCTTCTAGAACGGTTCTTTTTGTTGGTTCGCTTCTCTACAGATTCTGGCCCTTTCCATTCTCTATTAGCACCTTCCTCATTTCCATAGTGCCCTGGAATGGGGCAGAACTTACCGGCACGACACCGGCTACAATTGTCGGGAGGGGGCATCTCTACAACCTTCTGAAGCTTCCCGTACTTCCTTCTTGGCACGATGAAGCCTTGAGGAGGGGGGACTTAGCGATTGTGATGTCAGGAAAGAGCCTTCCTCAATCTATCTTAATTGCATGAAGCTGGAGGAGGGGTAATGAAGGGACCTCTAGGAGTGGACCCTCAAAGCTCGATTCTTTATGCGCAAGTTGTAGATTCTGAACCCAGGATGGCCTTTGATGAAGAGGGTTTTATGAATCAGATTGGAACCAAGGGATCTTTCGGGAAGGCCTATCTCGGAGATGTTACTAGGGTAGCTCTACGATCGATGGGTTCTCATGGCCCTCCCAGGTTCACACGGTTACCTAGAATAGATGAGCAAAACTGGGAGATGGATTGTTCGACTGATAGCCTAAGAGTCAAGATAACCAGTAAGCACTATTGGGGATTTGGGCTCTTCTCGAAATGTTTTCTTAATGAGATAATAATTGAAGGAGAGCTCCCGGTTAGAGCTCGTTATGCAATGGACATCGCTGCATCATTGGGAAGGAATCCATGGGAGCCAACAAGAGTTAGGGCATTTGAGAAGGTTACATCCGGCTCTATGGAAGCACATACCTCAAGCTGGGAAGGTTTGATTTCAATCGCCCGTGAAAGTTTGAGCGAAGACATTTCTATTCTTCAGGACTCGACTCAGAGGATGAAGGGAGTCGTAGAGTCATCGGATAGCATACTCGAGGAGGCAGAAGAGGCTCTCGACAGAGCAAGAGAGGCCTTGGCCGACAAGAATGCGCCAGCAGTCGAAAGGGCACTAAGTAGGGCCTCTAGTGCGATTGCGAGGGCTGACTCAGACCAAACTACGTCTAGCATGGAAAGAATTCTACTGGAGGATTAAGGTACTAAGGTGTCCCACATCCACTTCCAGACATTATTCTCGGGAGTTGGTTCGTTAGCCAAGTAAACTATGATGCTGAATACCACACATACGAAGTAAACAGCCCCCTTAGAAATCTGAATAGCATCCTCAGATTCCTCGTCGAAGTATCGAATTAATCCAGCGGCCTGCTGGATTCCACTCCCCTTTTTCTCCTTGGCCATGGGAACACCGCACCTACAGTCCCTATTTCAAATCCACCAGAGGAGTAAGCTATGGCTCCAGTGTCTCAATCAGAACGCATCCGCCATCCAATTCTACGATCATCGAGGCTGCTCCCATAGCCGTTTCAAGTCCTTCTGTCATCAGAATCTCTCTTCTCATTCCTGCATCTGATTGGAAAACTAGTCTATGGCTCAATCTATCCAGTACTTCCCTATCAACGACTTGCCATGTCCATTCGTTCTGACCCACAGTCATCAGTGCCTCTATCGGCTTTAGTGGCCCTCTGGTCTTGCTGTAATCTCTGGCTCTTTTTACCAAATCTCCAAGTTTCACCTTCGTTCCTATATCATCAGTTTTTGTTGGCTCTGAGGAGCTATTTGAGATCCTCCTTCTAAATCCGAATCCTGCCATGTACATCCCTTACGGCAAATGCCGTGAAGGTTGAGCTAGACAAAGGAGGTTTAACCGTTGTTGATGCATGCGGTTCATATGAATCGAAAATCTACGAGTTTTACGAAGACGGGCACGTCGAGCAATTCATGTCGAGTGATTGATTCGGTTTCTCGTGTCAGGTACAGATTCGAGCTGGGAATCGGATGCTGAGAGCAGCATCCTCCTCAGAGCTGTTTCTCAATGGAGAGGTGATTCTGCATCGTGGTTCGAAGGTTCATTCGATAGACTCCGAGAAACAGTTAGAGTCAATCCACTCGGTTTTGAGAGGGAGTGGATAGAGTCGTGGTTGAGGAGTATAGGGGGGTGTGAGATTTCATGGTTCTCTGGTCGTGGTAGTGCTTGGGAGATGCCTTTCTCAAGAGGAGCAGCTGAGGGAGATTCAAGGAAGATTTTGAATGCACTTCATGATACAGGCAGAATCACTAGACAGGAGGCAGTGTCAATGCTTCCAGTGATAGCGCTTGCACCGGAACCTGGAGCTGTAGTCCTAGATCTGTGTGCATCGCCAGGTTCCAAGACGACTCAGATATGCGAGCATCTTGGAGATTCAGGAGTTGTGATCGCAAACGAAGTGGTAAGAGGGAGGGTTAACACTCTAGTTTCCAATATTCAACGTCATTCTTCTAGACCAGCAGTAGTTGTTCAACACGACGGAAGGCATATTCCAAAAGTTCCCAGCAGCGGTTTCGACTATGTTCTGGCTGATGTGCCTTGTACAGGTTCTGGAACAACAAGAAAGAATCCCGAAGTTTGGAAAAAATGGCTCCCTTCTTCAGGAGTTTCGATGCACTCCCTTCAGTTCGACTTGCTTCGTAGGGCAATAGCAGTTACCAAGCCTGGTGGAAGGATCGTATACTCTACTTGTTCCTTGGATCCCATTGAGAATGAGGCCGTAGTGTCTAGAGTGATTTACGAAGGACTGGCAAGGGTGATACCCGCAGGGGATATCCTACCGATGGTCCCAGCTAAGCCAGGAATGACTAGCTGGCCAATTCTCGACGATTCAGGGGAAGTTTCCGAGATTAGTCCGGAGTTTCATTTCCTAAAACCCCCCGATGACGATGAGTTGTCATCTCAACTAGAGGGGTGCCTAAGAGTGTGGAACGATTTGATAGATGGTGGTGGTTTCTTCCTCGCGATACTAGAAAAAGAAGGAGGAGAAGCCAGGATGGAGTTCGATTCGAAGGTAATTATTGATGATAGGGGCGACCTAGAAGCGTCTCCAGTACCCGTAAACAAAACTCTGAGGTCAGTTCTCTGTGAGTCATGGGGTTCAGCCCCGCAACACATTTGGACGAGGGGGAAAAGCATCCTTTGGTCTACAGAAGAGGCTGAGCGGATTTGGAGAGCTGAGAGATTTAGGAGAGGTGGTAAAATCCTAATCCCGGGAGATCGATGGAGGCCGCTGAAGGTTATCCATCTTGGTCTAATTTGTGCTAGAATCAGGAAAGGTCGCGTCGAAAGACTCGTTTCTAAGGCTGCAAGAAGTCTAAGCAATGAGATATCAGAGCCATTCGTTCGTGTCAAATCGACTATATTCCATGATATTCTCTCTGGAGAAGAGCCGTCATCAGAGCAAATCGGAGTCGCTACTGAGAAAAAAGGGAATTTTGTTCTCATCGACGATCATGGGGCGTGCCTACCTGTTTGGATTGGTTCCCGAGTAACCCCAATGATCAACGAATCTGAAAAGACTATACTAAGGGCAACTATGGGGTTGGCGGTTTCAGATATAGAAGTTTAATTCTGCATGAAATTGTTCATCCGCACACACATCGTCATATTTTCTTGGCATATGTTCAAGAGCCTTGTAAGACAACCTAAAAACTCGGTGTAGACATGGACGATGTGGACAAACGGATACTCAAAGTTTTGGAGGTCGATGCAAGGACATCTCTGAGGAAGATTGCAGATGAAGTGGGAGTAGCTCTAGGGACAGTGAGCAACAGAGTGAGAAGATTGGAAAGTCTGGGTGTTATTCGGGGTTATACGGTACTTTTAGATCCGGACAAGGCTGGTTGGGGTTTGAGCGTAGTGATTGGTCTGAGGATTGAGAAAGGTAGGCTAATAGAAATCCAAGAAAAGATTGCCAAGGACAATCGGGTTTACGGAGTTTATGATGTAACTGGCGACTATGACTCGATGGTACTTGCTAGAGCTAAGAATCGGGGCGATCTGGATGATTTGACAAAGAGTGTGCTGAGTATGTCAGGAATAGAGCGATCTGTGACACATTTAGTCCTCAACTCTGTAAAAGAAATGCCGCCATCCGTCCCGGAGTGATTCATTCCATTGCGTAGAGAAATGTGTGAACTAACGGGGCTAGGGAATTAGAATGCGGCAATAGAGACTCCACGGTCCTCCCTTCTGGCTTCATGGTTCTCAAGAGTGTGTTCCTGAGATCTTCGTCAACAATCACGTCCATTGCCATTAGTCGGTCTCTGATGGAAGTCTGTAGTCTCCCTCCCGTCCTATCCCAGTCCATCAGGAGAATAATTGGAGATTTTCCATCGGGTACTGATCTTGAACAATATTCACTGTGCAGGAAGGCAATTAATCGGGACCGGTCCCAACCTCTGTTCACTTTTTCTATGGGTCCGGTAAATCCCATCTCCCTGAGGGTTCTTTCATCCCTCATTCCTTCGACTATTACTGGGCAGCCGCATCCTCCCTCCTCTAACGGCCTATTCCTCAGAATTGCACAGGCCAGAGATTTCGCCGTCTTCTCATATCTAATCTGGCGATTTGAAGACCCGGACGATGCTTTTCCCTTCGGTGACCTCTCGGTAATTTCGCGTTCATTGGCCATACTATTGGTACGTAAACAATGAGTTTCGTTTGTAGTGTTTTTCCGGGAATGATAAGGTTCCAAGCAAGGGGCCAATCCGCGACCCTTATGAGGGGTTTTTACTCGCATAGGTATAGATACAGCCATGAGCGTGATGACTCCTATCTTTGAGAATCTCTGGGACCATTACATTTTTTGGTCTGTAATAGTGGGAGCGATTGCATTCGGGTGGCTGTTTCACCACTCATTCTGGTTCACGTCAAAGGATGGAGAAACCCTGCCTAACAAGGACGACCTCAAGGTCGGAGTCTTCCCACGACACAACGATGACATGAGATTAGAAGTGGCTTGGACAATTCTCCCATTCATACTGATAGTCTGGCTAACATACTACTCTTGGGGCCCGCTTGATGCAATGTGGACTTCTGCAGATGGAGGTAACCACGGTTACGAATGTGGGGAGGGAGAGTTTTCGAACAACGTCATGGCCTCTTCGGGAATTGTAACCTCAGACTGCTATCATGTTATCGAGATTACTGGACAACAGTGGTTCTGGAGTTTCGACTGTCTGGAGTTAGACACCACACTTTGTGACACAGGTACGGAATCGATGGAGGTATACGGAACTGTCCCGGTTCTAAGTCTGAAGAAGGGGGAGACTTATCTAGCAATTATGGAAACCATTGATGTTACTCATGCGCCATGGTTCCAGCACCTTGGGAACAAGGAAGATGCTGTGCCCGGTCAGACAACAACACTATGGCTCACGATAGTTGATTCGATGACAGATGAGTCGATGATACTCTGTGCAGAGTATTGTGGTGACGCCCACTCAATAATGGCCGCGAAACTAGAGGCGCATGCGTAGGTGGGAGTCTTGGCACGGAATAAAGTAAAGTGGGCCGCTTTGGCACTAGTCCTGGTCGCGGGTATGCTAGCTCTGCCCTCCGCGCAATCCCTGCCCGGAGGGGTGAAGGCCCCTGGAGGGTGCACGTGCCACGCAATTACTCCTGATGATGAAGTGGTGGTCTCGCTAGAAGGGCTCCCAGAGAGCTACAACTACTCCGAGTCTTACGAGCTTTCACTCTCTTTCGAAGGGGGGCCCTCCCAACCAGGAAACATAAACCAAGGAGGATTCTACCTATGGGTCAGCGAGGGAGTCCTGTCATCTAGCGAGGCTACTGTGCAAGTCTGGCCAAACGGTAATGAGGCAGGACATACCGAGGCTGGAAACGATCAGACCTCTTGGACGATTACTTGGACTGCTCCCGCCACCGACAGGAATGTAGAGTTCGAGCTCTACGCAAACTCGGTCAATGGAAATGCGGGCGGTGGGGCCGGTACTAGCGGGGATATGTGGAACCTGAAGGCAGTTACGCTAGGAGGGCCGATAGAGGTCCTCGAGTCGGCTGATCCCTTCGTGGTTCTAGCTGTCCTGATACTAGTCTCTCTCACCCTCCTATCTACCACTCTAGTCTATGTCTTCTACAGGAGGGACCCTGACGCATTCGACTGGGACAGCTTCGCGCCTTGGTTGGCTGACTGGCTGACCACCACTGATCACAAGAAGATCGGTACACTCTACTTCGTCGCAGGACTATTCTTCCTAGGAGTGGGAGGAATTATGGCTATGATAATCCGAATCCAGTTGGCCGTACCTGGTAACGACTTCCTGACTCAAGACCAATACAATCAGTTCTTTACGTTGCACGGAACTACCATGATTTTCTTAGCTGCGATGCCGATGATTAACGGCTTCGCCAACTGGATGATTCCGCTGCAGCTTGGAGCTGCCGATCTGGCATTACCGAGAATAAACGCCATGTCCTTCTGGCTTCAACCATTCGCGGCCCTACTGATTTTCACTGGCGTCTTCTCTGGGCACGGGGCCGACACTGGATGGACTGGATATGCCCCCTACTCGGTAAGTGAAGGAACCCATGCTGGTACAACCATGTGGGCTGCGGGACAGATCCTTCTTGTGGCCTCTTCGACTCTGACGGGAATCAACTTCCTGACCACCATGGCGGTCATGAGGGCCCCTGGGATGGGGTGGATGCAGATGCCACTATTCAGCTGGTCGATACTAGTCGCAAACGTCATGCTTTTCCTCTCGATACCAGCATTCGGAGTCGGCCTGGTACAAGTATACCTAGACCGGGTAATAGGCACTGCCTTCTACGACATACAGGCCGGAGGGGACCCGCTTCTCTGGAGTCACTTGTTCTGGTACTTCGGGCATCCCGAGGTATACGTGGTGATACTACCTTCATTCGGAATTATCTCCGAGGTCCTAGCCACGAGCTCCAGAAGATCCGTCTTCGGGTACAGATCGATGGTTTACGCTCTGGCGGGTATCGGCGTGGTAGCTTTCATAGTCTACGGTCACCATATGTTCACAAGCGGTATGAGCCCCACTCTAAGGTTCGTGACCATGCTGACCACGATGCTTGTGGCCGTCCCTACCGGAATCAAGATCTTCAACTGGCTGATGACCATGCACGGCGGATCCCTCGTCTACAGGACCCATACCCTGTGGGCTCTGGGCTTCTTGATCACATTCACCCTAGGAGGAATTTCAGGTATGTTCTTCCCCTCCATAGCGATGGATACCCACCTCCATGAGTCCTACTTTGTAGTAGCTCACTTCCACTACGTCCTCGTAGGAGGGACTGTGTTCGGGTTCTTCGCGGGAATCTACTATTGGTGGCCAAAGGCGACAGGAAAGATGCTGAGCGAGAAGCTTGGCGTGCTACACTTCCTGACCGCTTTCGTATCCTATAACGCCCTCTTCTGGCCCATGCACAGGCTGGGAGTGTGGGGAATGACGAGGAGGCACCACACCTACTTCGTTACCACCGAAGAGGCCCTCGGTTCCCTACCCATGGAGGCGGCTGGGTGGAACATGTTCATCACAGTCTCCGGTTTCATATTCTTCTTCTCTAACTTCATACTAGTGTTCAACATGATCGTCACCTCCATCAGGGGCGAAGAAGCTCCAGACGACCCATGGGGCGGATGGTCGTTCGAGTGGATGACCAGCTCACCACCACCTGCCCACACCCTCTACAAGCTAAGTGACGGGACTTGGGGGCTTCCAACTCTCGAGGACGCTAACGAGCACATTGCCAATGAGCCCGGAGTGATGGGTCGCTGGTTCCAGAGACTGATGGTTAGCGATGATGATTCTTCGGAGGTGTCGAACTGAGCGCCGATGACCACCAACACCACCCCAGTGCATGGGGCCCGCACGACTGGAACCATGGTGCTCCGCACAATTCATGGTCCCCCATCATCATGAGTGCGGGATTCGCAGCATTCCTGTTTACCCTCGCTGCTGCCTTCGAATGGGGCGACTTCACAGGATGGAACGAAGTACCACTAATCTTCGCCTCGCTAGGAGTAGTCTTCTTCGGCCTATTGATATGGTGGAGGCAGGACTGGAGCTATGGGATTGATGGCAAGGACTCAAAGCATCTCTGGGAGCCAAAGTCATCAGGTACTCCGTTCCAGAACATAGACATTCGCAAGGTAGCGCTCTGGATGTTCCTGATGTCTGAGATGATGGTATTCACTTCGCTATTCAGCACATACATGAGGTACCGATTCGGCATCTCGAACTGCAAGACCGTATTCGAGTCGGGAGATTGGGTTGAGGGGACGTCTGTGACATGCTTCGAGCCGGCCGCGCATCTTATCGCGAGTAGCTGGTTTCACATCGCACCTGGTGCGATAAACACCTTCGCACTGATAATTTCCTCGTTCACCATCGTTCAGGCCCTGCGTTATGCGAAAATGAAGGACATAGATGAGGACATAAGGAAGAGGAAGGTCATGCGATACCTGGG
The DNA here is from genome assembly GCA_002720055.1 of Methanobacteriota archaeon. The sequence continues at coordinate 8,581 of PBGH01000007.1, read as the reverse complement.
TTCAACGTGGGTACTAGCGATACTGTTCCTGACTCTGAAGATGATCGAGTGGTTCATTGGGTTCCCAACTCCTGGCCCTCTCACGGAACTTAATCACGGTCACTCGGAGATAGCATCTCTCTACTCCGAGGGATACACGATCAACGCCGAAAGCTACCAACACTACGCCTACGACACGATGTACCACGATGGCAAGGACATCTCCAAGGACAGCGCGCTCTACGCGATGATGCAGGAGGGAACGCACCCAGGAGGTCAGATGATGGCGAACATACAGGTGAGCGCCACCACATTCTACGTCACTACGGGTACGCACGGGGCTCACGTCTTCGGTGGAATAATCGGACTGACCTACATGACCCTGAAGGCCGCGAGAGGAGGATACACTCCCGACAACGCGGTCTCGATAGAGTACTTCGGCCTGTACTGGCACTTCGTGGACCTGGTATGGGTCCTTGTCTTCCCGTTCTTCTATCTGTATTGAGGTGAAAAAAAATGGCGAATTACAAGATTCTGGGGCAGGACCCCTACTGGATGAACTTCTACGGACTGATGATACTGACACTGATCGAGGTGTTGGCAGTCGGGGCAGACCTCGACGGTGTGGCTGAAAGCCTTGGCACCGAGGAGAAGGTGATCACACTGTGGATACTGACCATAATNGCGATTCCCAAGTTCATCATGATCGCTGGAATCTTCATGCACCTCTATGGCGACGAGGACTCCGGCATACTGACGTTGACTGCCCTATTCCCGGCTTTCTTCATCCTGATCATGGTCCTATTCATCGGACTGACCCACCCCGATTCCGGAGCCGGCCTACCAGACTGGTGCAGGCCGGGAAACTACGGCCTGTAGGCTGCAAGGTTCATCCGTGGAAGTCCACACGCAAGCCCGCTGCAGACGTCGCATAGCCTGGTATTGCGCCGGATTTGAAATCCGGTGTCCTAGTGACTCGGGAGTTCAAATCTCTCCGTCTGCGCCAAACTAACTTCTGAGGATGCTTAAGTGGTAAAAGCTTGTGAGCGATTCGTGGTTCGAGCGGATGGACTTCCACTATTCGTACTCGGCCCTGACTTCATGCCGATGTCCAGCACGTCCCTGAGGGTCTTCGAGCCTAGGTACAAGCAGATGATGGATGACTGCATCCTTAGCGGCGAACCATTCGGTTACATCAGCCAGGACCCGGGAAAGGAAGACGTCGGCGGGTGGTCCCAACCTGCATCCTACGGAGTTCTGGCTCACATTGAGGACTACGAAGAATCGGGTTCAAACATCCTGATCAACGTATCCTCAGGACTTAGGTTCCGAGTGAAGGAGGTGATAAGGCCGATTCTGGATAATGACATAGCAGGCACGCATTTTCCGACTGTGGACGAGCTTATGGACAGAGCCGGCGGCGATGGCTCTGGTAAGCTGTATGTCAGCTGTGACGCAGAGGTTATCGAGAGGATCGTGCATAACCACGATCAGAATGATTACCTCTCGTTCGTGGATTACGTGAGCCCACTGGAGAACCTTATCCGCGTCAGTTCGATGTACAGGGGCCAGTTGCTCGACTATGACTCGTACTCCACGACTGAGGATGGTGACGATCAGGAGCGTTTCCTATGGCAGGTAAGTACGTCTCTGATCGGATCGGTATGGATACAGCAGCAGATGCTGGCAGCGGTCACTACGACTGATCTGATGCAGGTATGCGTCGAAGCGGCCAATGACATCATGGCCGCTCTATCGGACGAATAGAGCTAGATGTTGGGGGGTTTGGGGCCTCCCCTGACCTTCAGCTGTTTCTCGTGGAACTCGAATCTAACCGGTGTGGTCATGGAGATCTCACCATCGAGGCTGATGAACAATGGTGGGTCATGGCCTCGATCCTCGGTTGGGTTGCCGTCAGAGTCCAGAGCCATGACCTCGAATTTCCGACAAGGATCCATGCTGATCTTGCCCCATCTTCCCACATGCTTACCCTTCTCCAGAGGTCCCATCACCCTCAGCATCTGAGTCTTGGATAGCCCGAATCCAAGAATTATTTTGGCGCTATCCCCGAACGGGTGCATGCCGGGAGATACTCGGTACCCTCCTCCGAATGTCTCTGCCTGCATCATTGCGAATAGTCCCGTGAGGTCCACCCTCCTACCAGGCTGGTCGTCGACCCTGATCCAAGCCATCTGGCTCTTCCACCCCAGTATCGCCTTTATTGCTAGGAATGTGTACTTCTTCTGGCCACTGATCCAAGAGAAGTGACCCTCCTCCTTCATTCGGTTGATCGAGGATGTGACTCCTCCGTCGCACTCTAGGAAGGACCACCTGACCAAGTTGCCTTCCTTTGTCGGCTCCCCAGTGACCGGGTAGTGCTTGGGGGATTGAATTTCTGGGTGTTCTGGGGCCTTCAATCCCTCGACTCTGATGCCTCCGACCGTGTAATCAGAACCCTGATTGAGGAGAGCCACTGCACCCTGGAGGTCCTTGAGCGGGATGCCGATTGCTTTGGCGAAGTCATCCCCGTTTCCCATTGGGATAATGCCCATGCGCTTCGAAGAGTCCCTAATTCCGTTCGCGACCTCGTGGACGGTCCCGTCGCCTCCGACCGCGACTACTAACTCGTAGTCGCTGTCCCTCAATCCAGAAGAGATCTCGATGGCATGGCCGGTTCCCTTTGTCAAGAAGACGTCGTACTGAATCTCTGCCGAATCCATAGCTGCCTCGACCTTGTGGAGGTTCTTTCCCAGCTTTCCGTCTCTCGCGTTGGGATTGACTATGCAAGCGACTCTGACCANGAAGCTGCGAGCGGCGCATATGACTTCAATACTGCCGAAGCAAGGAATCATGAGTGATCGCTTGTTCAGAAGCACGATCGAGATGACCCAAGAGGAGGGATTCATGCGCAGGGCAATCGAGATTGCCGACAGAGGTCGACATCGGGTAATGCCAAATCCGCTTGTCGGATGTGTACTCGTAAGAGACGGGAAAATAGTCGCTGAGGGCTGGCATGATCACATAGGGGGGCTGCATGCCGAGCAGATGGCTATTGCAGACGCCGAGTCAAAGGGAGTCCCCACCCAGGGGACTACCGCTTACGTCTCCCTCGAGCCTTGCAATCACTTCGGAAGGACCCCTCCGTGTACGGAGTCCCTTCTCTGGGCCGGAGTCAGCCGGGTGGTAATAGGGTCCCTGGACCCCAACCCGACAGTCAGAGGAGGAGGTGTGGAAGCACTTACAGAGGCCGGTGTGGATGTGGATGTCGGCCTTCTGGAAGATGAGTGCGAAGGACAGATGGATCACTTCATCCATTGGTGCAAGAACAGAAGGCCACTTGTGACTATGAAGGCTTCAACCGACTCAGAGGGAAGGGTCGATGGGCCTCCCTCTCAACCATCTTCTCGATTCAGCTCGGACAGATCACTCGAACTATCCCATGAGATGAGAGCTGAATCAATGGCTATTCTGGTAGGAATCGGTACGGTACTCAGAGACGATCCTTCTCTGACCGTCAGAGGGCCGGATATAGGGCCCAGGGGGCCACCGATAAGGGTGGTAATAGACCCCTCCAACAGGATGCCTAGAGACTGTAAACTGATGTTGGACTCCGAGGCGCCTACCCTGCTGATCCAGAGCTCTGATTATGACTCATCCCAGGATTTGCCCCATGTTGAGAGGTTGGTGATAGTAGAGGAGGAGATCCCGGCATCTAGGATCCTGGATATGCTAGGAGATAGAGGGGTCCAGTCCCTGCTGGTAGAGGGCGGTCCTTACACGTGGTCCAGATTCCTGACCGAAAAAATGGTAGACAGGGCGAGGATCTGCATTTCAGATGTAGATCTGGGGGGTGATGGGCCTACTTTCGAAAAAAACTCCCTGAGTGAATCCGGACTGATTTTGATCTCCAAAGAGGAAGCCTCTGGAGATTCCATAGAATGGTGGGCTAGAGGGTGATAGCGGGTAAACTGTATCGATTCGATGCAGGGCTCACGATTATATATGAAAAGTATCGCGACGCGAATTAATGTACAGCGTAAGTAAGACAAGAAGCATAAGCATCTGCCTGTTGATGTTGGTTTCGGCACTGGGGCCGATGGCGTCCCTGGTCTCAGCGGACCACGATTCCGCGGAAGACCCACTGATCCTTGAGTGGGAGATGGATGGAAACTGGGAAGAGGTTCCCGAAGATGTTGACCCAATCATGGACGGTTTCATGGATGCGGGGACATACGAGTTCCTGTTCACATCGATGAACCTGACAATAGGCGACAACTACAGCCTCGAGTGGGAGGTAGAGGTTTGCCAATGGGGGGGGGACTGCGAAGAGGACATGGAGTTCAGGTCTTGGAACGCCACCTCGGAAACCAGCAGCGAGCCGTGGAACCTCACTCNCGACGTCATGGACTGCGATGTAGGAATCCATGCTAACCTCGTGAACGAGACATCTGGTGACGACTGGTCATACGAATGGGACTTCGTCGGCCCATGCGGGAACACCGGCCAGATAACGCTGGACATAGACGTGGACGGCGATGGCACCATGGAGTCCATTCCCGGGTTCAACGCAGACAACAACTCGTTGCCAACCGAGATCGATGAGGGCGAATACGACGCTGAGTTCCAGATAAGCAACCTCAGCTCCGGAGTCGACTATGTGTTGGAGTGGATAAGTTTCAGCGAGGACGCTTCCGGGATGGATGACGAGGATAGCTTCCAAGAGAACAACGCCTCATGGACCGGAGTAGACCCTGGCAACTCACTGGAGTTCGACATCGAAATCCTAGCTTCCACGTGCATGCTGATAGTCGATGCTTTACTCATGGAGGAGAATAACACCTCGGGAGACATGGAGACAGTCTCCGCTTTCGTGACAATCTTCCAAGGCCCGTGCGAGAATCCGATAACAATCTCAATCTGGGGCGACTTCGATGGTGATGGGAGCTCGGAGTGGTTCGATCTACCCAACATGGCCAACGAAGAGCCGGCTGGCCCCTACCCGGACTGCATCTGGTCGGAAAGCGACGAGAGATGGTGGTGCGGTGAGGACTACGACGAGGATGGCGAGCTGGACGAGACTGACGACTGGTGGTTCTACTGCGAGTACCATATAGACACCGACGGAGACGGCGATTGGTTTTGCACCGATGACTTCGGCCAGAGCCCAGATCACGAGTTCTCCGCGAACCAAACAGCACTATTCGGCGGCTTCTTCCTAGATGCTGGCGTGTACGACGTCAGGTTCAACATCACAGCACTGAACTCGAGCACGGATTACGGAGTCGAGTACGTCCTCGGTCAGATGGAGGGGTACATGGAGTTCTCAACTTCCTCGACAAATGACACATACACCGTATACGACGAGCTTTCAGTCCTACCAAGCGACTGCGAACTGCTCGCGAGTATGGAGGTCTATGAGGACCCGATGGGATCCGGTGAGTTCATCTACGGGGCTGCAAGCATGATCAGCGGCCCATGCGAGGAGTTCGAATCCCCATTCGTCCTCACCTACGACGGTATCGAGTGGGAGGAGGAGTTCGAGTACATGGAGTTCGACGATTGCCAAGACATGGATGGCTACTTCGAGTGCGAGATCGGCGTAGACGAGGACGGCGACGGTGAGATCGACTACTACGACTACTACTTACTCGAGTCCGGAGACTGCGAGTGGTTCGAGAACGAAACTGACAGCGAAGATGACGAATGGTGGTGCATAGTGGACCGAAGCGTCCCTATCATCCAGGAAGGCAACCACTCGATGGAGCTGCATATAGAGGGCCTGGAAGTGAATGAGACCTACGAGCTATCCCTCGATGTCGAAATGTACACAGAGATGGGCTCCATGACTCACAGAATCTTCGACTTCCTCGAGTTCAACGCGACCTCGGAGAACATGTCCTTCTCATTCAACATGGAGACGGACAACTACCCCTGCCATGTTGAGGTCCTGCCTTCTCTCTTCGGAATGAACATGCAGGTCCATGACCACTTCAAGTTCGACGGACCATGCGAGGAGTCACCTAACCCATTCGTCCTCACCTACGACGGGATGGAGTACGAGATGGAGGTGCACACCGAGGCGTTCGATGATTGCACGGACATGGAAGATGGCTACGAGTGCATGATCGGCTACGACCACGATGGCGACAACGAGACTGACGATTGGGAGTACTGGTGGTTCGATTACGAACAGTGCGAGTGGTCCGAGGACGACGGCGTGTGGTACTGCGTGATGCATGAGATGCCCCCATACATAGAGGAGGGCAATCACTCCATGGAGCTCGAAGTGACCGGCCTTGAAGTTGGAGAGGCATACCAACTGCACCTGCGATACGGCACATGGAACCCAATGCAAGGGGAGGACCTAGAGAATGTCTCCTTCTTGTGGAACGCGACCTCCGAGAACGAGTCCTTCAGTTTCCACATCGAGACCGACAATTACACATGCCAGGCCGGCATTGAGGCTGACCTCGAGGTGATTGATGAGGACGGCGATGCGCTTTACTTGTTCGGAGACAATTTCTGGTTCATGGCCCCTTGCGAGATGCCGCCTTCCCCGTTCACACTGACTTACGATGGTGTGGAGTGGGAGCTGGAAGTCGTGACGGAGCAGTTCGAAGACTGCACCGACATGGATGACGGATACTACGAGTGCGAGATCGATTACGGAGACGGTCACTACGGCTACATGCACTTCGAATACGAACAGTGCGAGTGGTCCGAGGACGACGGCGTGTGGTACTGTGAGGTGCACTCACCATACCACCCCTTCATTGAGGAGGGGAACCACTCGATGGAGCTGCACGTGGAGGGCCTCGAGATAGATGATACCTACCACTTGGGGATACGGGTATACGAATGCAACGAGGTTACTGGTTGCACCGACATAGATGACTGGGAGTCATACGATTGGAACGCGACCTCCGAGGAAGAGGTGTTCGAGTTCAACATGGAGACCAGCAACTGGACCTGCGATGCCTCCGTCGACGCGTGGCTATCAGGGGTCGATGAGGATGGGAACCTCCATACCATCTTCCAACAATCATTCTGGTTCGATGGCCCTTGCGAGGCACCACCTTCCCCGTTCACCCTGACTTACGACGGCGTGGAGTGGGAGTTGGACCTCGATTTGGAACAGTTCGAAAACTGCACCCAGAGCGATGGGCACCACGGCGACGATCACGATGGCCACCACGATGGCCAAGGTTGGCAGTGCGAATGGGGCCATGACTGGGACGGAGACGGAGAGGACGACTACTACGATTACTGGCACTTCCCCCAGGAGGATTGCGAGTGGTCCGATGACGACGGCGCATGGTACTGCGTGATAGGGAGGCATGCCCCCCAGATAGAGGAGGGCAATCACTCCATGGAGCTCGAAGTGGAGTTCCTATGGGAGGACACCACTTACGAAGTGACGGGAATATTGGAGATTTGCAGCCAAATGGATTGTCAAATTGAAGAGGTGATTTACGAGGAGTTCAACATCACAAATGAGCTGATGGAGGTCATAGAGTTCCACATGGAGACTGACAACTTCACATGCGATGCTCAAATCATGGTTAGCATCCACAATCCCGAGAGGGGAGCCGGCTACGATGATAGGTTCGCCTTCAGAGGGCCCTGCGAGCAGCCCCCTTCCCCATTCACCCTGACTTATGACGGCGTTGAATGGGAGATGATGGCTCACATCGAGGACTATGACGACTGCACCGACACAGGTGACGGTTACGAGTGCGAGATAAGTCGGGACTGGAACGGCGACGGTGAGGCCGACGATTACGATTACAGGTGGTTCAACTACGATGATTGCGAGTGGTCCGAGGACGACAGCACATGGCGGTGCGCCGCACATTACGATGAGCCCCATATCGAGGCGGGCGAGCACTCCATGGAGCTGCACGTGGAGGGACTCGAGGCAGGAACCACTTACAGAGTCGATCTCATGGGCTACGAACACGCGTACCAAAATTCTTGGTTCTGGGAAGAAGTATGGGAGTTCAACGCGACCTCAGAACCAGAAGTTCTTGAGTTCACGGGGGAGACAACCAACCAAACCTGCGGACTTCAGCTTCACGCAACCCTGTACGAGATTGACGAGGAAGGCGGGTGGGATTACCACCTGTTCAGCGATTACTTCGGGTTCAGAGGGCCCTGCGAGGAGCCTCCTTCACCGTTCACGCTGACATACGACGGGATCGAGTACGAGGTTGAGGTGTACACACAGGACTTCGACTACTGCGGCGAGAGCATGTATGGTGACCATGAGTGCTGGGAAGAGGAATGGGAGGACTACGGACTCTCCAGGAACTTCGAAGCAGGAGCTTGCGTCCAGCACGATTCCGGACACTGGACCTGCGAAACGGAGTATGACGTCTACCCCTCGCTGGATGTGGGGAACCACTCGGGAATGCTGGAGATCGAGAATCTCGAGCCCGGGGCCAATTACAGCCTATCTGTATTGATACAGAGCTCGACGATGCACGATGGATACGATTACGTGGAGGAGTCCCACACTTGGAACGCGACCTCCGACACAGAGACCCTAGGGCCAATGTACATCGAGGTCTATGATGACACTTGCAATCTCGTTGTTTTCCTG